>CAZDTO010000094.1:0-1506 GCA_964508395.1 uncultured Gammaproteobacteria bacterium | reverse complement strand
ATGTCGCAAGGCGACATTTGCCGAGCTATTGATATGGACAGGAGCTATATGAGCGCGATTGAGGGCGGCAAGGTAAATGTTACTATTGCTATTTTAGAGAAACTCGCCAATGCGCTTGATGTTTCGGTTGATGAGCTGTTGAAATAAAACTATGAAATTACTCATTGCAAATGGTCTGTTAGTACTCGCCGCGATTGTTTCTATTGCGGGGGATATCACATCCAAGTCTTGGACTCTCAATAAAAGGCCGCTGTTTTTCATTGGAGCGTTAATCGCATATACTATTTCCTCGATAATTTGGCTCTTTTTCTTGAAAGATCTCCGCCTTTCAGTTGCAATTCCATGGTGGCAAGCAATGGTTGCGGTACCTGCGATTTTAGCCGGAATCATATATTTTCGAGAACGTTTAACGCTTTTAGACGGTTTGGCAATTGCCTTAATTATCACAGGAGTTATCATTCTCAATCTCCGTCATGTGTAATCCTCCTCGCAGAAAAGAAAAGTAGATATAAATCATGGAAGGGAACATAGAAAAACAAAATAATAGAAGTGAAAGTTCTGCTGAATCTCTAGAGCAGTTACTCTCTCCAGAAGTTGTCGAGCAAGTAATGGGAAAAGTTCAAAATATTAACGAACCAGGCACAGCCTTTAGTATCATAAGTTGGGACTTTAATTTAGAAAAACTTAGAAATATTTTTGATAACGGCTTAATCGGGACTCATCGTGAGCAAGAAGGAATAGAACGAGGTCGGTTTGGTAATCCAGCAGATAAGGATGCTTATGTGCGAACACTAAAAAGTAAAAAGAATCCCGACGTATTTTTTAATATTGTTGGACGTATGGCCGGTGGTGATCAAACGATTCAAGATAGTGGATTTTGGAAATCACACCTGGAAACCACAGCCGTTATTTTCGATATCTCACGCTATAGAGAAGTCACTCCATCAAAGTTACCCGACTTAAAACTTCATACATTTGGTGTATACGCTTATGAAGACGCACCTGTCGATGAGCGAAATGAAAGAAACCAAGTAATGGCATATCCAGATACTGGATTTCGTCTATCACCTAGAGTACCTCCAAGATTTTTAGGTGGCGTTATTTTTTCAATGAAGAGAAGATTGAGCAATGAAGAATATGAGGAAAGAGTAGGACAAATCCTAGAAGAGAATAGAAGAAAATTTCAAGAATCTCCTCTCAGTGTACTTTCCTATGAAACAGAAGAAGACTGGGTGCGCGAACAAGAAGAGTACAAATATGTAGAGGAAAATCGAACAGAGCTACTTTTAGAGAGGGTAAAGCAAATCGTCCAAGTAATGATGGAAGTAGATAGAAATAAACTAGACTTATTGATTCCTGTTTATGATTTACATGGTAACCTCTGGTGGCCAGAACAAATTTCTTATGAGGAAGTAAAGAGGCGTATTGCAGAAAGAAGCGAAACTTGAATCGGCGGCGAAAAAATTCTGGCCTCCCGCGAGGGCGCGGCGGAAGGGGGGTGTGGGG
>CAZDTO010000093.1:0-1608 GCA_964508395.1 uncultured Gammaproteobacteria bacterium | reverse complement strand
ACGCTCAGTGATCTCTGGAAAACAAAATCTGATACCTCATCCGCAAAATAGCCTCCAAGACTTACTCACGGTGCAGTGATTCCCGCATTATGTTTTTAAGGACAAAAAATGCGTTTGCGGGACGTTCTCCCATGCGGCGCATAAGGTAAGGATACCACTCTTTTCCATATGGCACATAAATACGCAGATTGTTGCCGTCGTGAACGATTTTTTCCTGAAGATCCCTGCGTACCCCGTACAGCATTTGAAATTCAAACTTGTCAGGCATAATACCATGCTGTCCTGCAAACTTCTGGCCATGAGCAATAAGCACTTCATCATGTGTGGCAATAGCAGGATAGTTGGCGTATTCAAGGAGATATTCCATCAAGTGTCTATAATTTTCATCAACCTTTTTCTTTTTGGGAAATGCGACGATGGACGGCTCGCTGTACGCTCCTTTACAAAGCCTTATACGGGCCTGTTGCTCAACAAGCTGTTGAGTGTCCTCACGCGTTCTATATAAATATGCCTGCATGACGACGCCGAGATTATCGTAATCATTATGAAGATCGTAAAAAAGGGACAAGATATCGCTCGTATAACCGCTCCCTTCCATATCAATCCTGACAAAGTTTCCGTAATCCCTCGCGCGCTCAACGATCGTTGCTATATTCTCACGGCAAAGATCCGGATTGAAGCCTAAACCAAGCTGTGTTGATTTAAGCGAAATATTTGCCGCCAGTCCCCGTTTATTGATTACATCAAGAAGAAATAAGTACTCTTCCCGGACAGATGCAGCCGCATCCTCATCATGCACTTCTTCTCCGAGGAAATCCAGAGAAGCAGCCATCCCTTTGTTATTTAAACTCTCCACTGCAGAGAGTCCATGCTCTATTGTCTCACCTGCCACAAAACGCTCAACCAGAGGCCGGAATATTCTCCCGGTCGTGACGCGTTCATGGACAAATGTATTGCCTGCAATACGAGCAAATATTTCTTTATATGCCATTATGCAGCGATATTAGATCCGCAAAAGAAAAAATGCAAGTAAAAGGATTGCATAACAAGTTTTTTGGTATACTGGAAGATAATGCCTGTTAAGGTTGCAAAACTGCTTGTATCAATCGGCGTTTCGCTGGGCGCCGGCGCAATAGGATCATTCTTTACCATTTCCTCAATTCCCACATGGTATGTGACGCTGAATAAACCAATCTTTTCCCCGCCGAACTGGATTTTTGCCCCTGTCTGGACAACGCTTTATATTCTGATGGGGATATCTCTTTATCTGGTTTGGATCTCCAAAAGCAAACTGAAGCAACGAGGAACCACTGTATTTTTTATCCAGCTGGGTCTAAATGTTTTCTGGTCTCTTATCTTTTTTGGCTTGAAAAATCCGCCGGCAGCATTCTTTGAGATTATCGCCTTATGGATAGCAATCCTGCTTACAATAAAAACATTTTACAAAATCTCAAAATTAGCAGGTAACCTGTTGATTCCATACATCCTCTGGGTAACCTTCGCCGCCGCTTTAAACGCAATGATCGTGTTGTTAAATTAAAAGCACACCCTTAGGGTCTATTCGATTTAGTGGGGTAAGAGTTGGCCTCAAATCGAAGCTGAAAAACT
>CAZDTO010000092.1:0-1746 GCA_964508395.1 uncultured Gammaproteobacteria bacterium | reverse complement strand
ATCTGTATGACCCAGGACATGGGCTGCAACAAGCATGTTCTGAACATACGAATTATTTTCAAGAAGATAGGCTTGTGAGGGATTTGTATTGATGACAAGCTCATAGATCTTACTTAAACCATGATCATACCTTGTCTTTTCATGGTAATATGCCTTTCCGAATGTCCAATGGGAAAATCTCCCTGGTATAAGATAAGCAGCTACTTCATAAATGTTACTAGCCGGCACAACGTTAAAAACTGTAGGAAAAGGATCAAGTTTGCGCTCAAGGGCGATCTCTCCAATATCTTGAATCGCTTTTGCAAGCTTCTGATCCCTTGACTCTACTTTATGGACTACTGGCTCTATTTCCCTACTCATGCCCGGCTTACAACTCCTTCAATTCCATCTTTTTTGAAAAACTGTTTCATTACAGCCAGTGTCTCGCTTTTATCTTTTATTGTCGCCTTCGTCAAACGTGGATTATCAATTTTATTTTATTCATTCATGAGCGTTTAAGTCACTGTATATCCGCTAGTTCTTATCTCGCCATATCCGACCTGATTTGACCTTTTGAGAAGCTCCATCATTGACTCAACACATGCTTTGTTATCATCCCCCCAATTATCTCCGTCAGAAAAATGAAATGGATATATATTCCAATCCTTCTGATTGTATCGGTCATCACTTATATCAAGAGCAAGTTTATAAGCAGAGGAACATTTAGTGCCGCCGGACTCGCCTTTGTTAAAAAACTCATCTTCCGAAACTTCTTTTGCCTCAGTATGGTGGGAAATAAATACTATATCCACATTATTGTATTTCGTCCGCAGAAATCGTGTCATCCACCAGTAAAATGTCCGCGCCACCTGCTTCTCCTGTTCCCCCATACTGCCGGAAACATCCATCATCGCAAATATTACTGCATTGCTCTGACGCTGTACGGACTTATCCCACGTCCGATACCTTAGGTCATCCATAGAAATATCCCGAAAATGTGGATCTCCGCGGGCAGCGTTGCGTTTAATATTTTCTTTAATCGTCCGCTTTTTCTCAAGATTTGCAAATGGACCGCTTTTTCTGATATCGGTATACTGTATGTCCTCACTCTCAAGTTCCTGGTAGCGCCTATTTTCTAAATAAGGCAATCCAAGATCTTCAAATGCCATTGCCGCAAGCTCCTCAAGTGACACATCTGTCTCAATATAATCTACTCCCGGCTGATCACCAGCTCCTGGTCCTGATCCCTGGCCTTGATCTTTACCTATAACATCGCCCGGTTTTCCCTGTCCACTGCCCACACCCTTCTGCTTCTTTCTGTCAAAAATAAAGTGGGGATTATCCAGACCTTCTAAAACTTTAACCTTAAATTTCTTTCCTTCGGGAGCAGTGATGACACTTTCGTGCGAGATAATATCTTTTAAATTTTTCTTAATCGCATCGGTCAATTTCTGCTTGTGCCTTGCCTGATCAGCCTTGCCTTTATTATATAAGTCCCAATAACCATCTTTGGCAGATACTAAGGAAGCAGAAAATTTCGGTGACTCTATCATATAGAATATATTTTCCAAGCGGCACTGCTTAGCGGTTCAATACCTGACCCGCGTATGTAAGAAGTTTTGACGCGCAATGTGGACAGTAACCATGCTCACTCTGAAGTTGATCCTTTACCTGGTTAACTCGCTTTGTTTGTTCTTGATCCGGTGTTTTAGTAGACGTTGTAACCCTTACCAAATCTTTCAGATCAGAGAATAACTTTTTTTCAAC
>CAZDTO010000091.1:0-1796 GCA_964508395.1 uncultured Gammaproteobacteria bacterium | reverse complement strand
CGGGCGGCCCGCTTTATAATGTTGTTTAAGCGGCAAGCTGAGCTCTCACAATGAGGAAGTTTATATTTCTCACCTCACTACTGAGTGTTATCTTGCTTTTTTCACTTATATCGATTATCCTTTTTTCAAAGGTTGACAATAATAAACCTGCGATTGGATCAAAAAAAGCTTCGCTTATGACAATTACAAGTCCTGCGTTTGCCCATAACGCGTTTATGCCTGCAAAATACACCTGTGACGGAGAAAATGTAAGTCCTTCTCTTTCTTTCTCCGATATTCCAAAAGATACAAAAAGTCTGGCGCTAATCGTCGATGATCCGGATGCTCAATCAAAAACATGGGTCCACTGGACAGTTTTTAATATAAATCCGGGGACGACAACTTTTCCTGAAGGTTTTATTCCAGATGGCAATATTCAGGGCATGACTGATTTTGGCAAGCCAGGCTACGGCGGGCCATGTCCCCCACACGGTACCCACCACTATTTTTTTAAGCTGTATGCTCTTGATATAAATCTTACTCTTGGAAGAAGCGCAACGAAATCAGATATTGAGGAGGCGATCAAGGGGCATGTGCTTGAAAAAGCAGAGTTGGTCGGCCTTTATAAACGCATATGAGTTTTATACAGGAAGTATATAGAAATTATTTTAACCTTCCCCAGCGCAGCAAGCAAATCCTTTCACTATTTATGATGTTTTTTGTCATTATGGTATTATTTATAGTCGTCCTCTTCACTGTTTTCGTCTCCCGGTAGATCGTAATTGTAAATATAATTGTAGATATAATTGTAAGGTTATTGAATTTATCCGTTGCCATCCGAGGCTAGATTTGGTATCATGGTAGAAATTGCGGGATCGTTTAATGGTAGGACGGAGGACTTTGGATCCTCTAATCTAGGTTCGATTCCTAGTCCCGCAGCAAAAACACCCACCTCAGATTCGAACATAACTCTGTAAGTATGATAAAATCACTTTATGAATAAGGCATTTCTCTTTGATATGGATGGTGTGCTCGTCAATAGCGAACAAATGTGGCATAAACATGGACAAAAATTTCTTACAGATCTTTTCGGTAAATATATACTTTCTCAATTGGGGTCACTTACTGGACTAAGCATTGACCACGAATATGAATTGGCAACTAGTTATGGATTTGCTATGGACAAAAATGAGTTTTACCGCAAATATGATGAACAAGCAATGCTTATTTATTCAAAGTCAAAAATTACAGAAGACATTGATTTACTATTACGAACTTTGAAAGAAAAGGGATATAAATTAGGACTTGTTAGCTCCTCACGGAAAGTATGGATTGACCAAGTATTACCCAGAATTTTCTCCAGAGAATTATTTGATTATACTTTGTCACTTAATGAGAGAAAAGATTTAAGACCAAAACCTCACCCTGATGGTTATTATGAAGCAATAAAAATACTTAATGCATCACCAAAAACAACAATAGTTCTGGAAGATTCAAACTCAGGCATAAAAGCAGCAAAAGCAGTTGGCGCATTTACTATTGCTTTTACCCAACATCTTATTCCAAACTATGTTCAAATTGATGCAGATGCAAAAGCGAAAGATATTTCCGAAATTTTAGAAATTGTTAATCGTTTGTCTAGAAATTAATTCTAGTTAGGTATATAGAGACTTTCAGTATTTTGAAACCAGAAGGTTCTAATAGCGTCTATGTCCGCCAGCTGATTTTTGCCTCCTTGATTATTGTTATATAAATTGCGTGTAAAAATCACTCTGAGTCGCGCACGACGAAGAGCATTTTTGGCTTCTCTTTCTTTT
>CAZDTO010000090.1:0-1961 GCA_964508395.1 uncultured Gammaproteobacteria bacterium | reverse complement strand
TAGCGACGTTGTACTCGGTATATTTGATTTTCTTTTCCTTCATCCATTCCTTAGTCTTATGGCACCAAGGGCAGGTTGAAGTTGTATAGATTTTAACTGCAGCCATATTTGCACCTCTTTGATTTTCAGAATGGTATCTTTATCTCTTTATATTTTTTTGGATAAAGTTTATTAAACTGAATTTCTTTCTATTGCCTATTGAGGTGATTTTGATGGCTAAAAAGAAAGCAGCTCCAAAAAAAGCAAAGAAATCTTCTAAAGGAAGGATGAAGAAGGCTAAGGTCTGTGAATTTTGTTAAGAGCTGAGTGAATTTGAATGGAATTATTATTTTTCCTCTCTGCTTTCATAGCAGAAGTTATTGGAACTATTGCCGGATTTGGTTCTTCAACTATATTTTTGCCTCTTGCCTTGTTTTTTGTTGATTTCAAGACAGCTCTGATTCTGGTTGCTTTTTTCCATATCTTTGGCAGCCTTGGGAGAATAACCTTTTTCAGGCATGGTTTGGACAAAAAACTATTATTGATGTTTGGTGTGCCAAGTGTAATCTTAACTATACTCGGCGCTCTATTAGTGAATTATGTCCCTCAAGATCTCTTAAAATTATGTTTGGGAATATTTTTACTTCTCTTTGCAATCGTCTCGTTTATCAAACCAAAACTCAAATTTCGCGCATCGAAGAAAAACGCGGTTATCGGAGGAAGCGTATCAGGATTTTTGGCCGGTTTAATCGGTACTGGCGGCGCATTACGGAGCGTTTTCCTCACCTCCTTTAACCTGCGGAAAAATGTATACATTGCGACTGCGGCGGCTATTGCTATTGCCGTAGATATAACCAGAATTCCTATCTACTTTGGCAGCGGTTTTCTTGATAAAATGTTTTATTTTTATCTCCCTTTGTTGTTTATTATCGCTATTGCTGGATCTTATCTGGGCAAGAAAATCGTTGATAAAATTCCACAGAGAATATTTAGAAAATTTGTGCTTGGGGCAATTGCGCTCATAAGCTTGAAATTTATTTATGATGGGATTGTGTTTTTATTATAACGTGCCCAAACATTTATTAACTCTTTTTTGTTCATTTGACCTAAAAAGAGGCTCATGGTAACTATTAAACCTATCAAAAAAGTAACTGATCTTAAGCAGCTTAAACTTCTGGCTAATCAAATCAGGCAGGACCTAATCGAAGCCTTAGTCTCCGCAGGTTCCGGGCATACTGCTGGCCCATTAGGCATGGCTGACGTTTTTACTGCACTTTACTTCAATGTTATCAAGCACAATCCTAAATATCCTTTCTGGGAAGAGCGCGATCGAGTTGTCCTTTCCAATGGGCATATCTGTCCCGTTCTCTATTCGACTATGGCTAATGTCGGATACTTTCCCAGAAAAGAATTGAAAACGCTGCGTCATTTTGGCACACGCTTGCAAGGACATCCACATCGGGCAGCATTGCCGGGGTTGGAAACCACTTCAGGCCCTTTAGGTTCTGGATTAAGCCAGGCTGCAGGGATGGCCTATGCTTTGCAGATGGACAATAAAAAGAATCGTGTTTACTGTTTGATGAGCGACGGCGAGCAAGAGGCAGGGCAAACTTGGGAAGCAGCCATGTTTGCGGGAAAAAATAAATTGCATAATCTGGTCGGCATCATTGATAGAAATAATATCCAGATCGATGGGCATACCGAAGATATCATGCCCTTAGAACCATTAGCTGACAAGTATCGTTCTTTCAATTGGCATGTAATAGAAATTGATGCCAACAATATCAGAGCAGTTATTGATGCGTGCAACGAAGCAGCGACTATCTACGAAAAACCAACTTTAATTATGGCTCACAATATTCCTGGAAAAGGAGTTTCTTTTATGGAGAATGATCATGAATGGCATGGCAAACCCCCCACGGCAGATCAAGCAAAAGTTGCTTTAGCAGAACTGAAAGTGTGGCGTGAAAATATAATGAAGA
>CAZDTO010000089.1:0-2020 GCA_964508395.1 uncultured Gammaproteobacteria bacterium | reverse complement strand
CACTCTTTCTGCCACCGACTCCGCCGACGCCGAAGTTATTTTAGGAAAGAATTAAGTATATTTTCATGGTTCCAGTGGATAAAGAGAAAGATGGGGGATTTGTTGAAAATGCTTTTTATTCAATGTTACAACCGCCCCTCTTATCTCCAAAGCAGAGGCGGCAATAATATAATCTGCAGCTTGGATTTTTATTTTAGCATCCCGAAAAAGTTCCCCAGCAACCTTAGCAATACTCTCACTTAAGTCTATCCTCTGAAATTCATGGATAAAGGTAATCATTTCCTGGAGTTTGCGGCCATTCTTGGTACTGCCTCCTGAAAATAGTTCAAAAATAACTACTGTTGGTAAAAAAAGCTGGGTATCTCTCTCAGCGCCATCTATAAACTCATCCCATTTTTTACCGCCGCGCAAATAATCAATAATAATGCTGCTGTCAACTACTACTTTCATTTGTCCCATTTACCCAACGAAGGCCAGGCACCTTTTCTTCTTAAAGGGTTATCTTTCGGATCATAATCTTTCCATATGCCATGGACTGCTTTGGAAGCTTTCTTTAAAGCCACCCAATTAACTGTCTGTTTTTTGGGAGATATAACAGCTACTTCTTTGGCATCCCTTTCTATAATTACCTGCGTCCCTAATGCTATCTGATTAAGAAGATCAAAAAAATTATTTCTGGCTTTGGTGGCTGATACTCTCATGGTGTTCATAGCACGATAATATCACCTAATGTACACTTTGTCAATAGGGAATTGCGCAACTTTTTTTCTATAGGGTATTGACATTCAGAGAGAGAGAGTAAATTATGAGTAATGTCAGAACAAAAGGATTTGAGAGCTAGTGAACAGCCCAAACCTCCAACACCCTTTGGGCAATTACAAGGGTTATTAGAACGAATGTCCGGAATATCTGATGTTAATGATTCTCGGGGAAGATATCAAGGACTACGTAGAATAGAGGTGAGTAGGGAGAGGGGTGATCTAACTTTTAGAGTTGAACAAAGAGCTATTGTAGATAGGTGGGATGATCGAATAGAAATTAACATGAGTGCTCCGGATGCAGATACTGCACTCCGTTTCGGAACTCGACCCTATGGCGATCTTGCAACAATAGCCTTTTCAGAAAAACCTCCTCTTGTTCAATTGAGAATTAAAGCAGCCGCCACTCTCCCCGGCCACTTTGCTCCCTTACTTGGTCTTGACAGATCATCGTGGAGACAAGATCCTAATGATCAAAAGTCTTGGAGCACAAGCACAGAAGCAGAAGCAGCTAGATTTGTTGATATATTAACTGCGGCCGCTATTCCTGCTATTAGAATAAGAAGTTTAAAAAAAAATAATATAACAAAAGAAGTTGTTGGTAAAGGGAGAATTGCAGAAAATCTTCCTCCAGAAATGGTTACAGCACAATCCAGTCGACTAAAAGAAGGATTTGCGTCGGCGTTAAAAGAATTACCAGTAGTTCAAGATGTCATAAGAAGATCGCGTTTATCAAAAGAAGAATTTGAATTAGAATTATTTAAAAAATCAGCGGATAGAGATAAACTTATTCAACAACGTGCAATAATAGGAGGCCCGATAAACCTATCGCCGGAAGGTTTACCAAAGGCAATTCAATTTGAACACAATGGTTGGCATTGGCGCGTTACTAGTGGTAGTAATACAGTCCACAGTGCATTAAACATAGAAAGATCTAGAGAACCCCATCCAACTAACAATTTTTATGGTACAAACCCGGATGAGGAAACTTATGCAATTATAACCGCAGGCGGAAAAACTACAGCCATAGGAGCCAAGGGCGCGGAAATAGTAGATGTACCTCCGCAACTTCGTGCTCAAACACCTCAATTATATCGCACATTACCCAGTTCTCCTTATCAATTTCCAGTAATCAATACACAGGGAGCCCTCGATGCAATAAATGGAGTTTTATCTGATCTGCATAGTTAATATTTGACTGTCTGGTTAAAATACCGTTTCTGTGGTACGATAAATAGATGGACAGCCAGCGGTCGTTTCGA
>CAZDTO010000088.1:0-2041 GCA_964508395.1 uncultured Gammaproteobacteria bacterium | reverse complement strand
GAAATAGTAAATGTACTCTTACCCTGGGGCAAAACAGTAAGAAAACCGTCAAACACTGTCTTTTCTAACTCTTCGTATGTTGTAATCTTCACTTCTGATCCTTTGCTATCAACCAGCGTGCTTCCTTTGGGTGCGTAAATCCGCAGCCAATCCCGAAGCGGAGCGTTAAGACATAGTCTTCCCCGTTCAAGATTGCAATCAGAAGGCGGGTGAGGATTGTTGTATTGAATGGTCACTGTCTTAACAATGACCCCACCGTTTTCAACTTCATACTTTACCTCAACTTCCTGTGTAGTAAAAAGGTTTGCTTTGGCTCCGCCAAAATTGGTATCGTTGATATGCAGGTAATCTCCGTCAAATTGCTTTATTTTTCCTGCAACATTCAGTGCTTCTATACCAGCTTGCGCATCCTTATCAAATAGATAAAACAGAACATGTTTTTGATCTGCCTGCATGATCGCATCCTGAAATAGTCTTCCCCAATATTGGCTTGGCGATGACTTAAGCGCCTTTTCCATAATTGCGTAAAGAAGAACTCCGATCATGTCTTTCCGCTTTGCCTGTACTGATTCAAGTGAAGTAGTGGTTATGTCTATGCTCTTTGGTGTACTGATAAGGCTTTCAAGCTCGTAAATTACTTGTGGGCAATCACAACGCTTGTCCTCCTGCGAAGTAAATTTAATACCTCCAGCATATACCTCATCATCTAGAATACGGATCGTTGAAACAAGCACGTTTGTATCAAGCGCAATAACACCATCAACAGGAACATATCCACCTGATTTTTGATACATGGAATAGAATGTTTTCATAGATTCGACATAATCAGGAGAAAGGTTCGCGTCACGAAGATTGAATGTACGTACGAGAGGTAAATATTTTATGACTGAGTCGGGAGCTTTCGGTTTTGGAAAAAATGTGTTATCAAGATTATAAATATCGCTTGATTGATCAACATGAATGATCCCCTTATCTATTCTAAAAATCGCGTACGCTGTAATAAACCCGCCTGTTGCCCGAAGCTCTTTGTCATTTTGAAATAACACCAGATACTTCTTCTCTTTTGATTCACCAAGAAGCGATGGAAGAAATTTGATAAGTGGACGCGCTTCATCAACAAGTGATACGCCGTTGTCTGCAAGCTCCTTTACTTGACTAATTTGATTATGTATTTTAGAACCAAAGAGAAAGCTTGGATAATGCCCTGGGTTCACCTGGTCTACTTCTTTCTTGACTAAAAGAAGCGAGTCAGCAATAGTATCAATCCGCGGTGTAATTTTACCAATCGTCATTACCGCCGTCTTAATACGGTCTTCTGCGGATCCCATGACAAAACTGCTCTTTCCTTTCAACCCTAAAATATCTGTGTATGGCTCAATCGCTTCAAGAACTAACTTCCCGCTATCAAGACTGTAATCTCCAGCTTTTAAGAGATGATCTGCGTCATTATAATACCAGTTGAGGATTGGAATAAAACGAAGATATGAAAGACGGTGGAGATTTTTTTGCGTTTTATCAATCTCCTTCTTTGTCTTTTCAAGCTCAACGGCTGCAACAGCGACGTTTTGATCTTTTATCGCATCTCCTACCAGTTTTGCCTGTTTATACGCTGCAACTCCCGACCGATATGTATCAATTGCTGGAAGCACGAGAAAAAAGATACCCAGAATTATGACGGAAAAGATAATCAGACCGATTATTTTCAGGCTCATTCTTTTCTTTGTTAGCAACTTCACTAGCTTCGTATCCTTATCTTGAGGAACTGTTGCCTTTAACTCAGAAGTTTTCTGCATCGGTTTGCTATTAAGCTCAATCTTATCGAACCCATCAGTCATATATTATTATATAATACGGCAATAGTTCACTAGTTGTCAAAAAAGAGAGTGAACAAAATTTTTTGAGGACGAATGTTTGAGCCCCGCCCGCAGCGGGGTGAGTTACGCCCGGAAAAAAATTTTCGTTCACGAACGACTAGTTCTAGAGAGCGCCCTTCCCCGATATCATTGCCCCCGGAGTCTTTGCAATTATGAAAAGATCATAC
>CAZDTO010000087.1:0-2050 GCA_964508395.1 uncultured Gammaproteobacteria bacterium | reverse complement strand
CTTTGATTTCCAGTAAGCCGAAAATAATCAGGATAATTCCTATCCCGACATAAGCTCCGGTGCTAATTCTGCCTAATTGGCTGATAACGGGAAGAAGCAATAGCCCGGCTATGAGATAGGTAATGAAAACACCGCTTATGTAAGTGAAGCCATGCAAAAGCACCAACCGGCGAGAATGAAAAGATTTGAAGAGATAGGCAATCAAAAAAATCAGCACCCCGAATGCGCACGGATTGATGCTGTCAATAATAGCCGCTCCCACTAAAATGGGGATAGTTAAACTTGTTACTTCCATCCCGTTAGAGGCAGGTCGCGGTCAGCCCGCGTCCTGCGTATTTAATTTTGTTTATAATGATACGATTGCGATTCATATCGTTTTAACCCATTTTAAACCGTGACCGCGGCCTCTAACGGGATCTATCCCGTTAGAAGTCTCGCTCGCGCCGATGGGCGCGAGTCCGAAGGACCTCGGCGAGGCTACTTCTAACGGGATCCATCCGATTATGCTCTAACTAACAAAAACGGCAGACATTGACTGGTTCCTCTTTCTTCTGCCCCCCTTCCTCCTTTTTATATTCATCACAGCAAACCTGACAGCAGAAACTTTTGCCATCTTCTTCGACGCATTGCGCACAGTCCTTTTTACTGCACCGCGAGCATGTTTTTTTATTGGTATTGTTATCCATAATGTGAGTATAGCTTATTCCTAATAAACAGTCGACCTTTTGCTTAACCCCGCTAGAAGTCTGGTGCCTGTAGGCGCCAGCCGATGTCTCTGACATCGGACTTCTAACGGGGTTAACCTTCTCCAACAGGAGGAAATTTGATGGGATTTTGGCGAAGTTCTTTTTCCACTTCTTCTGGTGTTCGTGCATCAAAGATAAAGAGAATGATATCTCGATCTCTCCATTCGTAATTTCTCCAATCTGGGGAAAGCGCCCCGTTCACAAAAACTTTCCACGTAGCCGCCAAACCGTGGCACATATCACCGTCTTTTTTGTTGAGCAAACTTTCTTCCGCAATCGGAAGTTCAAGGATTTTGAAAATTAGGTTGAGCACAAACGGAGACGGTTCGGAAAATTGCTTTTTCTCGGCATCAAAAGCGATTTTATCGTGCCAGTGAATAATGTTTTCATCCCCGTGGGTGTGGTCATCCGCTAAAGGTCCTTTGAATTTAGACAAAACATATTTCTCGCCACAAATTTGTATCGGGATATTGACATGAATGTGCGCGCTCCAGAAACACTGTCCGTTTGCGCAGGTGACTACTCCGTCTTTGGCAATGCCGCTTCTCTGATATTCGATAAGCGAGTAGGCCAAAAAGCCAACCAAAGCAAGCAGGCCGATAATGATTAGTAGTTTCTTTACAAATTTTTTATTTTGAACCATAAGCATTCTCAATTTAGTTGCCAAGCAGATTTTTGGCAACAAGGCCGATAACTAAAATGCCCAAAGAATTAAGAACAAACGAAACGGGAATAAAAAAGGAGGTTTTCATTTTAGAAAGACCCATCATTGTTAGCCCAAGTTCATCTGGAAGCGGTGATGCAACAATCAATGCCCCCACAAAAGGGATTAGCCACCTAAAGAGTCTTAATTGAAAAATTGATATCAATCTTTCAGATTTAGATTTTTTTATTAAATACAAGAAGTCGTCAGATAAGTTGTCTTTTATAAAACGGAAAATAATTAAATCTCCAACCAATGCCCCAATCCCGCCGAAGAAAGCTGTCCAAAAGATGGAGCCAGATTGAGCAATTTCCGCAAGCACAACCGTTGCTGGAACGGCCGTAAAGACAGAAACAAAAAATATACCCGCTATAAAACTTCCAATAAACTTTAGTTCTTGCGTGGACGTCAGCAGATTATTGATGACCCCAGTTCTTACAAGAATTACGGCTATGACAATACTGAAAATGATGATTGCCAAATCTCTCATTAAATTGTTTTTCTGATTTTCCATGAGCTTATTTGATCAAATCCTCAATCTGCGGGGAGTAGTGGACGATGCGAGGCCGCGTACCGAACTTTGTTCTGGTACTGCGGTTAG
>CAZDTO010000086.1:0-2056 GCA_964508395.1 uncultured Gammaproteobacteria bacterium | reverse complement strand
ATATCCTGTTTTTTGGATGTATTCGATAATTGCAAGCTGCCGGTCAGAAAGAAGAATTGGCTTGCCACCAAGCTTTTCTCTCAATTTTCCATCAATTGAGATCCGCTCAACTTTTTCTTTGATCTTGGCAAGCTCAATTGCCAACCCTTCAGTGAAATACTCAAGCCACTCTGTCAAATCTCCTTTATTTCTCTCAACACTTCGCAGTGCCTCGTAGTAACGCCTTGCATCGCTGTCAAAATATTCCTCGAGCGAGAAGAACCGGCGGATGTCATACCCCTCTTGGAAGAGTATCAAGATAGAAAGCGCCCTACCTACTCTCCCATTCCCATCAACAAACGGATGGATCCTTACAAATTCATAATGCACAATACCGCTTTTAAGGACCGGATGTACTGATTCAGATGAATTATCATTAATAAACTGTACAAAGTCACCCATATGAAATTGCACTGTTGTAGCAGGCGGCGGCTTAAATGTCACCTCGCCTGTGGCACTACTCTTCACCACAACCTGCGAACTTCGATAAACGCCACTTTTCTGCGGATCTAATATCCTAGCAATAATAATTTTATGTAGTTCTTTTATAAAGTCTTCATTAATTTTTAATTTTTCATTTTTAATTTTTAATTTTTCGATATACTCCATCGCCTTACGGTAGTTAATCACTTCCTGGACATCTCGCTGTCGCGCAACAACGTCTTGTCCTTGTATTACTTTTTCTGCCTGATTAAGACTTAACTCATTTCCCTCAATATGCGTTCCGTAGTGGACAGTTCTGATCATTGCGTCTTTTTGAAATTGCTTTTCATAATACGGAAGAAGAGGGGCATGGTCGATGACTTCCTTTGCGGCTTCAATAATGCCGATGTTTTTTAGTATGCTATTTATAATCGTAAAAATAGGGGTATACATACGAATATATACTAATAAAAATACTGCGAATTAATGCGAATATGCCCCATTGAGCACTCTTTTATACACCAAAGCTTCGCCTCTAAAATTAGCAAGAATTCCTAGATGGAGATTTTTTACCTTGAGATATGAACGCACTTGTCTAAAATGAATCGGAAGCAGCTTAGGAATGGCCTTGAGTTCTAAAATAATCTTATCTTCTACAAGAAAATCTAGAAAGTATTTTCCTATTTTGTCTCCCTCAAATGAGATATCAGCCTTTAACTCTTTATCAAACTTAAGTTTATGCTTCATCAGTAGCTGCGTAACCGCACGTTGGTAATATTTTTCTTCAAAAGTTCCTCCGAGTCGGTTATGAACTTCAAATAAGATACCCATTACTTCATAACTTAGTTCTGGGTGTATCAACTCAGGTATAGAAGGAATTCGCATATATTTGCACTAATACAATTCGCATTTATTCGCATTAAATTGTCGCATAATTCCCGATCACACGCAACTATGCTATACTCATTTCATGGACAAAGACAAGCCGACAAAACAGGAAGAAAACAAACTCCATATAGAAATTGTCCATCAGGTAATTACACTTTCAACAAGCGGCTTTGGCGTCGTGGCTGCGCTTGCATGGAATAATGTCATACGCGAATTCGTTGACAGCTATATAGCCAAGTGGATTCCCCAAGGCGGAAGTCTCATCTCGCTCTTGGTTTATGCAATCATCGTTACCGCACTTGCTGTTTTAGTAACAATCCAGCTATCAAAACTTTTAAGAACTCTCGAAGGCAATAAGTGAAGGGAACAGGGATCTCATAACCTTTGGTATTTCATCCACCAGATCTGAGGAGTTAAAATAATATCCGACTCGCTTAAAAAGCTCGTCGCCTGCTTTCTTATTGATAAATGACCCAGCACATGCTGACAAAAACAACTCATTCTTACATGCAAGGGCCGCAACAAGTCCTGCCAGTACATCACCCGTCCCGCCCTTGGTCATCCCTGCATTACCGCCAGTAACTTTCACGCACTCGCTTGGTGAACAAATAATATCCTCCTGCCCTTTCAGAAGAACAATACAGTTGTACCGCTTTGTAAATTCTTGCACTTTACCATCCGTCATCCTGGCTTGTCCAGGATCAAT
>CAZDTO010000085.1:0-2108 GCA_964508395.1 uncultured Gammaproteobacteria bacterium | reverse complement strand
CAGCTAAAATTTCCTGCTGGCGGGCTGAAAGAGCCGCAATTTTTGATGAGACGTCTTTTTGGTAGGCCTTGGCTCCAGTAATAATTTCATTGAGTTTTCCGGATTGTTCGTCAAGATTTAATTTTGCGGCAACGAGTTTTTTCTGCTCAAACGCCAGCTCCGCACGTCTGGTTTCAAGCGTTGTAATAGAGAATGTCAGATTGGCAATAAGCGCCTTATCTTGGTTGGCCCGAGTTTGTTCGTAAGCCAGTTGCCGCGTCACGTCTGACCCTTCGTTTGAGAGAAGAAGAAGCGGCGAGTGAGCATAGCTTTTAACATAATACGCCTTGATGATTTGCTTAAGAAGCATCTGTTTCTGCTCCAAGTTTTCATAGGAAATTTCAATCTCCTTCTTTTTTATCTGCAAGTCATTTTCAAGAATAGAAATCCGGTGCTTAAGGTTTGCAATTTGCTGCTGCATGCTACTGACCTGGGATTCAAGGGGGGTGGTGGCTGCAATTGACTGTTCAAGGGCAGTTGTTAAGTCATTTATCTCTTTTGTAATATCATCAAGCTCATCAGAACTTGCCCGCGGGATAAAAATAAAGAGCGGTAAGCCAAGAAGAAAGACAATGATAAAAGCGTAGAAAAAAATCCGCAGGTAACCCATACGAATTTATTATACCAGAGCAAAAAATCACAGTTGCAAAAAAAATAAAGTGTGCTACACTCTTCTCAACGCTTTTATGGAAGACGCAGTAGTCGCACCGCCTTTATCAACAAATCTTAGTCCACAAAAAAAGAAGCGATTCCGCACGGTTATTTATATTGTTCTTTTTTTGGTTCTTACAGGAGTTGTTATCGGCGCCGGGATACAGCTGACTTCGTTATTGGGCAAAAACGAAAATAAGGAAGATGACGACGTAACGGTAGTCACGCTTTCACCGACTGAAGCATCTTTTCCCACTGATACTCCTTCTCCAACACCTACAGAACCGGTGAAGCCGACAGCCAAACCAACCAGTACGCCTACGCCTACAAATTCGCCGGTTCTTGGCTCCAAAGACAGTACCAGTGGATTAGACAGGAATGATTTGAGCATAGCCGTGTTAAACGGGAGCGGAGAGACTGGTGCCGCAGGGAAGATGTCAACGTTTCTAAAAGACCTTGGATATGCTGTTTCCTCTGTGGGGAATGCGGACACATATGATTATACGAGTGTCACAATTCTTATAAAGAGCAGCAAAAAAGACTATTTAGCACTTCTCAAAAAAGATATAGAAGGGACATATACGGTTGGTTCAACCTCAGAGGATCTTACTGCTTCGTCATCTGCAGATGCCCATGTTATTGTTGGGAAATAGTAGGCTTTATGTTTGACTGCATTACAGTCGGAAGTGCGACTATCGACGCATTTCTTACCATTCATCACGCAAATATCCACTGCCGGTTAAATGAGAAAGACTGTGAGCTCTGCGTAAAGTACGGTCAGAAAATAGAACTTGACAAGTGTGAATTTCTGCTTGGCGGAAACGCCTGCAACGTTGCCGTCGGTGTAAAGAGAGCAGGGTTTACTACGTCAGTTGTAGTAGAAACTGGTGATGATGAGTTCGGAAAGACAATTAAAAGGACATTACAGGAAGAAAAAGTCAATACTGATGGGATGATAATTGATGCAAATACCCCCTCGTCGTTTGCCGTTGCGATTAACTATAAGGGCGAACGGACACTCTTTGTTGAGCATATAAAAAGGAAACATAATTTCTCATTTGCAAATCTTTCCACGCAATGGATTTATCTTACGTCTTTGGGTCATGACTGGAAACATGCATATGACAGCGCTTTATTGTTTGTCAAGCAAAATAGCATACACCTTGCGTTTAATCCAGGAACAGTACAGATTTCAGAAGACGGCAAGACTCTTGATCCCTTCCTCAAACAAACAGAAATTTTATTTGTGAATAAAGAAGAAGGCATGAAAATTTCTAATTTCAAATTTCCAATATCCAATGCCAAAGAAGAATACGAAAAGCAGATGCAAGAGTTATTAGTCTCATTGCAGAAGGTGGGGATGAAGATTGTTGTCATTACTGATGGCAAAGATGGGTCGTTTGCGATTGATAAAAATG
>CAZDTO010000084.1:0-2175 GCA_964508395.1 uncultured Gammaproteobacteria bacterium | reverse complement strand
ATGTCTCTATTTTTCCTCCTGCGGAAGCTGAACTAACAAGTCGTTTAGCTGAAATACTTGACCTCGAAGGCATAACTATTAAAACAAATGTTCAAATAAAATCTGCCCGTAAGGAGGACAATAGAAAAGTCCTCACTTATATTGCTGGAGATACACAAGAGGAAGTATCGGCAGATGAGATATTACTTGCTACAGGCAAAACCCCAAACACACAAAGCTTAGGTCTTGATAAGATAGGCGTTGTTATAAATGAAAAACAAGCCATTAAAGTTAATCCTCAATTTCAAACTTCAAAGCCGCATATCTACGCAGTAGGTGATGTCATAAATTTACCCATAAGACAAGAACCAACAGCAGGTAGAGAAGGGACTCTAGTTGCGGAAAATGCTTTAAGTAATGCCCAAAATAGCATTGACTATACTACTGTTCCCTGGACTATCTTTACTGACCCTCAACTTGCAGGAGTAGGACTTACTGAAGAACAAGAGATGAAGCAGTTAGGAAGTTGTCTTTGCCGCACCGTTTCTTTTGCAGACGTTCCTAAGGCTCTTATTATTGGTAGAACGGAAGGTTTAATCAAAATGGTTATCCACCCTGAGACAAAAGTAATTCTTGGGGTTCATATCTTGGCTCCTAATGCAGGAGAACTAATTGCTCAAGCTATGTGGTTAGTTAAAAATAAGAACACCATTGATGACGTTGTTAATTCCTTGCCGATGTTCCCAACGTTATCTGAGGCAATAAAAATTGCAGCTTTGTCTTTTACCAAAGACATATCTAAACTTAGTTGTTGTGTATAAAAAATAACTACCTCTAATTCCTTCTTTTTCAAGAAGCTTTTATAGTTTTGGCGTATTAAATTTCCAACTTCTGATAAAGGAGGTGAGAGTTTATTGTGTTACTACTTGAGGTAATCAAGAAGTATTATCCTAATGTGTCGGAAGATGAGCTAAAGGAGATACGGGAAGTTGTTTATTTGTTGGCGTGTGCTGTTATGCAGCACTTTTATGGGTCAAAGTGGATGGAAGGTTTTGAAGATTCAGAGCAAGAAGAAAAATAACAGCTTTAAGGCTAGTTAGATTCCCCTTAGGGTATAAGGTTATAGGATTAGATTTTAACTACTTTTAACAATTTGCTGAAGCTAAAATTCGTCAGTTCGATAAAATTCGTATGGAGCGGGGTACGAGAATTGAACTCGCTTCTCCACCTTGGGAAGGTGGCATACTACCGGTGTACTAACCCCGCTCAAGTAATCTCTTAAATGCGTTGCCTCCCTTATAAGACTTGATTAATCTTTCTCTTCTTTGTGCATCTGTTAATGTTTTATATTCTTCCATGTACAATAAATTCCAGGGTCCTTGCTGTCTAGTCGATTTTGTCTGGCCTCTATTGTGTTCAATAAGGCGTCTATCCAAATCATGCGTACATCCAATATAATGTCTACCTGTTTTTTCATTTCTTAAAACATACACTGTAAACATATAAACCCACGATCTCCCCGCCTTGGCGGGGCATGTTACCGCTACACTACATCCGCAAACAGGGAATATTATATCAACTAAAGGTCACCCATGACTGCAAGTCTTAATGTTTCGTCTCTGCGCGCGCCAAAACTATAACTATTCCATATTCTGGAAGCTAAAGATCTTTGTTCGCCAATAATTTGATCCTCCGAGGCTGACCTGTCAAAAAAATGACAAAAAAGCCTGGCTAAATATCTTTGCTTGCCTCTGTCATATCCACAACCCTCAGGTCCAGTAGCCATCTCGCCAGCCGCAGATATAGCTATAGCCTCCAGAATCAATGACTGGGTAGATTTGAACCATCCGGGGGCTGTTAAAGTTACTCCCCACGTGCTCCTGGCCTTTTTCCCTAACACTCTCCACCCAAACCATGCGGCTACAAAGGCGTGTGCCACCTCATGTTCTGAGGTGTGTTCTCTCTCTGCAACGGTGATAACCTGTGCCGGACTTTGAGCTTCTTCCTGGTTTAAAATCTTTCGGGAGAAAAGTTCTACACCGAGTTCAACAGCTTTTTTACCCACGTTTGCTTCTGAGAGCCTATCGCTTATCCGGTCATAAGCAGTTTTCATTAAATTTTTAGGGCCATTTTCTAGTCCTCGCATATCTAATTAGAATAATAACTCCCTTTAGTAAAATTTTCAACCCATAGTCA
>CAZDTO010000083.1:0-2385 GCA_964508395.1 uncultured Gammaproteobacteria bacterium | reverse complement strand
CCTCTTGACAGCCTCGTGTCAATAGTGTAATCTAGGCTCTTATCATGGCTAAAAAGCGAAAAACGCGCAAACAAAAACTCACATCAGATCTTCGTTCGCAGGTACATCACGTTTCATCCGTCAATGAGCAACAATTCACCTACACCCCTTCTGCTCACATATCACAATCTACCCCTAACACAGTAATTTTAACCCAGGATTACCAATATGTCACAAAAGACCTCCTCAAAACTGCTATTGTAACTGGTGTAATTGTAGCATTCGAGCTTATTCTTTTCTTTAGCACAAAAGGACTAAGTGGTTGAAAGGGGGTGAGTAATAATGGCAACAATGTACTGTGTAAAATGCAGAGCAAAAAGAGACGATCCAAATGCAGAAAAGGTTACCATGAAGAATGGCAAACCAGCGCTTAAGGGAAAGTGTCCAGTTTGTGGAACCGGAATGTACAAAATCGGCTCTGCATAAATTTAGACGAAATATTTCTTGTCCCCGATTAAATCGGGACAAGAAGCACACAAAAACCCCACCTTGTCTAATATGGTGGGGTTTTATTTTAAATCAATTCATCAAACAAAAGATTAATATCGATATTTTCTATCGACTGTTTAACTAATGGTACTTGGGAAATTTGAGGCGTACCGGCTTCCCAGGTAGGACGCTCTTCACGGTAAAATATTCCTGTTGCAACCTTTTCTTTTTCCCCCTCATTCAGCGGTCGCCGTAATGGCCATTCTTCAGCTTTTCCAAACGCAGCCATTTTATCTGACGGGTTGTGGCCTTGGTCTTCTAACTTATAAACACGCTCATAGAACCATGAGAATGTATTGTGGTGATTAAAGGTCACGCAGGGTTGCATCGAATCGACAATCGAAAAACCATTGTGCTTAATTGCTTCTGTCAATAAATACGTTTCTTGTTTGTTATCCCCGGCAAATCCTCGCGCAACAAATGTAGCGCCAGCCGCAAGTGTCAATGAGAGGGGATTGATCGGCGCTTCAACAACGGGTACCGGTGTTGCCTTGTTTTTCTGCCCGATTTCAGTTGTTGGAGAAAACTGCCCGGTTGTCAAACCATAAATCTGATTATTGTGCGTCAAAAGAGTGAGATTGATATTCCGCCGTGCGGCATGAATTAGATGATTCCCTCCCTCGCCATACTGGTCACCATCGCCTCCGATAACGATAACTGTCAAGCCATGATTTGCAAGCTTGATACCTTCAGCAACCGGCATTGGCCTACCGTGTAATCCGTTAAAGCCATATGTCTTCACCCAGTATGGAAGTTTGCTTGAGCATCCAATGCCTGAAACGAGGACCACCTCCCACGGGTTAAGATTTAATTGAACAATTGCGTTCTTAAGAGATACCCAGATCCCAAAATCCCCGCACCCCGGACACCAGTCTGGCTTGTCGTGTGTGATTTCAAGATCCTTGAGCTCTGTCATATAGTGTTCTGTCATTGCGAGGAGCGTCGCGACGTGGTAATCTTAAGAGATTGCTTCGCTCACTCATTTGCTCGCAATGACATCAAAGCAATGATTTCACTTTCTGTACTATCTCCTCCGGATAAAATGGTCTTCCGTCGTATTTACGAAGTCTATCTGAAACGGAAAACCCGGTTCTCTCACGAAGCAAACCTTCAAACTGTCCTGTCTTATTATTTTCAATAAGAAGCGTCTTCTTTGCTTGCTTCATGTAATTAATAACAGCTTCGCCTGGAAAAGGATGCAGGTATGAAACTTTCAAAAAGTTAACGCGGATACCATCTCTCTTAAGCCACTCTATTGCCTCAAAAATTGGCAGTTTGGTTGAGCCAAAAGAAATAATTGTCAGCGATCCTGAATCAGTTCCATAAAATTCAGGCTGCGGAAACTCGTGAGCTGCATTTTCTAATTTTTTAAAACGCTTATCCATCATTTTTATCCTGTTATCCGATTCCTCGTTATAGAGTCCGCGTTCATCATGTTCATCAGATCCCGACAAACCAATTCCTCCCTGTTGTCCAGGTAGACTTCTGGGTGAAATTCCATCTTCGGTAAATAAATACCGTTTATAATCCGTCTGCGTTACTGTTTCCTGATCGCTAAGAATTTTTCCTCTTTCAATTTTGAATTTTGAATTTTGCATTTTGAATTCATCAATCGCAATTGATGAGTGTCCCTCCATAAGATATTTATCCACCAAAAGAATAACTAACATTTGATACTTTTCGGCAAGATTAAATGCATGAAGCGCATACGCAAAACATTCAAGCATATCGCCGGGGGCGATGATGATACGGGGGAAATCACCCTGGCCAGCATGCAAAGCGAAACGGAGGTCTCCTTGATCTGTCCACGTAGGCATCCCTGTTGAAGGACCCGGCCTCATACCAAGGACAACAACA
>CAZDTO010000082.1:0-2517 GCA_964508395.1 uncultured Gammaproteobacteria bacterium | reverse complement strand
GTAAAATGGAAAAGGCTGTAATAATCGTGAGCGGCAGTTTTCTCATGAGTGTTTATTACTTTACCAAAGTTATTAATAGTTTGTCAATAGTAGACTTAGGCCTAACCTAACGCACTGGCTAAACGGGCTATTCTTCTGGAATGTCGAACGGCATATTCTACCAGCGGCGGCGTTAATTTTCTATCACGAATTGCCGTTAGTGCTCGCAGATCTTGTGTAGCCATTCGCTCTGCAACATCTACCCTTCTAGCAATACTTTCAGTTGCTAAGACTGGATTTGGCTCTGTTTTTCTATCAGCTCCATTAACTCCAAATCGTTGAAAATTTTCCAACGCTAATCTGGTAGCAACATCACCTTGTCTGTTAACGAGAAATCGGTTAAAAGCGCTAGGTCGTTGGCATATTTCGCCCATAAATCTCATAATAGAGAAGATATTACTACTAAAATCTACTTTTGGCAAGAAACGTTGGGTAATTCAACGAACGGGGAGAATTCTTTGCTTTACGAACCGGGTTCGTTTTGTGGCTGCGAACCGGAAAAAGAATTAAATTTTATCTGCATAACCTCTATAAACATGTTGTCGTTCTCCAATAGTTTCTACTGTATAGAGACCATTGCCCTCATGCTTAAGAATTATTCTGATATCTCCTACCCGCAATACTAATCTTTTTCCGCCCGTCCAGTCGATAAATTTTGCTTCTCCGGTTTGCTCAAACCTACGAAGCGCACGCCTTGCTATCTTAAGGTCATTTGGTCTTGGTTGCTTCGTGAATGCAGCGGGTAGTGTTTTTCTTGAATAAACAACTCTTGCTTTTCTGGTGTCTTCTTTAGGTTTTCGGATAGGTGGTACTGGCTCTGGGGATAAACCAGTACTAGCTGCCAACATTGCGGCTAATTGTCGTCCTCGCTTCAACGGCCGAGGTTCATCAATCACTAACTCTTGATCCGAATGATCATTTACCATTGGTCTATTTGGCGATGAAAATAGAACCTGAGAGATAGGTAATACTGGCTTTGGCACCGGCTCAATATGAGGATGTCTTTGTTTTGCCTCCTTTAAAAGCGGTTCTAGAACATCTCTTAACAATTCGTCTATTAGGTGCGGGCGTTCTCCCTTTGCCTCATGAGGAAACCCGTATATTTTCCCATGTTCATCTATTTCTAAAGTGAGATGAGTTTTTCCATCCGTAAACTTTAGAACAAAAATTAGGGCACGCGTCGCGAACTCTTGAGTAGTGACTATCATTTTTTCTATCGGATGAGCTGCGGAGAATTGAAATTCCATAGTCCTATTTCCATTTTGAATAACATCTCTATACAAGCTCCTATGATAACGCGCAAGTTTTTCTTGATACTCTTCGGATTTTCTCTGAGCTAAAATTATCTCCTCATTAGTTGAATGTTGGGCTTCATAATAGGCAACGAGTAATTGTGTTGCTCTCTTGTCATTTTCTGGACTGTAGCGTTGATATATCTCCAAGTTCGATGGCAAGTTATCGTCATAGAAAGCTTTTTGTGACAATGTTTCAAACGCCTTTAAAGCTGGTTTAGCTATAAATCTCCAATATGGCGAAAGCGTTCCGGCCCACTCTCGGTACAGTTTGACTGCGGAAGATGGAGTTATACCTAAACGCGCAGGAATATAAAAGGAAAGAGTTCTTAATGCTCCATTTGCCCAATAACATGTTAGAAGAAAATTCTCTTTTTCTTCGTTTGAGGCTGAGGGATCTATTAATGAATCTATGAAGTAATCAAAATAATCCACCAAGCGTGCGTGAAGCAGTTTAAGTTCTATTGGAATAGTAAGATGTTCTAGTGGTCTGGCAAATTGTTGCGTTGCAAAAATCCCCATCAGCTGCCTAATCCATGCAGCTTTTTTATCTAGTACCAGGGCTGGTGACTGTTGTCTAAATACTCTATTAATTCTCTGAATATCTGTAGTGCTCAAAGGTAGAGGCATTTGCTCAATATCTAAAAGCGACGTTCCGGCAATTTTGTAGGAGAATACATCTGAATTTTGAAGTGATCCTCGAACATCACGCTAATAATTGGTCGGATGCGCTTCGGGAGCGCTCATTAATCTTTCTGCCTCAAACATTACTTTTGGAATTGCCCTTCTAACTGCTAGATAATTGGGGACGACAGTAGGTTCTCCTCTATAAATCACATCGACTGCTTCTCTATCCCTACGAAAAGTATCCACTGCGGTGATGTGTGTTTGATTTATTCCACTAACTAAGCCTGCTACGCTGTGATCTAAAGCCGATATGCCACGCGCAAGCGGGCTTCTTCGGTCTGCTCTATTTCCATTAGGCCTTGGAGCCGGTTGAGATACAGCTTCCTGACTAAAACCTAAAAACCTTTGACTTAATGCACCAAATCGCTCTGCGAGTGGAGGAAGTGCCATAATAAACTATTACAATAGCAAAAAATTAACTAATTTGCAAAATTTTAACAATTTTTAGCGGATGGGAAATTTGGAACAGAAAGATTTGACTTCGCGGGCGATGGACGAA
>CAZDTO010000081.1:0-2570 GCA_964508395.1 uncultured Gammaproteobacteria bacterium | reverse complement strand
TCATTATTGGGAAAGAAAGTAACTGTAAGCAAGAAGTTTATGATTGTTGATGGTGAGTTAGGATGAGGAGAGTGGTTGTTTTGTTGCTCTGTGTACTTTTAGTGGCTACTCTTGTACGGGCACCGCCGTTAGTTTCACCACTTGGTGCATACTCGACTTCAAGTCAAGTAAGTACTGGAACTGGTTGCGAAAATCTGAAAATAGGTATTGTGGGGGCTTCTAATACTATCCGTGCTGGATATAGAAAAAATTTTGATCAATTACTTTCTGAAAGATGTTCCGGAGCAGAGATGTTCCTGTATGCAGAGGGCGGCAAAGGTCCTCTAGGATTGAAGCCAAAACTGACTGCTCTTTTGAATGATAATCCTAACCTTGATATAGTCATTTTAGACCCCTCTGTCAATGAAAATCACGGCGATGTTGCCACTTATAATGCAAATGTTCTTGCTTTGGTAGAGATGATCAAGGGGAAAAATCAAAATACGAAAGTTGTTATTTTAACCAATACGCCTGCTAAAGGGTATGAAGATTGGACAGAACAATTACAATCTAATATTGATGTATTTAATGCGAACTTACTCTCTACTAGACTTGGGTCAAATCAAGTTGATTTTGTGGTAGATACATATTCCCATTTAGAAGTTCCTCCCAGCAGTGACGTTTGTGGTTACTGTGTCGGGGATAAAATACATTTGAATACTCAAGGAGAAGAAATAGTTGTTGATTCGGTAATGAATACTGTTTTTAACAAAGCTGTTGCCTCCGGGCTTTCTGTTCCCTCTTCATCGATTACTAATGAGAAATGTAAAGACCCACAACGCTGCAGAGAAATTGATGAAGTCTGGCAGAAATTAACCAATTGGTTAGCAAAAGCAAAAAAAGGCCAAGTGTGGGATACTATTCGTGGTGACTGGACAAGTTTTTCTGAAAAATATTTGAAAGTGGTGGAATTGAAACCGCCTGTTCCTGTACCAGTACCTGTTCCAGCAGTTCCTGTTAAACCAGGAATTTGTGCAGCAAATTATGGAACTCCTGAGCAAAGAGCGTTGTTAGACACTATTGCCTGGGCGGAAGGGGCAAATAACAAGTACAATATTATGTTTGGTGGCAGCGAATTCAAAAGTTATGCAGCTCATCCAGTTGAAACAGGAGA
This sequence comes from uncultured Gammaproteobacteria bacterium, assembly GCA_964508395.1. Lineage (GTDB taxonomy): Bacteria > Patescibacteriota > Microgenomatia > Levybacterales > UBA12049 > CAZDTO01. The sequence goes on along the minus strand of CAZDTO010000081.1, from coordinate 1,417 downwards.
AATGTCAAAGAATGGAATCACTGCTAACGGCATTTCAAGTACAGCGGCAGGAAGATATCAATACGTTTACAACAGTTACTTACCTCTAAAACAAAATGGGTTTTTTACTAATTTTGAGCCAGCCGAGCAAGATCGAGCAGCACTGCACGATATTACTACCAGAGGCGGAGTTACAGAAGAAATATTAGCAAATGCAATCAGCACTGGCGTTTTTACTCCAGTATGGGATAGATTAGCGCGTATTTGGGCCTCGCTTCCCTATAGTAAATCGTGTCCATCCGACATTATTGAACAGTTTTCAAAATATTCTTGGTTCGATCAAGCAAAATGTGGAAATGGAAAAAGTATTTATTCTCAAGGCGGAAGAAGTTACGAGAGTCTTAAAGCAACTTACTTAAGTTGTTTGCAGTTTCATAAAGGCGGTTCAGGAGGATTTCCAGTTTCTATCGCCGGTTCTGTTCTTTCTCAGACTGGAAATTTTCTTGGCAGTATTTTTGGCAGTGAGGAAAGTGCACCGCAAACTCAGCAAGGTAATGCTGTGAGTTTCAAAAACAGTGTTCTTGAACAAGCTTGTACTGCAGAAAGTCTTGTTTGCGTTATTCCGCCACAAAATATCGGCAAGCAAGAAGCTCCAGGTATTGGGAAATGTCGTCCAGGAATGGTTCAAATTGGAAATATTTGTATAGATCAATATGAAGCTATGCTGGTAAAAAAAACTGGTGAAGTATGGTCACCATATTGTAATCCTGGTGACGAGATAGCTAACTTAGGCGCAGTGTCTATTGCGGGAGTAGTGCCGCAGAGTACGATTAGTCAACTGCAGGCTAAGCAAGCGTGTCAAAATGCTGGAAAAAAATTGTGCACGAATGAGGAGTGGGTATCAATATGCCAAGGAAATGAAAAAAGAACATATCCTTATGCTACAGATCACCAAGATGCTGCTTGCAACGATGAATTCCCTTCACGTGGAATGCATGTAGTTAAGGAAACAGTAGAAGTTGATTTTTGTCCTAGCTATCAACCTTTTTACGATAAACAAGGATTGGATGCTACGGGTAAAAAAATTACTTTTAATACTGCTCCGTGGATGCAGCACCCAAAAAATAATCAGCAGGAAAATTCTTTAGATCCCACTGGAAATAATGTTCAATGTAAAACTCCTGAAGGAGTCTATGATTTAGTTGGAAATCTTGCGGAATGGACGGCTGATCCCGATGGAACCTTTCGTGGAGGATATTATCAGCTTACTCAAGGAAGTTCTGGAAACAGCGGTTGTCTTTACAGGACAACTGCGCATGGACCTTCTTATTCTGATTACTCCTTAGGTTTCCGATGCTGTGCTACGTTGAACTAACATGTCATCCATAACCGCAATCAAAGCTCGGGAAATTCTGGATAGCCGAGGCAACCCGACGTT
>CAZDTO010000080.1:0-2582 GCA_964508395.1 uncultured Gammaproteobacteria bacterium | reverse complement strand
AATGCAAAAAAATATTTGGCATTCATCCAAGCAAGAGTTGGTATGCCAATTGTAGTAGTGACGACAGGACCAAAAAGAAAAAATCTCGTAAAGCTACCTGGATACTCCTTATAACTTTAAAAAAATCGACCCAGAGAATAAGACCCGGATCCTGATCATAGAGACAAAAGATAATACTTAAGAATAAGACGCAAAACTTTTTACCGTTTTATTAGGGGGTTTTTCGTTTCTTTTTACGGGTAGGTAGTGACTGTTTGTTTATTGCCATATCATAAAAGTGCTCTTTTGTTGGAAATTTTCCTGTCCGTACCTCTTGTGTATATGTTGCAATAGCTTCTTCTATAAGAGCTCCGGCATTACAATACCGCTTTATAAATTTTGGTGTAAACTCTTCGAAAAGTCCTAATATATCATGAATAATTACCAGTTGTCCGTCCACTTTATTTCCTGCACCAATGCCATATACGGGAATGGAAAGTTTATTTTTTATTCTTTCGGCAGTTTTTACAGGCATTGCCTCAAGCAAAAGAGAAAATGCGCCAGCTTCTTGAATTGCTAAAGCGTCTTTTAGCAATACTTCGTAATCTTTTTCTGTTTTTCCTTGCACTCTGTACCCGCCAAGTTGTCCCATATTTTGGGGAGTCAGTCCTAGATGCCCCATGACAAGAATACCCGCATCTACCATTGCGCGAATTCTGGAGGCAATTCTTCTGCCGCCTTCGCACTTTACCGCATCGCATCCAGCTTCCGAGATAAATCTTCCTGCGTTAATAATTGCATCTCTATCCGATGGCTGGTATGACATGTATGGAAGGTCTCCAATAACAAACGCGTTTTTTGCTCCCCTGGTTACTGCACTTGCGTGACGTATCATATCGTCCATTGTAACAGGAAGAGTCGTTTTATATCCAAGCGTTGTCATTCCCAAAGAGTCACCGACTAAAATCATGTCCACTCCGGCGCGGTCTGCAAGGCGGGCAAGGGGAAAATCATAGGCCGTAATATAAACAGCTTTCTCTCCCTGGGCCTTCATCTTCTGAAGCGTTAATACTGTTATCTTTTTTCTTTCAGTTGTATTCATAATTACACTCCAGTTCCTTTAATCTTTTTAATTTCATATGAAACCACAAACATATTACCTAAAAATTCTATAGCTTTCTCAACAGTAGCATTATCTGGATCAGTTCTTTTTAAAATAGTAAGAACAGTATCAATATCCTTTTTGTTAATTTGGTATCCGTTGCTCATGACTTTTAAAAATAAAATCTTTAACGTAACTATTTAGTACCATCTCTATTATAGGTGGAACAGGCCTAATTTGAGAAGATTTAGGGATACAACCATCTCGCGCTGCTTCATTAAGGTCAACACTTACAGTTTTTCCAGATAATATTGAATCCCATATAACTGCGCTATTTATCTGTAGTCCGTGAGGATCTAATCTACTATTGAGAGGTTGTTCAGCATATACTCTAAAATTCCCATATTCAGTTTTACCTGTTGTTGGTAGTTCAGTATAATTAATATTATTTGGGTTTTGAACACGAAGAGAACCTATTAATGTATTGAATGCATTACGAAGTCTTCTAAAATGTGATTCTCCTGCTATTTCATTTGACATGAATTGTAGTTTATCAAATTTTATGTACAAAAACAATTCTAGAGATAAATAAAAGTTAATCAAGGGATTTCATTTGCCGCTGATTACTCCAGAACTTTTCCAGAAATGCCAAGATGTGTTAACAGGAATATCGCATCATTGGACAAGAAAAAGACTTGTTAACAATCCGGATTTTCCACTGCGTCGGTTCATTTCTTGCGCGCTTTGCCGCAAACCACTGACTGCCTGCTGGACAAAAAGCAAAAGTATTCGTTATGCCTATTATTACTGTATAAATAAAGATTGTACCAAATATGGAGTAATGAAAACAAATTGATTTGCACAATGAATTTTTCGATCAAATTGCATTGGTAAAACCAAAACCGGAATTCATTGAAGTATTCAAGGAAGTTTTTCTGAAAAGATACGAGGAAAGAAAAAAAAGACTTCAAAGGCGATTATCTCAAAAAGCTTGAAGAAATTAAACAATTAGAGCAAGAGCAGTCATGGTTGGTAGAAAAAGGACAGAAAGGTATTATTACGGACGCACTACATCAAAAACAACTTGAGGAATCAGAACAAAATATAGCTCTTGCTAAAATTAATTTAGGGGAGATACATAGTCAAGAACTTGAAATTCAAGCATTGCTTGACTAAGCGATGTATTTATTCGAACACCTGAATTAGTTTGGTATGGCGCTATATTTGAGGCGAAGCTCAAATACCAACGCATGATTTTCCCCGAGGGATTAGTTTATCCTTTTGGAGACTTATCGAACACCAAAATAGGTCGTCCATTCAAGCTAATCAATGATTTTTCTGCTTCATACTCCAGAGGAGTGACCGCTGGTGGATTTGAACCACCGACCTTCACCGAGTCTGACTCGATCAATGTGACGCTCCGCCTGACTGAACTTTGTGGACCCGAGAAGGATCGAACTTCTGACCTCTTCGATGTCAACGAAGCGCTCTACCACTGAGC
>CAZDTO010000079.1:0-2729 GCA_964508395.1 uncultured Gammaproteobacteria bacterium | reverse complement strand
ATCTAACCAATCTTCCCTCCTAATTATCATTCTTTATCCCCTACTCTTTTCTTTATAATACTTCTTTTATTAATACTGTCTATGAATATTACCATCGCATTCTTTTCCGTCTCTCTCATTACATAACTACGCTATAGCGTATCATTGTCCCAATCTTTGTAATTCTTAAATATCAGCTCCTCGCCTCTCTCAATTTTATCAATGCTTACCAAGGTAACAAAATCAGAAATCTGTAGATAATGGCTCAAAAAGTCTATTTCATTTTTACACGGGAAAGCACTTACAAAAACACTGTCCTGCAGTCTAACACAACCTATCTGCACTAATTTTCTCCTAAATGCATCCCGACTCTGTTTTTTATGCTCGGGAATATCAAAAACAATCAGCCTCCATTTCCCGTCTCTTTTTTTAGCTTGACGTTTTATATTTTCAAAATCGTATTCAAGAAGTCTCTTTTTCCCTTTTTCTGTAATTTCAATTGAAGTTTTCCCATCTTTGTCTCTTATCCCTATCATCTCTTGTTTTTGTAAACGCTTAATTATTCTTCCTATATCTGATTTATTGGCGTCTTTCCATATTGCGTGGGCTTTGACTAAAATCATGGGAATGCTTGGAATAGCGGCAGTTGCTATTATAAGGCCTCCTGCAGCTAATATTTTAAGTACATCTTGAGTTCTAATTTTACTCATAGACTTCTTTACCTATGCATTAAAAGAATAACACAAAAACCATTTATGTACAACGATGCGCTATAGCGTTTTGTTGTACGAGTACTACATTTTATTGATAATTGCTATTGACAAGAGGTTCTTTTTCTTCTATTCTAAACTAAGTTCCGACTAAATCGGGAAAGTTTATGGGTTCTATAAAAAACGTCCTCAAATTTATATTCTCTCCTACGGCTTCCAGAACCACAAGCATTTTGGTAATTCTTATAATTGCCGCTGCTGTCCCTCTGACTGTTTTTATCGCCCAAAAACAGCAGGAACTCCGCCAACGAGCATCAGAAAACAATTGTAACATTAAAGTTCAGTGGAATTTTGGCCAACCGCCTTATACAATAACGTACGCTTCAGGACCAACGACCGTGTCCTCTCCTCCTCCCACCAGCGACACGTCATATACTTTTTCAAATGTTTCTGGCGGTCAATACCTCTTTAAGGTCGTTGATTCCCAAAGCTCTGAAACAAATCTTCAGGTTGATGCCACCTGCCCTACCCCAACCCCAATACCTACTTTAGTTCCAACCACAACAATTAGTAAAGACCAACAATGTTTCGACCAATGCGTAGTTCCTTGTCAACAGACGTACGCCTATAAAAGCGAGAATGAGTGTTTATCTGACTGTCAGACAAATGGACCAGATATTTGCAAAACTTCAACTACTTCAACCTCCGTTCCCGCTCCCACTTCTACTCCTGTTCCCACCACATCAGCTTCAAGTCCTACTACTCCTCCATCCTCAACATCCTGTCCGAATGGATATAACCTTTCAGGAACAATATATGGACTACCTAATCAATCTGCTCCCGTAAGTATATGTCTTGATAACTGCAAATTGTCCACATCTACTTTGGGAAATGGCACTTATTCCATACAAGATGTCCCTTATGCCGACCACAGCATTAGTCTTCAAACGAATGGATTACCATATGGCTATTCCCTAGATAAGAAACAGCCTAATCCCGATAACATATACAAAAACCAAATACCAAATACTTGCACTGTTGTCTACAATTTCACTGTTACGGGCTCTAATAATAATACCCCTACTTCAGCCCCAACCCCTATTCCAGGAACATTACCATGTACTAATGCGAATCTGTGCTCCGGAACTACTAGTAATCCAATTAATCCTGCTAGCGGTAATCCCCAGTTGGGTACATGTACAAAAGCTGTTGCTGCTTATTCTTGTGCCCTCAATGGTCTACCAGACAGACAGTGTTGGAGTTGTACGACTCCACTTCCTACTCCAACTACCGCTCCTGCTGTTGGTCCTGGCGGAACAAGCGGAGGTAACAACGCTGGAACTGCTGGGACACAAGCTACTCTGCCTACCGGCCAACTTATTGCCTTGAATTTTAGGGGTGTTACCCTACCGGGTATAAGCTCTAATGCTGGATCAGCGGATTTAAAATTGACCTTCTTTAGAGGCGATAACTCTCAACAGGTGCCAGGAGGCCCATTTGCTGCAAACATTGCCCGATCAACCGACAAGACAACACCAGATACCTTTTCGGGAAGATCTGTATTTTCGGCCTCTGCCCTCGGATTACCAACCAATCTTCAAAATTACTTTATACAAATTAGTGTAAATTCATACCAAGCGAAAATATTAGGAAAAGATGGTGCAAAAACAAATACTGAAATTCAATCGCAAGGATCAACAGGTTTAGGTACGCCAATACCCATCTATTCGACTGGTGCAGACAGCTCGATACCCGCTGTTAGTCTATTTGCCGGGGACATAAATAATGATGGAGCTATCGATGGGTCTGATTTGGGAGTAATAGTTGCCTGTTTCGGAAATAAAAATGCTCTTACTGACTCTGCCGGCCGCACAACTGATTGTGCTAGTAAAACCCAGAATAGGAAATTTGACGCGGACATCAATAAAGACGGAAAAGTGGATGGAATTGATATTAATCTTTGGGCAAGAGGAGAAAACGGCGTCTTGTAATTGACAGCAATTAATAAATAGAGAATAATAATCTTATGTCCAATCGAAC
>CAZDTO010000078.1:0-2827 GCA_964508395.1 uncultured Gammaproteobacteria bacterium | reverse complement strand
TTGAGGTGGTCCGTTCAAAAATAGCATCGATATATTTCCAGAAGGCATCATTACCACCAAGTTTTCCCGCACATTCAGCAGCTTCTGCTTCTTTTTGAGCATTAGCATGAAAAGAAAGTGGAAAGTGGCGATATATCCACTTTACCCTATCGCCATATTCTTTTATGACTTGTTGCATAGTTGGATGGAAGCTTTTACAAAATGGACATTCAAGGTCTGAATATTCAACAAGTACCACCTTCGCATTTTTATTGCCTCGGTAGTAGTCTTTATCAGTGACTTCTGGTTTCTTGGTTGCCTGTTGCGGTTGAGGTTGTCCACCGGCTGGTGGATTCACAGGCTGATTACCACCATCAGCTACTTGCTGATTTGTTGTACCCGCAACTGCACCACCTTTTTCAAGATATTGTACTTTTGTATACAGTGAACCAATAAAAAAGGAAGAAACGATTAACAAAATAACAAGAACAGACGTAATATTGAATGTTTTGGGTAACTGTGAAACTGGAGAATACGTTGTTGTGTTTGGCATAATAACTTTAAATACTATCTACTACAAATTGTAGTAACTAAGATTCTGAATGTCAATATATCAATCAGTATCAGTTATTCAACCGAGGGAAACGCTGGAGTCATCGGACTGTTAGGATAGGATGCATTTGGAGTTTTAGACCGAGGAACGACTGTTCTATTTTCTTTACACCAGGATGCACAGACATCATTTTGGAGACATACCATCATGACGTCAGAATTCTCTTCATGCATTTCTATTGCCTGGACTGGAACACTTACTAAAACTACAAAAACTACGATCGACAGAACACTAAGCACGACATTGAGAAAGCTAAATTTTATAAAGCGGGCGTTTTTCTTTGTTAAGGTTTGAATTCGAACCTCAAGTGTCTCATGATCAGCCAGAGCCGGTGCAAACGTATATTGCTCAACTGGTTCAACCAAAAGAAGTTTTTTGAGAACAGAAACAAGTGATCTAGAGCTTCCCAGACTATGACTTGCTTCATGGTCTGCTTCCAGTTCGCGTTCAATCTGGTAATTGTGGATAAGATCAGTAAGGAGCGGAAAGAATGGGAAAAGAGATCGCATTATCTCTGCTAAAAGCAAGATAAAAGAATCTTTATGTTCTAAATGATACTTCTCATGCAGTAAGACGGCTTCGAGTTCTTGATGGGTAATCATTGAAAAAAGAGCTGTTGAAATATAAATTTCTGGATGCCTTACTCCATGACAAAAGGCAAATGGTTTGTTATTGCTTACTAGGGAAGCTCTACCCCGTAAGCCCAATGTACCTACTAACTGGTCAAATACTTCATCCGCCTGCATTTGTGCATGAAGTTTCCCCCTAAAGGACACTACTTTGACATATGACAACATGAGTTTGGTAATGGCATATCCAACGAGAAGAAGGAGCAAGCTCATTAAAAAAGTGCCTGTGCCACCGGGAATCTGCATCGAAAATGAGCGGAGCGCTGACTGACAATAATATACAGTATGTTGCAAGAGGATCGGTAAGAATTTTTGAGAAGCGATAAAAAGCCCTGTCCCCAACAGGACAAATAAACTGGCAAATGCCAGAAAGTACCTACTTGGTTTTATCATATTTTTCAAGAAGATCCAGCAAATACTCCCTCTTCTTCTTTGGGAGTTTATCAATTGACTGTGCAAACGAAGCAAGACCCACATCACCAAAAGAATTGAAGAACTTACTAATAAATGATTGGGCTAAGTTTTTGCTATATCTTTCTTTAGAAAGTTTTGGAGAATAAATATAAGCAATACCTTCTCCCTTTCTTATTACCAAGTCCTTTTGATAAAGTCTTTGAAGTATAGTAGCAATAGTGGTATAGGCGAGCTGCTTGTTTTTATTGACTCTCTCAAGTATATCCCTTACCGAGCATTCATCCAGTTCCCAAACAATATTCATGACCTCTTGTTCCAACTCACTTAATTGTCTTGTGTTCATATCTACTACATAGTGTAGGAGTAATTATAATAAAATGCAAGTTTGTATTTTTATAGAGTCTTTTTCTTAGCAATTATTAAATCCATTTCTTCTGTAATTTCTCTCAGTCAAACCAATGAGCAAAAAAATAATCAGCAGCTATATTAAGCATAAATCCCAATTTTACTCTATGAGATTCATTGCTCGTGTAGCACTGACACATCGCCCATTAAAGTGTTTTTCTTCCATGTTTAATGTGAATGGTGATTCTCCAAATATTTCTGCTTCGCTTATTTTATCCCCAATATAATCTGAATCTGGATAAATGGCGTGCATTTCAGCTGCTCTCCGGCATATTTTTAACACCGCCCACTCAATACCTCTATCCTTCTGGTAGTCCATATAGAAATACATACCTGCTATTACAGCAACTAATATCAAGGTCAATAGTGATTGTGAATCTTTACTCATGTCTAAATATTTGCATTCTGCTGAGAAGGTGGTGTATCACCCAATATACTGGACCCCAGAAACTGCACAGTCACCTTAGACTAAGTTAAAATGAAGAAATGGATCAAAAAATACGCAGAGTGCATCCACCTGTATTTAAGGTAAAAGTAGCAATTGATGCACTAATGGAACAAAAAACAATTGCTCAACTATCAAGTTTTTATGGGATACACGAAACTCAAATAACCAAATGGAAGAAGCAGGCACTGGAAATTTTAGCACAGGGATTTTCAAGTAAACGGGAGCGGAAAGAAAAAGATGACAAAGAGTTAATCCAAGAGCTCTACCGACAAATTGGTAGACTCAAAGTCGAAGTGGATTTTCTTAAAAAAAAGATGGGCATATTTGACGAGTGAGCAC
>CAZDTO010000077.1:0-2858 GCA_964508395.1 uncultured Gammaproteobacteria bacterium | reverse complement strand
GAAATTCGAAACAAATCCGAAATACAAAATACAAATGACAAAAACGGTTTCGGATTTCGGGTTTCGGATTTCGGATTTACAGATTCAGAATATATTCTGAATCTGATTGATACTCCCGGACATGTGGATTTTTCCTACGAGGTTTCACGGACGCTTGCTGCATGTGAAGGCGCAATTCTTCTTGTTGATTCGACACAGGGGATTCAAGCACAGACAGTTGCTCATTATTATACTGCTAAAAAAGAAGGACTGAAAATGATTCCGGTTTTAAACAAAATCGATCTTCCAAATGCGCAAACAGACCTTGTCGCAAAAGAACTTGAGGCTGTATTTGGATTTTCGGCTGACGAGCTATTATTTGTTTCAGCCAAAACTGGACAGAATGTTGAAAATTTACTACATTATATTATCGCAAAAATTCCTCCCCCTTCAGGCTCCCAAGGCGACGCCCTTCGATTCGACTCAGGACTTACAGGCTTACGTGCGTTAATTTTTGATGCTGTATATGATGAGCACAAAGGTGTTGTTGTTTATGTGCGGATTGTCGATGGAGAAGTATCGGTTGGTGATGCCATACAGTTTTACCAAAATGGTGTTAAGTCACAAGTGGCTGATGTTGGATATTTCGCGCCGGTTCTTACATCATCGGGTAAATTAAGTACTGGAGAAATTGGATATATCATCACAGGCGTTAAGGATCTTAAACAATGTCGGGTTGGCGACACGATCGTAAGTGGAAAGTTGAAAGTTGAAAATGTCTCGCGAAGCGAGATCCCGCTTCGCGGGAGAAAATTGATGACAAGCGATGGAGCCGTCATCAAGCCACTACCTGGTTATAAGCAGCCAAAGCCGATGGTGTTTTTTGGGATGTATCCTAAGGACCAGGATGCTATTGTGCATCTTCGTGAATCACTTGGGAAGTTGTCATTAAATGACACATCGTTGACATATACTGAGGAGTATTCTGCATATCTTGGGAGTGGGTTTCGTGTAGGGTTCTTGGGACTTTTGCATGCAGAAATTGTCAAGCAAAGACTTACGCGTGAGTTTAATCTTGATCTGCTTTTGACAATGCCGCAGGTGCTCTACAAAAAAAACCCTGATGACGCGTCATACGCTGAGCCTTATATGCTTCTCAATGTTTATACGCCAAAAGATCGTGTTGGCAATATTATGACGCTCTGTCAAAAGCGTAAGGGTATGCTATTGGATATGCAGTATCAGCAGACGTATACAGTGCTTTCATATGAGATGCCGTATAGCATGTTTATCCGTGGATTATCAGCTGAGATAAAAGCGGTATCGGCGGGGTTTGCGAGTATCGATTACGAGCTGACAGATTACAGGGAAGCAGACCTTGTAAGTCTTGAAGTTCGTATCAATGATAATTCGATCGATGTCTTATCGGAATTGGTCTATAGAGATGAATCGCTATATGTTGCGCGTGATAAAGTAAAGAAATTGAAAGAATCCCTCTCACGGCAGCAATTTCGTCAAATCATCCAGGCAGTGGTAAACGGTACAATTGTCGCCCGTGAAGAAATTCCGCCATTCCGAAAAGATGTAATTGCTAAGTTATCAGGTGGTGACAGGACGCGTAAAGATAAGCTGTTAAAGAAGCAAAAGAAAGGAAAGGAAAAAATGCTGTCAACCGCCAAAATCCATCTTTCTCAGGAAGCGCTATTTTCGATGATTGAGGGAAAGTGAATCTCTTTACCAACGTGCGAATTCAGATTCTTTCCTCCTACCTTGTTTTTCAGCCCATAGCTCGTGTCTTAATGCTTCCTCTACGTCACTTCGCATTTCAGGAGTCATCATGGCATCTAGAGTTTCACCATACGCTTTCCATACTCTGTCAGCCTGTTCTTGTGTTATTGTATTTTTAACTAAACCCGGTAGTGCAAGATCTCGAATATAAACTCCCAACTCCAGAGCTAAATCAGGATCGCGCATGATTGCTTCTAACTTTGTAGTTAAACGTTCATCTATTGGTAGTGCTGCAAGCTCTTGAGGAAATAAAGTGTGCTCTTGACTTGAACTCTCCTGTGGTTTAGGCTTCCAAAGCTCTCTGTCTGGCATATATGCAGTTAACCTCTCTTTCCGGACAAAATTTTCCGTAGTATACATTAAAATTATCAATATTGCATCAATAGATTTAGTGTATAATCGCTGGATAAATTGAATAGCATTAAATGATTCAAATCATTTAATAAGTTCAGATTTTCGTTGTCTGGTATTACTACCTAGGTTGCCTAGCTCTTCAACCTCCCAGGTTAGCAAAGTCAGAGCAGGAGGAATTGGCATTCGTCGCCGGTGCATTTTTTGTGCTTGTGGCGGTTATTTTCAACGATTACCTCATATGTTTCAATCGCCCGCATTGTTTCATAGACTGAATTTACGATCGTATAAACCTCGAATTCCTCTTTGCGTACACGCATATTTTTTTTGAAAGCGGCTATAATATTATGCCAGAAATTTCCATAAAGGATGAGCGGCTTATGATGGCCAAAGTAGAGCCTAGCCACACCCCACGCCATAGCAAATTCAGAGATCGTTCCTGTGCTTCCATTGAAAATTATATACGCGTTTCCTAATTCAAGGAGCCGTTTTGTCCGTGTAATATAGTTGACTTCCTCATAGCGTTTATCAGCAAAGTTTAGCGCTGATTTTTCAAGATCGGTGGTGAGTTCCGGTTTATAGTAAACAGCAGTTGTTTTTCCTCCGCCTTCTTTTGCGCCGAGTGTTGCCGCAAGCATGATGCCTGGTCCTCCGCCATTAACCACCCTTCGACCTGACTGTGCGACAGCTCTGGCCACGCGTTTTGCAGCCTGAAAGCTCGGGCTATTTTGTTTTGCCCG
>CAZDTO010000076.1:0-2914 GCA_964508395.1 uncultured Gammaproteobacteria bacterium | reverse complement strand
GTTTGGGTATACCGGATATGGTCGATTGTGTCTTCTTCTTTAACACGCATACCGTTTATGCCTTTTCCTCCTCTGTGTTGTGTATGAAAACTGCTTAAACTTTGCCGCTTGATATATCCGGTTTTTGTAAGCTGAATTACAGTAGGTTCGTTGGGGATGAGATCTTCTTCTGAGAATTCACCGACTTTTGATTTAAATACCCGTGTACGTCTCGGATCAGCATATTTTTGTTTAAGTGCAATTAGCTCATCTTTTATGACATGCAATATTTTTTCAGGATGACTGAGGAGATCTTCAAGGTAGGCAATTGTTTCTTTAACCATAAGGAGTTCATCTTCAATTTTTTGCCGCTCGAGTGCTGCGAGTCGACGAAGTTGCATATCTAGAATCGCGGTTGCCTGTATATCGGTAAGCTTGAATTTTTCCATGAGATTTTTTTTGGCATGATCCTGGTCTTTTGATGCGCGGATTGTTTGTATAACAGCGTCGATGTTATCGACAGCAATTTTCAATCCTTCAAGGATATGCAGCCGCGCTTTGGCGTGTTTCAGTTCAAACTGTGACCGTTTCTCAACAACCAGAAATCGATGTTTGAGATATTCCTCAAGGATGGTTTTAAGATTAAGCGTTTCTGGCGTCCCGTTTACGAGCGCAACGGTATTGACCGGGAAGGTTGTCTGCAGTGCTGTATGTTTATATAGATTATTCAATACTTTTTTGGGCGACGCGTCACGTTTCAGCTCAACATAAACCCTAAGGCCTCTTCTGTCAGATTCATCGCGCAGATCTGAGATCCCTTCAATTTTTTTCTCTTTGACCAGCTCGGCTATGCGGGCGACAAGCAGTGCCTTATTGACCTGATATGGAAGTTCGGTAATAATAATCGCAGATTTTCCAAGGCCAATATCTTCTATTTCAGCTTTTCCACGCATAATGATCCGGCCTTTCCCTGTCATATAGGCGTTTTTAATCTCGGCGTAATCATAGATACTTCCTCCTGTAGGAAAATCAGGGCCTTTTATATATTCAAGAAGTTCTTCGATTGTTACATCTGATGAAATGACTTCCCCCTCTTTTGGTATATGTACTTTTTGGATAACATACACGATCGCATCGATAACTTCTCCAAGATTATGTGGAGGGATTTTCGTTGCCATTCCTACCGCGATTCCTTCAGACCCCATCAAAAGCAGGTTTGGGAGTTTAGCCGGAAGATAGACCGGCTCATTTATTGTCGCATCAAAGTTGGGGATATATGCAACCGTTTCTTTTTCAAGATCAGCGAGAAGTTCAAATGTAATTGCTGCCATTCTGGCTTCGGTGTAGCGCATCGCGGCTGGAGGATCGCCATCGACTGAACCAAAGTTTCCTTGTCCATCAACAAGTGGATACCTCATAGCAAAGTCCTGGGCAAGACGGACCAGCGCGTCATAAATCGGCATATCTCCATGCGGGTGGTATTTTCCCATGACCTCTCCGACTATTTTGGCGCTTTTTGCGTATTTTGCGCTATGTGTAAGGCCCATCTCATGCATGGCAAAGAGAATTCTACGATGGACAGGTTTGAGTCCATCCCGTACATCAGGAAGTGCCCGAGCTACAATAACAGACATGGCGTAGTTGAGATACGCCTTTTTCATTTCATCAGTGATGTTTACTGGTAGTAATTTACCGATATTCATAAAACAAAATGACCAATATCTAATTTCTAATTCCTAAATAAATCCCAATTATGAAATGACTAATTAGGCATTATGACATTTGTCATTGATTAGAAATTAGTCATTAGTAATTAGTCATTTACCACTAATTCCCTTCTTTACTTCCTCCAGCGCCTTATCTTTCCCGTGCCATTCCTTTACTTTTACCCACTTTGCGGGTTCAAGCGTTTTATAATTTTCAAAGAAATGCTTGACTTTGTTTTTGATTGCATCCGGCACATGAGAAATGTCTGTAAAAGACCCAAAAAAAGGATCAATTTTTTTTGTTGGAACTGCAAGAACCTTGGCGTCAATTCCCGACTCATCCTCCATTTCCAAAACACCAATGACCATAGATGGTATGACAGTTCCAGGTGCTACAGCATATTCGCTTAATACCAGTACATCGACAGGATCTCCATCGCCTGAAAGCGTATTTGGGATAAATCCGTAGTTAAACGGGTACTGCATCGCCGTATAGAGAAACCTGTCAACAAAGATCGCCTCTGACTCTTTATCAAGTTCATACTTGATATTGCTGTCTTTGGGGATCTCAATAATTACATTAATTTCGCCTTGTGCGGGATTGACGCCCGCAGGTATGTTTTTTATATTCATCAATTATCACCCCCCCCTTTTTTTTACTTTAATTTAATATTTCGTCGATCAAGATTACGATGACGTTCATCTATTTCAGCAGGAGTCAACGGGTATGGTACTCCAACAGAGAGATCATCCCCAGATAAATATCTTATAGATGGATGGTCATAGCCAATTACCCGGCATAGATTTGCATTTGCCTGTTCTACTCTTTTTGTATTTTCTGCTCTTCTAGCTGGGTCATTAAAAGATTTTCTATCTGGACCAAAAATATCTTCCAGATTTGGTCCTTTTGCGTTTTCTGTCATTTGTTACCACCACCTTTCAGAATTGGCCTATTCAATAAAACATCCTCAGAGGTAGTTTCCCGATAAAAACGTTTTGTCTCTTTATCTCTCAATACATCAATTTCTTCATTCGTCCTTACATCAGTTTTTAGAGAGCGCGCTACCTCATCGACATGAGCCCGTATACTTTTGCGTAGTGGATCGATAGAGCTAATATCATTTCTTTGCTCTCTGGCTGGTATAGCAAACCGTCTTCGTTCCATATGATTATATATCGAGTGTTGCTGTTATGGCATTTGTCTGGATAAAGTGTTTTCGCGGCGGTAC
>CAZDTO010000075.1:0-3155 GCA_964508395.1 uncultured Gammaproteobacteria bacterium | reverse complement strand
AGCATTAATGAAATAGACGCTAATATTGACAACCCGCTTAATGCTATTTTTTTATTTATCATTTTATTTTCACCTCCTTTCATTAGAAACTCTTAACGACCCCAAGCTTGTCGAGGGAGAGTTTCTAGAGTTTCTTATGTCCGCCGTTAAAGTGCTCCGTGAGCCGTGTACGAATAGTACCCAAAAGGCGAACGGTAAGCTTAGGCGGACGATACTTTACTAGGCCGTTGGGCAATTTCCGGTGCTAGTAACGAATGTCTACAAGTACGATTAGCGAAATCTTCGATACATCGTATCAGAGGCTAAAGACAGCATGTCAATATTCGTAAAACGATCAAATTGGATTAGACAGTATCAATTCTCAAAAAATAGCAGAATTAATATGCGAGCGCTAATCTCGTGGGAGATACTTCAAGGATATATCGGCCTTAAGCCCTATATGATCAGACACATAGGTGATTTCTTTTGAAATAGATTTCAATTTTCTTTTAAATATATGAGAAGCTTTTACTATTTCTATCTGTTTGGTTTTAGTAGTAAAAATATAATCAACTCTGCCAACGGTATCTCCGAGTTTTAAAAATTCTTTGTGGTAGGTTGCAGAGTTGTGTTGATCAAATGCGTCTTTTATCCCCGAAAGCTTTATAAACCAATCATAATATATTGAATGTTTTGGCATATTAAAATCCCCTGTCACAATCACCGAGTGTTTTGGCGGGAAAGATGCAATCGTCTGAGCGACTTGTTTGAGTTGTGATACGAGAAACGGAATATGCTTATTTTGCGGTGACCAGTCATGGTCTGAATTTTGCGTCAGGTGGGCATTGAGGATATATACCGGACTATTTTTTAGTTTCCCTACAAGGATCCCTCTTTTCCCTATTTTTGCAACGACTGTTTTGTTGAAGATCGTCCCCCTTTTTTTAAAGTCAATATATGCCACATGCTCAAAAGGAATCTTGGAAAAAATCACAACGCCTCCTTTTGGCCCATATAGTAGTTTCTTGTAGATAACATGCGGAAAATTCTGCATACGTTTTTTGAGGAATCTAAGCTGGCGGAATGTATGGACCTCCTGAAGCGTGATGATATCGACATCCGCTTTTGAAAAGTAATCTGCTATAATTTGGAACCTTTCAAAAATGCGCGTTTGAAAAAGGCTCCGTAAAATTTTCTTCCCGTAGAAAGGAGCACCAAACACGTTAAATGATGCAACAGAAACTACCAGACGATTACCGCCGTTCATGATAGGAATATTATATACTAACCAGTGACCACCTGGAAGGTGACGCTTGACGGCTCCTTCCAGGTGAATATTTGAATATGGTAAAAGTCGTTCTTTCTATCTTTACCTCTGCTGTCCTGGCAATCGCATTGGTATTCCTTCTTTGGGTCTATTTTTTTAAAGACGACAATACATTTATCTCACCAATCCCCTCCTTCCTCTCTCTTGGTAAAAATACCCAAGTAAAACTCTTAAGTTTTTGGATCCCCAGAATCGAAGGTGAGACAATTTCTGAAGCTTCACCGACCATTAATGCAAAATCTGCGCTTGTGTATGATCTTACGCTTGAAAAATCGCTTTATGAGAAGGAAGCGGACCTCAGACTTCCTATGGCATCTCTGACAAAAATCATGACGGCTATAATAGCTATTGAGAACAGGAAGGAAGATGGCCGGTATCTTGTCCGTGAAGAAAATCTTATTGGAGAAGACACCATGGGTCTTTCTGTAAATGAGATCCTCTCACTTGAAGAACTGCTTTATGGACTTCTCCTGCCTTCAGGCAACGACGCATCGGAGGTACTCGCAGGAAGTTTCTCTGGCGGACGAGGCAAGTTTATCCAAGCTATGAATAATAAAGCAAAATCGCTTGGGCTTAGTAATACAAGCTTTTCGGGTCCATCCGGACTTGAAAGCGATAGTAGTCACTATACGACCGCGCGTGACCTTCTTGTCACAGCCAAATATCTTATTTCCTACCATCCAGAGATTATTAATATTACAGAAACTTTTCAATACGAAATTCCGCAAACAGAGACACATAAAGCATTTTTTCTTGAAAATCTCACAAACCTTGTTAGTACGTATCCAGGCGTGAAGGGAATAAAATCGGGCTATACAGATGAAGCCGGATACTGTCTTGTCAGCTATCTTGAGTACCAAGGACATCAGATTGTTGGAATTGTTCTCGGAAGCCCGGGTGCAAGAGAAGACATGAAAATACTGCTTGACTATTCGTTGCTGTCAGTTGGAGTAGAACCCCCTTCTCGCAATTGACCCAAAATTATTTTTTTTAACCTGTTTTTTTTAACCTGGGAGGTTGCATAGATAGGCAACCTAGGAAATTTATTATAGTTAGTCAAAAATGAGGTGCTCGATCTCTTTTAGTTTACGCTGGTAATCAGCTTGGTTAAAAATAAATTTTCTATACTCCTTAGTATTTTTAAACGAGGATAGGATTATTTCTTTTGTAATAAATGTTTCTTCACCTATTATGTAGTCGCGTAAAGATGACCAGTGATATAGTTCAAGATCACGAAAGGATTTTACGATATAACCTGTATAGGGGTTAAGGTGGATGTAACGCGATACATGAAGCAATTGATCTTCTGTTTCTATTCTCACTGCCTTAAACTGATCGAGAAACAAAGATCCTACCCTATCATGCTTAACATTAAAGTATCGCGTATAGCTATTTTGAAAATTGCCTAAGAATACGGAAATACCATTTTCTTCAACCTGACGTAGCAAAAAATGAAAATGGTTTGGCATTAGACAGAAGGAAAGAATTTGCACATTCCTTTTTGCTGTGGCAAGGACTTTGTCTATTTCTTCTTGTCTCTCTTCTTCCAGGCGTAAGTATTTGGAAAAACTCAACGGCGGAGGAGATGATAGATAAAACTTTGTTGCATCTATGGCACGTACGTATTCTCTCTTACTAGTAAAGGTTGGTCTTCTATCAATACCTCTATTGAATGTGTGGTAGGTTTCACCTGTAACAAGGGGGATATTTCTTCCGGGCATGATAGCAGTATAGACATTTTTTACCTAGGTTGCAACGTAGTCAACCTCCCAGGTTGACAATGATTGACTCTTGGTCGGAGTGGAGGGAATTGAACCCACTACTTCTCGGTCCCAAACCGAGCGTTCTA
>CAZDTO010000074.1:0-3274 GCA_964508395.1 uncultured Gammaproteobacteria bacterium | reverse complement strand
GTGCTTCGCACTTTTCCATTCACCTGCACGACAATGGTTACCATATCCTTTTGCAAATACTTTTCATCGTATTTTGGCCAGGGTTGGATATGAACGGATGAAAATGGTTTGTCATTCTGGAGGGAGGTCGCCTTAGGCGACCGACCGATAGAATCTCTATGGGATCCTATCGCTTCTCCGGCTTCGCCGGATTGCTCCAGGATGACAGTTTGATACAATTCTTCCGTCACGTGCGGTGCAAATGGCGCAAGCAGTAATAAAAATGTCTGATACTCCTCCCCACTCACTGCTTCTTTCCTTGACAAATAATTCAACCACTCCATAAGAGCCGCAACTGCTGTATTAAATTTAATCTCCTCAATATCCTCCGTCACCTTCTTAATCGTACTATGCATCATCCGTAAATCCGAATTTTGAACTTTTAATTTTGAACTTTGAACTTTTTCTTGCAAGGACCATACTCTTTGCAAGAAACGATGTGCTCCCCACACCCGGTCTGAAACCCACGGACCTGTCCCCTCATTTGGCATAAAGAAAGCAAGATAAACACGCACAGCATCAGCACCATATTTTTTTACCTCCTCATCGGGATTTACCACATTGCCGCGGGACTTGCTCATGCGAAACCCATCCGGACCTAAAATAACTCCATGGTTTACACGCTTATGCGCATACTCTTCAAAATCAATAAGACCAAGGTCTTTAAAAAATTTTGTGACAAATCTTGAATACAATGTGTGTCCAAGCGTATGTTCTGCTCCGCCAAAATAAATATCAACTGGCATCATCTTTTCTGCAAGCTTTGTATCAAAGGGAATTCCATCCCCTATTACACCTTCCAGGTGTTCTTTTTCACCTGGAAGGTGAGCTTTATCTGGTGAGAGATATTTAAAAAAGTACCAGCTTGAGTCAACAAAAGTATCCATCGTTTCCGCGTCACGCCGTGCAACACCCCCGCAGACAGGACAGGATACGTTAAGCCACTTGCTGTTTGATGCCAATGGCGGTTTACCCTTTGGCGTGTAATCAACGTCGTAGGGCAATTCTACAGGCAAATCCTTCTCCGCTACTGGCACTATGGCATATTTCTTCCCATTTCGTATAATAAAATCTCTTCCTTCTTCGTATTTGATATTTGATATTTGATATTTGATATTCCAGCATTTATCGCAATAAATGATGGGAACGGGAGTCCCCCAATATCTCTGCCTTGACACAGACCAATCGCGCAGATGATAAACAATTTTTCTTGATCCAATTTTATGTTCTTGCAGGTATTTAGCTATATTCTTTTTCGCCTCTTCCGATCTCTGACCAGTAAAATCTCCGGAATTAACTAAAATTCCTTCCCCTTCATATGCTTCTGACCTGTCATTCTGGAGGGAGTCCCGATGGATATTGGGACGACCGATAGAATCTACTGTTGGGATCCTATCCCCTATCGCCCTTCGGGCTCCAGGGTCCAGGATGACAATTTTTATCGGCAGCTCATACTTCCTGGCAAACTCATAGTCCCTTTGGTCATGCCCCGGTACAGCCATGATGGCACCTGTTCCATATCCCCATAGAACATAATCAGCAACCCAGATTGGTAATTGGTTATTAGTTATTGGATGGTTAACATAAAGACCCGTAAATACTCCTGTCTTCTCTTTTTGCTCCTTGCGCTCCATTTCCGTCTTCCTTTTTGCTTTCTCAATATAATTTTTAACCTCTTCTAATTTTGAATTTACTAGCTCTGCTAGCAACGGGTGTTCGGGAGCTAAAACGAGAAACGTCGCACCAAACAGCGTATCCACCCTTGTAGTAAATACGTCAATTTTGAATTTTGAATTTTGAATTTTGAATTCGATCTGAGTGCCCTCAGATCGCCCAATCCAATTATTCTGACCTTCTCGCACTGCCTGCGGCCAATCCACTGAAGAAGATATTGAGATATTAGGAGATTGAGATACTAAGGAGGAAGAATTCTCTCCGTTCTCTTTCTTAATATCTTTGTATCTTATTATCTTAGTATCTTTCCATATCAGTCTCTCCGCGTACTCAGTGATCTTAAAAAACCACTGCTCTATCTCTTTTTGCTGTACAACCGTCCCACAGCGCCAGCACTTTCCCTCTTCAATTCCCTCATTCGCAAGCACAGTCTGACATGACGGACACCAGCTTGAGAGAGCCTTCCCCCGATAGGCTAACCCTTTTTCAAACATTTTGAGAAACAGCCACTGATTCCATCTATAAAACAATGGATCAGATGTGATCACCTCATGGTCAAAAGAGAAACTCGCACCCATAGTTGCGTACTGCTCTTTCATCCGGGCAATATTGCCATACGTCCAGTCTTTCGGATGTACACCACGCTTGATGGCAGCATTCTCAGCCGGCAGGCCAAACGCGTCAAACCCGTTTGGAAAAAAAACAGCATTTCCCTGCATTCGCTTCATCCGCGCATAAATATCTGCACCGCCAAAAGTAAACCAATGTCCCATGTGAAGATCGCCTGAAGGATAGGCAAATTCGGCAAGGACATAGTGCTTATTGTCAGCTTCAAGGTCGCTTTTATAAAGATCGATTTCTTTCCACTTCTTCTGCCACTTTTTCTCAATGACAGACGGAATGTATTTTTCTATTTTTGCTTTACCCTTCAGCATAAACTTAAAATATTATACATTACTATTTTCCATTTGCAATTTTCCATCTTCCATTTATTTACGATTTTCTCATTGTCTGATTGTGCTCGGCGGTTAAAACTGACGAGGTAAAGATTTTAATAAACTGGAGGGCTTCACCGATCAATTCGTTTATTTCGACCTGAATACTCTTTACACCTTGATTCGAGTAGTGAATTAGCCTTAGCCAATGAATTGATTCCTTAGTTTCTTTCCTACAAACTTTTAATCTGTGAACAAAGTCCTTCGGACTGCTTGCTTCAACAGCTTCAATGTAATTCGCTCCGGGTGAAGCGGAAGATCGAATAAGCTGGCTACCATATTCAATGTTATAGACTGTTTTTGGAAGATTTCCTACTAGCGTTTGGCTTCTTTTGGCAAAATTAAGCAAGCGCTCATACAATATTTCAGAATTCATCTATATCAATGTATAAGTTATTCAATAGAAAATCAATGGCAAATGGTAGATAGAAAATGGAAAATCTATTCCTAACTTCTACCTATCACCTCCTTTTCCCGTCTCCTTCTCCTCAGCCAATAATAAATGATCGGCGGTAGGAAGGGTATCACAAGAGAGAGATTAATTGACCTCTCAGGGACAATTGAAC
>CAZDTO010000073.1:0-3313 GCA_964508395.1 uncultured Gammaproteobacteria bacterium | reverse complement strand
ACGTAGGTGTTGCCATGGGAGAAACAGGTACTGATGTGGCAAAAGAAGCAAGCGACATTGTCCTTGCCGATGACAACTTTGCAACACTTGTGCATGCTATTGAAGAAGGAAGAACGATTTACCACAATATCGTAAAAGCAATCACCTACCTACTCTCCGGAAATTTGGCAGAAATTTCACTTGTCTTTGGCGCATCAATTCTTGGGCTTCCTGCTCCTCTTGTCCCAACCCAAATTCTCTGGATGAATCTTGTAACTGATGGGCTGCCGGCTTTAGCGCTTGCAAGCGATACAAAACATCCGGACATCCTCAAGCAGGCTCCGAGGGATCCTAAAATTCCCATCCTTACCCAAAAACGGATGGGCATTATCGCAATTATTGGCTTCGGCATAGCAATTTTCCTTCTTGTGGCTTATCAGATTCTCTTGTCTTTCCAGAATGAAGCTGTCTCAAAAACAATTATCTTTAATGCTCTTATTTTCCTTCATCTTATGATTGTGTTTGTTGTCAGAGGACAATCGCCATTAAGAGCAAATAAATTCCTATATATCTCCATCATACTGACCCTTCTGGTCCAGGCATTAATTACCACTACGCCATTCTTCCAGAATATTTTTCACCTAGGCCTAAGGTAAAATCTTAACCCTATTTTCCTGCTTGATTAGGATATTGAATTCCGATATGGTCGTATGCTGATTTTGTTGCAACTCGTCCCCTTGTTGTTCTTTTTAAAAATCCGATCTGAAGAAGAAATGGCTCAGTCATATCTTCAAGCGTACCAATATCTTCTGAGATTGTTGAGGCAAGCGTTTCAATCCCCACTGGTCCCCCGCTATATTTCTCAATAATTGCCCGCAAATACCGCATATCAAGCACATCAAGACCCATATCATCAACTTCAAGCATATTAAGAGCTTCTTCTGTCAATATTTCTTTAATTCTCCCTTCTCCATGAACCTGACTATAATCTCTCACCCGCTTGAGCAGTTTGAGCGCTATACGCGGAGTACCGCGAGCACGTTTAGCAACTTCGGCAATACTTTTTTCATCAATCGGAACTGCAAGTTTACGGGCACCTTCTTTTATAATCTTTGACAGTTGTAAAGGATGATAAAAATTAAGCCTGTGCACGACACCAAATCGATCCCGAAGCGGTCCTGATAGAAGCCCTACTCTAGTTGTTGCGCCAATAATAGTAAATGGTGGCAGATCAAGCCTCAAGGTCCTGGCTGATGGCCCTTTCCCAACCACAATGTCAAGTGCAAAATCCTCCATTGCAGGATACAGCGTCTCTTCAACAACTTTATTAAGCCGGTGGATCTCGTCAATAAATAAAATGTCTACTTTCTCAAGGTTGGTAAGAATAGAAGCCAGGTCTCCTGCTCTCTCTATAGCAGGCCCTGAAGTAACACGGATATTGCTTCCCATTTCTTTGGCAATAATATGAGCAAGCGTTGTCTTCCCAAGGCCAGGCGGGCCGTAAAGCAGCACATGTTCAAGCGCCTCTCTTCTTTTTTTAGCAGCGGCAATTGCGATTGCGATTGACCTCTTTACATTATCCTGTCCATAAAACTCGTCCCAGGATTTCGCACGAAGAGAAGTAAATAATACTTCTTCCTCAGGCATTACTGTTTCTTGCGTCTTATTAGATTTATTGTTTTGTTTATTACCTACCATAAATTAAAAGTTCAAAGTGCAAAGTGCAAAATTGCAGTTTAAAATTCAAAATTTTTAACTTTGAATTGCAACTTTTAATTTTTAATTTTGAACTTTGAACTTATTTACCTAAATACTTAAGCGCCAATTTTATCTTTTCCTCCATCGTATTGCCCTTCTCTTTAATCCCACGGATCGCATCGATAGCTTCTTTATTGGTATAGCCAAAACTTTTCAGCACATCGACAATCTCCTTACTCTCCCCCTCTATTTGCCCAAAATCAAATTCTTCACTTCCTCCTACTTTGTTCTTAAGCTCAATAATGATTTTTTGGGCGTTTTTCTTTCCAAGCCGCGGAACTGATGTAAAAAACTGTACGTCGTTTTTTGCGATTGCATCAATAATTTCACCGCGGGTGCCAACAGAAAAAACACCAAGTGCTGTTTTGCATCCGACACCTGAAACACTTATTAAATGCTCAAAAAGCCAAAGGTCCTCATGTGTTAAAAATCCATATAATTCAAGTGTGTCCTGCCGAACGTGTGTATAAGTATAAATAGTAACCTGCTGCCCATCTCCGTTAATTTTTTTATAAATACTTTGCGGGACAAGCACTCTATAGCCAACGCCATGAGTATCAAGGATAATGTGTGTATCTTGAATGTGTACAACAGTACCCGTTAGCATTCCAATCATAAGAGGAAAGAAGTAGAACGATTATAACACAGGGTAACTATCAGCAATCTAATTTTTTTTCTGAAAATTCTGCAATGCTTTTACCTGGACTTCTTCCAGATGAATTGATGGCCTTTTCGTTTTAATAAGTTCTATTGCTTCGTCAGCACTCTCCCCTTTTTTGATAAGATAAGCGGCTACCATCGTTGGTGCCCGGCCATGACCATTTTGGCAGTGCACATAGATTTTCTTCCTCATGCGTACAAGTTTTTCGAGGATTGTAACGCCAAAGTCAAGTTGATCGTTAGTGGGAGCATTGCGATTTTTTACAGGAATCCATATGTAGAATTGCACGCCGAAGGGAGCATCAACGCGCTCATCTTCAAGTGAAATGTCGGCCTCAATACCTTCTTGTTTTAATCGCTCATCAAAATGAGTCTTACAACATTGATTCGTTCCGATATAAATTCCGTCTGTGATGTAGTTGTATTCAAGTTGTCTAATTTGTGGATGATTCATATGCAACAACTCAATTGATTAATATCTTTTGTAAATGAAAGTGCAACGATCTTTATTGCCTCAGAAAGGGTTGGAAACATTGGTAAAGAGTTAATTACATCATCAATAGTATTCTTGTTCTTAATAAGTATCATGGCTTCTGCAATGAGCTCACCTGCATTGGGCGAGAGAATATGTACTCCCATAATTTGTTTGGTTTGCGGATGAATTGCCATTTTAATCAGTCCTTCGGTTCTGTTGATAATGAAAGCTTTTGGCACATCTTTGAAAGACACAGTTTTGCACATACAGGTACCGAACTTTTTTATCTGCTCATCTTCCGTAAATCCTACTCCTGCCAGTTGCGGGTCAGTAAAAATAGTCCAAGGAACAGAAGTATAGTCAATACTATTTTTAGTATCTTTCAAAACATTTTCAGCGGCCAATGTACCTTCTCTGCCGGCTGTTGTTTCTTGTCTTATA
>CAZDTO010000072.1:1449-3410 GCA_964508395.1 uncultured Gammaproteobacteria bacterium | reverse complement strand
ATAGTTTATGTCAACTTCTCCCAGTATGACAATGTTGGAAGAATTCTGGATTTTCTAAGGGAAAACTATTCAGTTCTCATTCATTTTTCCTACGACCACCTCCGTCTCAAACATGGAAGAGCGTCAAGCTATCTGCGTGTATATGAAAAAGGCAAACTTGTCAAAGAAAAACAATTAATAAAAATAAGAATGCCTGATGTTATTCAGTACCCATCCCTTCCGCTTGTAGGAATATTAATTCTAATACAAACTATTTTTTACGTATTAATGCTTAAAAGAAAATATAAGTCGTTACAAACTTTTCTTACTTTTAATGCATTTAGCGCTTGGGTCGGTAATATACTGCGTGATATAAAACTGGTAAAAAAAACGATATTTTGGGTCGGTGATTATTTTCCCCAAACTCATCCGGAATGGAAAATAGCTATTGCAAGAAAGATTTATTGGATATTTGATAAGAATTGCATGCAAAGAGCAGATAAGTTAATATTTACTAACCAAAAAATTCTTACATTCCTCCAAACCAGGAGTATAGTTCAAAAAAAACAATCAGTCCAGATTATACCGATCGGCTGCGCAGTAACAAACGACTACAATAAGCAAAGAGAGAATTACATACTGGGTTTCTTAGGTGTAATTAAAGAAAATCAGGGCATAGAACTTATTTTTGACATACTTCCGAAGCTTAAAAAAAGATTTCCGTCATTGAAACTTGAGATCATCGGATCCGGTCCCGAAGAAGACTTATACAAAAAAAAGGCTAAAAATTTGTCAGGCTTTGTTAAATTTTTTGGCTTTATTGAGGACCAGGATATTATAGAAAAAACGATAAATCGTTGGTCAATAGGGCTTGCGCCATACAAACCGGATAAAAATAATCCATCCTATTGGTGCGACCCATCCAAAATTAAATTCTATCTAAGTGCCGGTGTTCCTGTGCTTACCACCGACGTGACGTATATGGCCAACGAAATTCAGAAGAATAAAGCCGGAATTATAATCGATTATCACAATCATGAGGGAATTATAAAAGCAGTTGAAATTTTGTTACGAAAGAAATTGTTTTACCGGAAAAATGCCTACGATCTTGCAAAAAAGTATGATTACAAAAAAATCTATCAAAAACTCTTATCGCTATAACATGAGTTCCTCATCTTTCGTCATCCTGGAGTGGCAACGACCACGATAGGATCTTATTGTATCTGAGGAGATTCTATCACTTCGCCCCGCTTAGCGAGGCTTCGCTCCAGAATGACAGCTGGAAAACTCTTACATAAGATATAAATGATTTAATGCAAACTTCTGCGAATTTTAATTATATCCCCTAACGCTAAAAATGATACTTTCAGAACATTAAATGTGCTCTTTTCTTTATGCCGCCAGGCAACCGGAACTTCTGCCACTTTCAATCCCAATCTTTGGGCAGTCATAAGCAATTCAAGATCAAATCCGGCAGTTGGCGCGTATCCTATTTTGTCATCCTGGATAGGCTGAAAGCCTAGATAGGATCTCATTCGATGAGATTCTATCGGTCGTCCGGCGAAGCCGGACTTCCCTACAGAATGACATTTCAAAATCCTGTAGATTGCATCCCTTCTGAATGCTTTAAACCCGCACTGCGTATCATGGTATGGAAGTCCTATTAATAATTTTTGCAGCAGGATAAATCCGTATCCTGCTATTTTCCGCAGAATAGGCGCTCCCTGCCGCGACACTCTTGATCCGATGATAATATCGTAACAGCCCCCACCTCGCGCAATTGACTCTTCAGACTCAGTACGGGTGGCAGAGGCGGGAGGGCTCCCGACGGCGCGCAGCGCGTTGAGTAGTGGCTCACTAGCGCGAGCACCGGCGGGAAAAGAGCCTCTGACAGGACCCGCGGAGAAAAAATTTTGTCCGCGAATGGGAAATAACGGTAATAATTTTTTAACTTCACTGATCGGCACCGATTGATCAAAATC
>CAZDTO010000072.1:0-1349 GCA_964508395.1 uncultured Gammaproteobacteria bacterium | reverse complement strand
GCAGTCCTGTCAGTTGAGCCATCGTCAACAATAATAACTTCCCAGGGATAGTTTTGCCGCTTAAGATATCGCCAAACCTCAAAGAGGACCCCGCGTCTGACATTCTCCTCTTCGTTATAGGCGGGTATTACAACTGATAAAAAAATATTTTTCAATTTGAACCATTAAGTAATCTTCAAAAAGTGAGTAAACAATTTTTTTTGAGGACGAATGTTTGAGTCCCGATTTAATCGGGATGAGTTACGCCCGGAAAAAAAAATTAGTTCACGAACGGAAAACATATCCATTGGTTAATACCGAAAAGCTATGCAGTATTATTCAAAATGGCCAAATCTACAGATATCCTCAATAATTCTGTCATTACTGTAGGTTAGCTTAAAATCCGGATAATCTTTCATAAACTTTGTATTGTCTGAGATATACCAGATGTGGTCGCCTTTCCTGGGTGTATCTATATACCGTGTTTTTGCTTTCTTGCCTAAGATTTTTTCTGCGTTTTTAATCGCTTCCAGAATTGAAGTATTTGAGTATCGCGAACCGCCTAAATTGTATGCCTGTCCTGATGTTGGATGCTTATAAAAATGGTAAAACGCATTAACAAAATCATACGCATGGATGTTGTCTCTCACCTGTTTTCCTTTGTATCCATTGATTATATAATTGTCTCCTCTGTAAATACACCGGATAAGATAAGCCAAAAACCCGTGCAGCTGTGTTCCGGAATGAGCAGGCCCGGTGAGACACCCGCCCCGGATACTAACAGTATTCAGGTGAAAATACCTCCCGTATTCCTGAACCATAATATCTGCTGAAAGCTTGGCTGCTCCGAATAAACTATGCAGTGAGTTATCAAGGCTCATTGTGTCGTCTATACCAGCATAAAATTTATGTTTCTTTGGCAATTCCCAACGGGTCGTCCGCTCAATAACCGGAAGTTTATTTGGGCTGTCGCCATATACTTTATTAGTCGAGGTAAAAATAAAAACTGCATCTGGGCAATATTTCCTATAATTCTCAAGCAGATAAAGAGTCCCCAGAGCATTTACGCTAAAATCCGTGATTGGTTCCTTTGCTGCCCAATCGTGTGAAGGCTGTGCGGCCGTATGAATAATAAGTTTGAATTTAATCTTTTTGAAGAGCTTTTCAAGTTTTTTATTATCCCGTATGTCGATACTAAGATGGATATATTTGTCTTTCAAATCTTTCTTCAACCTTTCCCTGTTCCATTTGGTACTTGCCTCAAGGCCGAAGAAATACTTACGCATATCATTGTCGATGCCATAAACTGTAAATCCCAGACCAACAAAAAACCGCACCGCCTCTGACCCGATAAGGCCTGCTGACCCTGT
>CAZDTO010000071.1:0-3544 GCA_964508395.1 uncultured Gammaproteobacteria bacterium | reverse complement strand
TTAATGAAGAGATTGCTCCTCTAATTACCCAAGAATTAAAAGTTGATCCAGTTTGATCTCTTGCAAAGGCAATAGAGAGCATATAGATTAGATCAACATATGTTAACAAAAGATGATTTAGTAAAAATAAGAAAAATCGTTCGTGAAGAGGTAGAAAACGAATCACAGGCAATAAAAGATGAACTTGGTGCTGACATTACCATGTCACGCATAAATATTCAAAATGATATTAGGGGGTTAAAAGATAGAGTAAAGAGTCTTGAAATTAGACTTACTAAGATGCATCGGGAGTTAAAAGATGAAATAAAACTAGTAGCTAACTTTCTCGATCGGGAAAATGTCGCGACGAACAAAAGAGTTAAGAGAGTGGAAGATCATCTCCAGATTCCGCCGCAGCAAAATTGATGCATTTTGACCTCTTGTAAAATCCCCGCAAACCATCTAAAAAAGACTTTGTGGTGAAAGCAAAAAAGAAAAAAACCCCTGAGTAACAATATTTAGATTTACTTAAAGACATATTAAAAAACGGACAAATAAAAAAAGTTCACAACGTAAAGGTGGGTACCAAAAACGTCTTTGGTCGCCAGATCAGATTTGCCCTCTCTAAAGGATTTCCTTTGCTAACTACAAAAAAAGTTTTTTTCCGCGGGATTGCCCATGAACTTCTTTGGTTTATTAAAGGAGATTCCAATATTAAATATTTGGTTGATAAAGAAGTTCATATCTGGGATGAATGGGGTTATAAAAAATATTTGGAAAAAGTTTCTCATTTAAAAAAGGACAAAATCTTAACAATGGGAGAATATTTGCAGAGAATTAAATCCGACAGACAATTTGCGAAAAAGTATGGCGAACTAGGACCAGTCTATGGTGCTCAATGGAGAAAATGGAAAACCAGCGACGGCAGAATTGTAGACCAGCTACAATGGGCAATCGATCGTATAAAAGTAAAACCTGAAAGACGGCACTATATGGTTTCTGCTTGGAATCCTGAGTTTATCTATGAGATGGCAGCTTCCAGGGAATCAGCACAGGTTCTTCCACCCTGTCATACATTTTATCAGCTCTACGTTGCTGATGGACGTCTCTCGCTACATCTTTACCAACGTAGTGCAGATATGTTTTTAGGTGTACCATTTAATATCGCCAGTTATGCGTTGCTCACCCTAATGATTGCTCATGTGACAGGGTATAAGCCGGGTGATTTTGTTCATACTTTTGGAGATGTACATATTTATGATAATCATATAGATCAAATAAAAGAGCAGTTAAAAAGAAAGCCTAGGCCTCTTCCAAGAATTAAACTTAACCAAAAAGTAAAGAACATTGATGATTTCACATTTGAAGATATTGAGTTAGTCGGTTATAACCCATACCCTTCTATCAAAGGTGAAGTGGCAGTGGTGGGCGGATTCTCATAGTAATGAATAAACCAAAAATCAGTATTATCGTCGCGATGGATGGGAAGCGGGGGATAGGGAAAAAAAATGCAATTCCGTGGCACGTCCCGGAAGAATTGAAACGATTTAAAGAGATTACCACGCCGCATCCGATGATAATGGGGAGAAAAACATTTGAGTCAATAGGCAAAGTGCTTCCCGGCCGGCCGCATTTTATTATCACCAGAGACAACAGTTACAAAGTTGAAGGAGCGACGATTTGCCACTCACTTGATGAAGCGATCAAAAAAGCAAAAGAACTTGACAATGAAGAAATTTTTATTATCGGCGGTGGGGAGATTTTCAAACTAGCAATGCCATGTATTGATCGGCTATACGTAACGCGAATAAAAGGTGATTTTGGAGCTGATGTATTTTTCCCAGATTACTCATCATTTAAAAAAATCATTTTTCGGCAGGATATTGAGGCCCATGGATATAGGTATACTTTTATGACACTTGAGCGATAATCGTTGATTGAAATGACTGAACTATTTGGACGGACATCAGCTGGCCAAGAAGATATGCCGATAACAAGAGATATGTTTGGCGAAGGTAAAGCGGGGGAGCTTGCGTATGTTTGGATAAGCCAGGGAAATCAGGTTTGCGAAGCTATTGTAAACGACGAAGGTGAGAAATGTGGGAAAAGAGCACGAGGAACAGTCGACTTTGATGTCTATGGAATCTTGGAGATGGTTTTATATTGTGGTGATGAAGTTCATGCTTTGAAAATTGAAAAAATAGTTGATACAGATTTGATAAAAGTGGGTATGTCTTCATCCTTTGGGAGGAATGGATGCGGAAGGAATTATGATAAGCCGGTTGATTTTTCAACAAGATCAACAGAGATCAAATCCTCAATAATACATTGAACAACTTGCGGAACTGACATGTGTTCTGTATCAATAATTTGATTGTAAAATATTCCGGCCGGTCTTCCTTTTCCCACATCCCATGGATTGATGCCATTAAGCTCTGGATACACTTTCCACCAGTTTTTTAGATCTGCTTTAAATCGTTCTTCCGTCGTTTTTTTTATTTGCTCAAGTGTCAGATCTGGATGTGATTTACTTTGACGGTCAAGGATTCTACTATAGCGGACGTTGCTTTTTTCATCGCCGGCTATAAAACATAATCGATACAGAAGAGCTGAATTTCGTTGTTGATTGTATGCCCGCTCGAGTTCTTTATATGCATGAAATCCGGCAAGCCATCCTTCGATGACAAAGCCTTTTCCTGTTTCTTTTGATTCTCTAAAACTTTCTAAAGTCTTCTGATCCAGCTCATAATCTTTTTGTTTCGCCCGCTCGTAGAATTCAACGATGTCAGATCCTGTTTGTTCCTTTGCTTCCTCACGGAGCATACCGCCGATTTTGATGAATTCAAATCCAAGTGTTTCTGCCACATCATGACCTGTCCTTGTTTTTCCTGTGCCTGAAACTCCCGAGATTGTAATTACAAGACTTTTTCGCGGGGTATAGAGTTCAATGCCTGCTGCAGATTCAGGATTTCCCATATGAATTTGTGATTGTACGAAAAACTGTACAAAAAAGCAAAAAAGCTATTGCAAAGCGGAAATCTATTGGTATATACTTTCATTCATATTGATGAAGCAGTTAAAAAAGATTGACCCCCATATTTATAAGCTTATTCGTGCAGAAGAGAAACGTCAGCGGGAAGTTTTGGAGATGATACCTTCTGAGAATTACACATCTGCGGCAGTTATGGAGGCGCTGGGGAGCGTGCTTACAAATAAATACTCAGAGGGATATCCAAAGAAGCGATATTATCAGGGAAATAAAGTAATCGATGAGGTTGAGCTTCTTGCACAGGAGCGGGCAAAAACGTTATTTGGAGTCCCGTATGTTAATGTCCAGCCGTTATCCGGTTCTCCTGCTAACGCCGCTGTATATATGGCGATTCTTGATTATAAAGATAAGATCATGGGACTCTCTCTTGCTTTTGGTGGTCATTTGACACATGGGGCTCCCTTAACATTTTCCAGCAGGTTCTTCACATCAGTTCAGTACGAGTTGGGAAAAGATTCGCTTCTTGATTATGACGCGATTGCCAAACTTGCCAAAAAGGAAAAACCAAAAATTATT
>CAZDTO010000070.1:0-3570 GCA_964508395.1 uncultured Gammaproteobacteria bacterium | reverse complement strand
CATTAAGATCAATAAAGATACGTCCGGAAATTGAGTAAGTTGGTATTGGAGTGGGGGTAGGAGTAGAAGTGGGAGGAGGAGCGCAGACAGGGACAGGATCTATTGTCCAGCAGGTTCCTGTTGATGGACAGAAGATTCCGCTTTGGGCAGAACATGACGCGGCATCAACTCCCATGCCTGAATTGGCAGACACATTGCAGGAACATGCTCCTGAGATATTGCCTGAAAAACCATCTGTACAGTTGCCTACCAAACTGCAGGTACCTCCGGAAATTGGAGTGGGAGTGGGAGGAATGGAAGTAGGAGTAGCTGTAGGAGCTCCTATTGGTGTAGGAGTAGCTGTAGGAGCTCCAATGGGAGTGGGAGTAGGAGTGGAAGTAGGGGTAGGAGCAAGACAGACAGGATTATGGTTTTGCGCATCTGCCTTGCAAGTGTAGCCTGCTCCATAATCTAAGACGCAGTCTCGGGAATTATCATCGCATCGAGAGCTGCCATTGCAATAGACGCTGTAATATTGAGAAGTTCCGGAAGCCGGATCACAACGATTATATATTAATCCTCCTGCAGAATCAGCACAATAAACTCCATTGGCATTGCACCACACCCCTGCAGGAGTAGGAGTGGGAACAGGAGTAGCAGTGGGAATTG
Source organism: uncultured Gammaproteobacteria bacterium (assembly GCA_964508395.1). GTDB lineage: Bacteria > Patescibacteriota > Microgenomatia > Levybacterales > UBA12049 > CAZDTO01. Next base: position 2,922 of record CAZDTO010000070.1, on the reverse strand, counting down.
GGGTTGGGGTGGGAGGAGGCGGAGGAATGGGAGTTGGGGAAGGGGTTGGCGTTGGAGTAGGAGTAGGAGCTACATCGTGGCAAACAGAAAAACCAACAGGAACTAAACCTCCTCCGCAAGGATCTCCTACGACTGTAAATCCGGAATTATCACAATAGCTCCCGGGAGCAAAAGGATTATTTATATCTTTATCCGTAGTATGAGAAGTGCATTGGTTGCCCGTATAGGTTGTGCAGAAGGGGAATATACAAACACCCTGATGGTCGCAATTATAATCCAGACTGAATTCGTCAACCGTGCATACTACGGCTTGAGAAGAAGGACTGCACCAGCTAACAGATTTTTCACAGACTTTAACTGCGTATGCTTTAGAAGAAATAAAACTTGATGCAAATGCCATTAAACATAAAGAGGTAAAAAATAGAGAGATTATACAGTTCTTTTTCATATTTTATTATTTGCAATAGTATGAAATCAGTATAGTAAATATAGTTTTTGTGTCAAGAAGGTTATGGGAAAAGTTAGGGTTGTTTTTTATATAGCACCCTATCGTCTGGAGACAAAAAAGGTTGAAAATTACCAAAAAATATCTCATTTACAGAATTTGTTGATGAAATTCTTGACGCTCCAAATTGTATCGGCGCATTGGCAATACCAGTTTTCATTATAGGAGTATCGTATGCCACAATGATTCCTTTTTTAGACATTAAGTCTTTGGTGTCCTCAAAGGTTGGAGCGTTGTTTAAAATGGGAAGAGGGGTAAGGCCCCTTACGTCCTTTGGCGAAAAGTATCCCCCTCCATATTGAGTTCCATCTTTTCTTGTAACCTTAATTGTTACTCCACCAAAGTATTCTGTTCCATTTACTACAAAGGGTTTCTTTCTAAAAACTTCTATAGAAGTTGCTTCGGGATCATAGATTCCTGATGTAACTTCAGTGCCTTCTCTAGCAACAGTAAATTTGATAAATCCGGCATGTCTAGGCTCCACTACTTTTCCCGTATCCACATCTACCCCAGGACCAGAATAACCCTTAGACATGTCAATTCGATCTCCGTCTTGCAATATAAACGGAAGTAAAAGATTAAATTCCGGTAATGCTGGCAAACCATGTTCCTCTAATGGATTCGGGGGAGGAGTTATGTTGGTTTTAATTTTTGCCAAATCGGCATCTGTTACAGGCTCCGCGTTTACTCCTGCTTTTATAGTCGCTTCGTCTGCGTTTCTGTCAAAGACTGAAGGGACATCATGTCCCAAAATTTTATTAAGAACATCTCCAGGCCACGCAAGATCAGAAGGTATGTTTTCAACAGCTGCTGGTTTATCGTTATTTAGCTCCTTGACTACGGCTCCTATCCCTTCAACTGCTGTAAAACCTAAAACTGTTGCTAATACTGTTCTGCCAACTACACCAAGAGGTTTCTTTTTTTTGGTTTTTGATGCTGGCAGAGCTGTGGCTTGAAGCATTCCTTTTTGTTCCGGAGACTTCATATTAACTCCTTCCGTCTAAAGTAATTGTATTACTACATTATAGGGTTTGTCAAGAGTAGTTTTATTGCGGAGCAATACAGCTTTTTAAAATATCATAGTATTTACTTTCTTTGGGCACAAGACATGCAAATACAATGGGTGTTGATTTGTTGGTTTGAGTATTCGTAATCGTTCCATACCCATAACCTATTTTTTCGCCATTTAACACCTGGAAATTCTCGCAGTAGGAAGTGGTTCCTTTTGTCTGGCAGCTTGAAACAGAATAGGGATGCTGAAAATAAATATTAAGCAAGGAATTCGATAGGGACTCTGTCGGAGTGATTGAAGTTAAGTCATTGGGCTGAATGAAAACTCCATAATCGCTTGCAATATTTGTATTCTCGTTGTAAATGAAATTAGCAGACAGAGTTACTTTTTCTGTTACAAAATATGTACCAAATTCATACCTCATATTCTGGTTAATTCTTCCATCCATAGTTAACCCTTGTTTTACTTCAATTTCCTCAGGAAGGAATTCCTGTTTGATGTTATCTTTAATGTAGCTTTCCAAAGCATTTTGCGCTTTAACCGTATCGTAGGAGAATCTCACAAATGGTGTTGGGGTGGGACGGGGAGCGTAATAGCTTTTGATAAAATCATTGTAGATATTGCTGTTAATTTTATCTCTGTAAGCGTGTTGAACCCGCAGGCTTGGCAACCAGCCTAGGATATTAGGGAAGGTTTCTGAAACATAAAGAATATTAAAGTAATTAAGAGTTCCGAAGATAAGTAAAACCATAACACTAACAAAAACAATTTCAAATAAACCTACTTCCAGAAAAGCCAGAACTGTCAGACGGTTGGGTTTGGGGTTAACTGGTTTATTGTTAGGAGCAGATTGTTCCATGAATTTATGGTAAGGGATTGAACAAGGAGTGTCAAGGATTATGGATTTGCTAAACCAAGATGAGATTCAATCTTATCAACCCTTTTGCTTAATCTTATGTCTTGCCTGTCGAAAAGATCAATCATCACATCCACAGTTTTTTTAACATACTTCATGTCTTTTTTTAATGAACCCGCATCTTTTTTCAGAGAACCAACGTCTTGTTTTAAAACTCCAACATCCTGCTTCAAGGAGCTAATGTCTGTTTTAATTGGCTCCATGATTCTTTCAATTTGGGATAAATCTGATTTCGTTAGCATAAATTAACTATAAATGTGTTATTTTATATTTTCAAGGGGATTAAAAATATCAAAGGATATCAAGATGGTGTAGGGGTGGCTGTAGGAGCTCCTGTTGGGGTGGGAGTAGGAGTAGTACCTGCCAGAATATATACATCGGTATCTGTTCCTGCATTAGACTGACAAGTAGTAGTGTCCCCGTCAGACAATTGTACAGTTGCCCATATTGCTGTGGCAGGAGCGGGAGGACCTGCTGCAATAGCGGTTA
>CAZDTO010000069.1:0-3729 GCA_964508395.1 uncultured Gammaproteobacteria bacterium | reverse complement strand
TTGCAACATCTTCTCACTCAGGAGAACGACGAAATATTCCAGGAGTTGCAGATACAATAGTTACCGATGTTGTAGGACTTGGCGCCGCTGACGCTTTAGCAAAAGCAATAAAAAGTAGCCTGCTCCATACGGAAAGTATTGGTGATTTTCCAGCTTATCGTTCACGACAAAAATGATTTGCAAATATTCTTAAATTGATGTAAACTCACCTACGAATAGAATTGCATATGGTATACCAAGAAAGCCCAAGAGAATTTCGACAAGAATTACCGCAGAGAGAACAGCTAGGTTCTCCAAAAGCACCAAGACAAGCTGCTGCAGTAGCTATTATCAATTCTGAAAATAAAATTCTTTTGATGAAACGTGTTGATTATGGCAATAATCATGGTGAGGATTGGGTGTATCCTGGAGGAGCGCTTGCCCTAGGTGAAACAATCGATCAGACAGCACGAAGAGAAACCTTTGAAGAAGCAGGAATAGTTCTTGACCTTCAGAGAAACAGACTTTTTCCGTTAGCAAACTATATTACCGTTCCTGATGCGTTTGGAACCAAACACGATCTACTAGTATATGTAACAAGATACTATCCTGATCAACCAGAACCTCACGTTGCTTCTCCTGATGAAATGACTGATTGGGGTTGGTTTGATCCTCAAGAAGCTTTAGATAAAGCTGAAAGTGGGAAAATAAAAATTCTCCAGTCAGGAATATTTGCAATCAGAAGAGCTAAAGAATATTTATCAGATGAGCATGTAAGGCAATATGGAGAAGTACTTATGGGAGGAACTTTTGATAGATTACACGATGGACATAAGAGGCTTTTACAGAAAGCTTTTGAAGTTGGAGATTATGTTTATATTGGGCTTACAACAGATGCGTATATCGAACGATCAAGCAAACAACTCAAGGAAAAAGTACACTCTTATGAAGAGCGACTTTATGATTTACGAAGGTATTTCGAAGAAGAAGGAGTGCTGGATAGAGCAATTTTATTTCCCTTGGAAGATACTGCTGGGCCGAAAGCTCTTGATCCGAAATTGTCGGCAATTGTTGTAAGCGAGGAGACACGTACTGGAGGAGATTTTGTTAATAATTTACGTGCCCAACATGATGTTCCTTCAATGGAAACTGTTGTTATTCCGTTATCAAGAGATCAACAAGGTGAAGTTATCTCTTCTAGTAGTTTACGACAAGTTGAATAGGATCAAACACAACATTAAAATAATCAAAAACGTGGGAATATGCTGTGCGTCTTTAATAAAAGAAACTATAATTAATGGAATTTTTACGTTTTGTCCCGAAAGGGGAAATAAATTCTGTCCAAGTACTCAATAGGATTAAGGCATCGTCCCCTACAGATGTAGTATCAGCAGCTAGTTCCATTTCAGAACTGTTTAAAACAAAAGATGTAGCGCCAAGACCATTAATTACCACTGCTCTTCAAGAATTACAACAAACTGATTCGTTGGATGAACAAGCACTTATTTTAACGTTCTCTTTTTTATTAGAAGGGGAATCTCAATTATATGAAGGAACCGAAGAATTTTTAACGGAAATTGCATCATCCCATGATTACACTGGTGAATTTTCTCAGCCTTTTAAACGTCTTGTCAGTGAGCGTTTACGTATTGCTAGTGTTCCGCAAGTTCGTCGAGGAATCGAAAATCCTATAGAGACAAGGCGCATGTTAGAACTTTTAAGAACGAACTCTGAATTTTTTCATGATCTGTTAGAACTACAAGATTATTTTAGTCAGAGAATATCGTCTGTAATGCCCTTAAATGCCACATGGAATCCTCTTCTAACAGAACTGTTTAGGGTAAGAGGTGCTGAAGGATTGTGGTATGTTTACTCCCATAATAGACGAGAAGAATATTTGCAGCTTATGAGACAATTGATGAGCTCTGAATGGACAGGATTTAATCGTTTTACCGCAGAACCATGGGATACAGTTGGAAAAATTGTCAATAAAAAAGGAGACTTATTAGATGTTGGCTCAAGTATCGGGATATCTGCTGTTGAGATAGCAAAGGCATTACAAATGCAAGGAAGCATTATTCTTTTGGATTATCATAATCCTCTCCGCAATCTAAGCTCATTACGCATCGTTGACTATGCAAATCCTAATAGACGGCTTGTCTCTCTAAATGAAGCTTTGGCAAAAATGGAAGATTTAAGAGAAAATCGAGTATTGACTGCTCTTTATGGAGTTGACTTCGGAGAACCTTTGAATCCAGGCATTAAAAACGTTATTCAAAATTCCGCGCTAGTACATTGTGCCAATACTTTCCCCTATCTTTCTCCAATAAAATTACACCAAGCAATTAGGAACGCTATTGAAGTAACCAGTCCAGAGGGCGGAATTTTAAAACTTCATAATGACGAAGCGTTACCTCTTGATAATGTTCTCCGTTCTATTACTATGCAGCGCCAAGGAGACAATCTGCATGTATTGCCCGATTTAGTAAAAGGAAGATTCTAAGTATGAAATCTGTAAATAAAACAGTAGTAATTGGGGTAAGTGGTGGCATAGCGGCATTTAAGATCAAAAATCTCATCGTTTCGCTTCGAAAATACAATATTGAGGTTTTTGTGATTATGACGAAAAATGCAGCGAGAATGATTAACCCAACGGAATTTGAAAAGGTCTCTGGTCATAAAATACATATAAATTTATTCGAAACAAATTTTGACTATAAGACAGTACTTAAAAAACAAGAGGTAGATCATATTCAAATTGCATACAAAGCAGATCTATTTGTTGTCGCACCGGCAACAGCAAATATTATTGGGAAAATAGCAAATGGTATTGCGGATGATTTTCTAACTACCACCCTTCTGGCCACCCAAGCGCCTATTTTAATTTGTCCATCAATGAATATCCATATGTGGAATAACCCGCTCGTACAAGAAAATATAAAAAAATTACAATTTCTCGGCTATCAATGTATCGGACCGGATTCAGGTCTGCTTGCATGTGGATACGAAGGCCAAGGAAGATTAACAGATATCTCAAAGATTAAAGAAGAAATCTTAATGCTCCTCACAAAACAAGAACGACTAAAAGGGAAAAGAGTCATTGTTACGGCAGGTGGTACAAGAGAACCAATTGATGAAATTCGATTTATAACGAATAGGAGTTCGGGGAAGATGGGTATTGCTATCACAGAGGCGTGTTTTTTACAAGGAGCAGATGTGTTGCTATTGCGAGCGAAAAATGCAGTAAGACCACGTTATCCAATACGAGAGGAGACCTTTGAAACTGCTGACGAATTAGATTCATTACTCAAACAGCATGCTCCAAAATACAATATGTGTTTTCATACAGCAGCTGTATCTGATTTTAAAATCGCTGCACAAGAAGGAAAAATATCAAGTAAACAAGCTCTAACATTGCAATTAATGCCAAGAGAAAAAATATATACACAAATTAAAGCAAGTAACCCAGATATTAAACTTATCGCTTTTAAAGCAGAATGGGAAAAAAGCGGTAAGGAATTACTTGAAGAAGCAAGGCGTAAGCTCCATAACTCAAATATAGATCTTCTTATAGTTAATGACGTAGGAAAACCACAGCAGGGTTTTAATGTTGATTCCAATGCGGCAATAGTTGTTGCAAAAGACGGAACCTATAAAAAGTTTCCTTTACAATCAAAGAGACAATTAGCAGATAGATTGGTGGATTATATAACCTAGAACCTATTTCCAAACCGTCTGGCAAGAAGTCGC
>CAZDTO010000068.1:0-3885 GCA_964508395.1 uncultured Gammaproteobacteria bacterium | reverse complement strand
TGAAAAAAGCAGGAACAAAATGCGTCTATGGACTGGTTCTGGCGCACGGGGAATAAAAACCCCGCCAATTGGCGGGGTAGTGTGGAGATGTCCGGATGTGATCCGGAGTCCGAGAAAGTTCATTGTCAACATCTACAAGCGTAGCTAATTTTTGTTTCTCTCCTTATCCTGTTCCAATTAGCAGGAAGAATAAAGACAAGGTTTATAAAAACAATGCCAGATAAAACCAGCATCTTGCATCTATCTTTCAACTTTGTTTATGCCCGTATCGTCTCGTTGAAAAAAAGACAACACGGACAGATCTTAGGCGACTGCGAATGCAGGTCGCATTGCAGGAGCAAATGCTCCAGCGATGCGGGACCTAAGATCGCTAAGAAAGTTCTTAGCATTTGTTTTTTGACCCTGTTTTACGGCTACTGATCAAAGCCGGCTTGCAGTTGTTAATGTGCTTTGCTCGTCGAATCAAATCATCCCCCTACGCTCTTCGAGCTTCGGGGGACAAGTCCCCTTTACTCAATAAAGCAAAAGCGAATATTGATTCAGCTATTAGCGCGCTGAAACTCTTTGAGCGTTGCCTGGGCGTCACGCTCAAGATCACGCTTCTGAATTGATTTTCGTTTGTCAAACTGCTTTTTTGGCTTAGCCAAGGCTAGCTCAAGCTTGATTAGCTGCCTTGTAGTATACAGGCAAACAGGCACGATTGTCAAGCCGGAAGCTTCGGTTTTTGTCTTTAAAGCTATGATTTCAGCTTTATGTAAAAGGAGCTTTCTACTGCGCCGCTCATCGTATCCTTCCGGCCGTGCATATTGATAAGGAAAAATCTTGGCATTGATCAAATATGCCTCAGATCCGCTCACACGCACAAAACTGCCGGTAAGATCCGCATGTCCGAGCCTCACTGCCTTGACTTCCGCGCCGGAAAGGTTTATCCCGGCTTCGAGCCGCTCAAGAAGCTGGTAATCATAATGCGCTCTCTTATTTGTAATCTTCATAGATTGTTATTGTAATGCTATTTCCCAGATTTTATTGTCTGAGAGTACGAAGGCTTTGTTGTCTTTTTCCACTATCTCAAACTCGTGTGCCTTTTTCAGCACATCGGATGTAAATTGGGCCTGATATGCTCCTGTTTTGTCAAGTTTCACAATCCGCGCATTGTTGGGATCAAGGATATAAACATTTTTCGTATCGGCGTTCGTTAATATCCGGGTAGGGTTGGCAAATGGACTGTCAAGGCCGGTTATAACTAATTGATCTTTTGCGCCTCGTGTAAATTTACTGATCTCGCCGTTTTTACTTAGTACCCAAATAGAGCTGTCAATAGCAATTGCGACTGCTTGCGTAAGACCCGGCTTATCGCCGGAGAAGTAATCCGACTTTGTATATGTATCGCCCGACGGAACAAATTTAGTTATTCCGTCTTTCGTATCAAGCACATAAAAGTTTGTAAGGTATTTATCAAAACCCCCAATATCTTTCCAGCTCCCGTTGTTTTTCACTAGCTCCCGTTTCTTTTCATTGCCACGATCAACAGAAAAAACTGCTTGATCATTTATGAAATAGACGAAGTTATTATCGCTAGTAAATAATTTGCCTTCAGACGAGAATTTTTTAACAAGGCGTAGGAATTGACTTTTATTTTCATCAACTTCGATTGCAGCAACACCATGGACTTGCGCAAATTCTGAAAGTTTTTTTTCTACGTCTGAAAGAAGAGATGCAAGTTTGTCGTACTCTTTTGAATCTTTATTGAAATTAGGCATTCCATTTTTAAGAATGCCTTCGGCTTCCGCTAGATCTTCCCGGGCAAGTATTTTGTTCAGCGATGCTATTTCGCTGCCCTCATCGTATTTCTTTTGTGCTGCCGTATGGATTTCCTGAAACTGCTTTTCTATTTTTTGCTGTTGCTGATGTCTTAGCGCAAATATAATGCTTGCAGCAAGCGTGATAAGAAGGACAACAAAAATGCTGAAATAAACTTTCCGTGAATGAGAGAAAAATAGCCCGCTGCGCCCGCCAAAGGCGAGGTTCCCCCGAAGCGACCGCGAGGCGAGCCCGATTTTTTCGCGGACTTGTCGTATCCATGCCATTTTATCCGTGTTTCTTTGCTCAATCCCTCGGTTTGCCTCAGAGTTTTCAACTGTACTTTCAGCACTATTCCGCTGCGGACTTTCGGTTAAAAAAAGACTTGCTGCTGAGGTATCAGATTGGTCGGGCATGATAACTTGCTGATTTTGCTCTTCATGTTTTGGTTCATGGTACATAAGAATAATACTTGCTGCTTCTGCCTCATCTTTACCGCTAACGATAGGGGAGAGTTCGTCTGCGATCTCCCCAACTGATTTGTGTTTTAAGGCTGCAAGAAGGACATCATGAGGAATAATACTGGTAAACTTTTTGGTCTGGATGATAATAATATCTGATTCCATAAGTCTGCCTGAGGCAGACTGCAGATCATTACTTTTTGACGGTCCGATAATTCTTCCGACCTTCCGGTTCTGCTGGTGCTCAGGACTTTCAGACCCTTCATATCTTGAGATATATACTGATGCTCCCCCAAGCACGACGATATAGAGGATGTCTTCTGTAATATAGGCAACGCCAAGACTGACTGACACATTTTGTGGAAATGTCGCGTGTGTTTTCTCAATTGCTTCAGTGATCGTTTTTAGCGTCTTCTCTTCAAGAGAAAAAAACTCGGCTTCGAGGTTATTGAAGATTTCTTTTTCAATCGCATTTAAATTGTCGTTTTGAACCCCATCAATACTTGATAGCGAGAGAACAACAAAGAAACTTCCTGCGTTATATATCTGTGACCAGGAGGTTGCCGTAGGTGTAGCGACAACTTTGGCAAATGAAATCTGTTGTTTTTCTGTGCCTCGGTCTATTGTCATGACTACAGTATAACAATGGCTGCAAGAAAAAGCGCTATGACGATAAGAAGATAAACAAGATAAAGAGTTTGAATAAGCTTAGACGCACCAGATGCGTTTAAGACAACCAGTTTATCAAGTGATTTTATGTTAACAAGGGCAACTATGCTGAAAATGACATAAAGTAAAATTAAGATAAGAATGACTCCCTTTGCAATGATGGCTATTGGAAATGATTGCGTGATATTTACTATATCAGTATTGGGCGTCATGAGTGTGTCCTTCCGTTAAGCCGTTTTTTCTTCTGGTCATTTATGATATCTGCCACCTTTCCGGGCTTTGGCACACGGAGAAATTCAATATTTGCCCTGTGTCCTGCCGTTTGGACAAATACGTCCCCGAAGTCAAAGAAATTTCGTAAGAAGCCGCTTTGTATATACTCAACATCCTGAATTGCTTCATATGTTGCTACGGCAATGTTTTTATAAGTGATATGTGAGTAATCGACATCAACAACGTCCCTTTCGGTGATTAGGGATATATTATAAAACCAATTGATAAAGCTATAGATTGCATATCCTATTATGAATACGTAATAGAAGGCAATGATGATGATCCAAAAACGGGGAGGAATGGAGTTTGTGATAGTCAACTGTCCAAGGAAGAGAGGAAGAATAAGCGCGACGAGCGTGGTAACGATCCAGGGAATATTAGTGATAAAATCGCGTCTTAGGAAAAGAAGAGCGACTTCATCGGCATCTTCCCCCTCATAAATAACACCCTCCGGAAGTTCGCAGTAGGTTGTAAGATACGAAATTTTCCCTTTCTTAAGCGTATCAAGGGAATTGATGACTGGTTTTACAGCTTCAGGCGTGTTTGACACGGACGGAGATTCCTGTTGAGGCTGTTCTTTAGTAAAAACATCAGGCATGATAAAAAACTCAAAACTGACCAGAGCCTTTCTTAATTATACAATATTCATGTTCATCAGAGATTATTTCTTTTCAATATTAAA
>CAZDTO010000067.1:0-4603 GCA_964508395.1 uncultured Gammaproteobacteria bacterium | reverse complement strand
GCATACTATGATCCAATGCATAAGGTAATTATTCACTATAAAGGCAAGAGGGTATTTCTGATTGATGCGATAGCAAACACCAAAAGTTTTGATGATTATAGCGTTGGGATCCTTGGGCTTGAAGGAAAAGAGGGGACATATAAAGACGCTGAGGACGGAGAGCTTTCTAAAAACGCAATTGAGCATGGCCAGGTAGATTCAGTCATTAGCCTTTCATGTGAACTCGCACCATCAGAATCGGAGATATTGTATTACTGGATTACAGCAGCCAAGTCAATACGGGAGGTTCATGATTTGAATGCGTATGTTTTGGAAAAAACACCACAATACCTTATGGAAACAGCACAGGACTTCTGGTACGCATGGGTAAATAAACAAAATTTTAGCTTCTATGGCCTTGATTTGCCTATCATCGAACTATTTAAGAAATCGCTGTTTGTGCTGCGTGCTCATGTTGACAGTAATGGCTCCATTCTTGCCTCGGGAGATTCGTCCATGCTTGAGCATGGACGCGATACATATGGGTATATGTGGCCCCGGGATGGGGCATTTGTCGCAACTGCGCTTGATAAGGCCGGGGACCTAAACGTTGCCAAACGCTTTTTTGAATTTTGCAATCAGGTAATTAATGACGAAGGATATCTGATGCATAAATATCGGCCGGATAAATCCCTGGGGAGTTCTTGGCATCCGTGGGTCCGTGATGGAGAGCCTGCCTTGCCAATTCAAGAAGATGAGACGGCGCTTGTTATATATACATTGTGGAAACATTACGAGTTATCAAAAGATTTGGAGTTCGTTGAGGAGATTTATAATTCACTGATTAAAAAAGCCGCAAATTTCATGATTTCTTATGTTGATAAGAAAACCGGTCTTCCTCTCCCAAGTTATGATCTGTGGGAAGAAAAATTTGGCGTATCGACGTTTACCAGCAGTAGTGTCTATGCTGCACTTATTGCAGCGTCAAAATTCGCAAGCGTACTTGGAAAAACAGAAAGTGAGCAGAGGTATAAAAAGGCCGCAGACAAGATGCGTGAGGCAATCTTACGTTATCTTTATAATGAAAAAGAAGGAAATTTTTACAAGATGATACGTTTTTCTGGCGATGAGGTGATCTATGATAAGACTATTGACATATCAAGCGTATACGGAGTGTTTAAATTTCGCGTACTTGATATTGAAGATGAACGACTCAAAATAGCAATAGGCAATACCCAGAAGTCTCTAGAATGCAAGACAGATGTTGGAGGGATTGCTCGATATCAGGGAGATCAGTATTATCGTGTGCCGGGAGATGTACCTGGTAATCCTTGGTTTATCACCACCTTATGGCTTGTGCAGTATCATATCTTTAAGGCTAAAAGCGAGAAAGATTTGCAAATAGCAAAAGAATGGTTCAGGTGGGTAGTGAAATATGCATTGCCATCTGGCATCCTATCGGAGCAGATAAATCCATATACAGGTGAACAGGTTTCTGCGGCACCATTGACATGGAGCCATGCTGAGTTTGTTGTATCTGTAATTGCATACATGGAGAAATTGGAACAGCTTGGAATTGCAAAAGTATCACATCCATTTGAATTTTAAAATTAGCAATTCGAATATAGAAATTGAGAGTGTAAAGTGTAAAGCGCAAAAGTAAAAACTACAGCTTAAAACTTAAAACTGAAGAAAAACTTTTGAGTTTTGAACTTTAGTTTTACGCTTTTAGTTTTTAACTTTAAGCTTTTATAGTTTGTTTCGTATTTCGAATTTTGGTATTCGAATTTTAATTTAAGTATGTATTTACTTTTTGATATCGGTGCAACAAAGATGCGTTTTGCGCTTGCAAATGATGACATGGCAATCGTACAGATGCGGATTGTGCAAACACCACAGAATTTTTCTCAAGGCTTGTCAGTGCTGCAAAACACGGTAGAAGATATGAAGAAGACTGAGAAGATTACCTCAATCGCGGGTGGTGTCGCAGGGCCGCTTGACATTGGCAAAACTATGCTGATCAACGCGCCAAATATGCCGGATTGGGCGGGAAAACCCTTGAAGCATTCGCTTGAAACTGCTTTTGATACGCCACGGGTATTTCTTGAAAATGACGCTGCGCTTGTCGGCTTGGGAGAGGCAACCGCAGGAAGCGGTAAAGAGCATAGGATAGTCGCTTACATAACTGTAAGCACTGGTTTGGGAGGTGCGCGGATTGTAAATGGGCACGTCGATGCGAATGCATTCGGGTTTGAGCCGGGACATCAGATTGTGCAGGCAGACGGCATTACGTGTCTTGGCTGCGGTGGCAAGGGACACCTTGAGGGCTATGTTGGTGGAAGAGCAATTGAAGCACAGTATGGAAAGAAACCATATGAAATTAAGGAACCGGCTGTATGGGATACGGTTAGCCGTTGGCTAGCGGTAGGACTTGCCAACGTATCTGTTCTTTGGTCGCCGAATTGCATTGTATTGGGCGGATCAGTGATGGAGAGCATCTCACTTGACATCCTGCGGTCATATCTTGCTCAAACACTTACTATTTTTCCAACGCCTCCACAAATGGTAAGAGCTACTCTTGGGGAGCAGGGTGGGTTGCAAGGCGCACTTGCCCTAATTAAACAAAATGAGCCAAATACAAAACTCGTTCTTGATAGATAGCTGTTTCAGTTTCTTTATTTGTTAGTTGTCAGGATCTTGTCAAGCAGCCTCTAGGAGGTGGGGTAGAATTACCCTATAATAATTTTAGGAGCTTTAGGCCAGCGCAGACCTAATGTATGGGTATGAAATTAGAAATAGAAAGGCCTGAAGTAATAGAAACATTTTTTATGACAGATAATACTATCCTAGAATCAGAAGAGATATCATTACCGCAAGAAGAAGGGTCAGTTTTTAGAGAAGCACCTCCCAAATGGCTTTCAGAAACGCTACGTCCAAGTGAGTCGATACATAACTCAACCGGTATCCAGATAATAAATACTCGTCTTTGGCTGGCTGATTTAAATGAGAGATCAGAATATAAGAATAAAGGGCGTATAACAATCGATAATGTTCCTAAGGCGGAGTGGAAGAGACTCTTTGATAAATATGACATTTTTTATTTCATGGGCATTTATGAACCAAGCGAAGCCAGCAGGGAGTATTGTCTAAAACATATAGAAAGTTTTCAGCATGCTCTCCCAAAGGAAAATCCGGAACAATTTCTGGGTCCATCTCCTTTTGCAAACGCTGATTACGAATTAAATCCGCAAATTGCACCAGGAGCTACGTCTGAAGAGCGGTGGCAAAAATTCGAAAAAATGGCAGATTATTTACACAGTCATGGTAAAAAAATAATTGTTGATTTTATTGGGAATCATTTTGGTCTTGACAATAGATGGTTGGAAGATAGAGATGAGCAGGGAAATCTTGTCGGTCCGGATTATTTTGTGCACGGAGGAGATTATCAGTATGTCGAGCCGGAGACTGGGAAAGTACATTGGCTTTCTCATGGAAGCGATCCATATTTTGGACCCTGGCATGACACTCTTCTTCTGAATTATGGAAATCCAAAAGTCCATAAAAAGATGGAGGGGGTTTTGCAAAGATTGGTTGACCATCATATAGATGGTGTGCGTTGTGATATGGCGCATTTGCAGCTTAGACGGAGGTTTAAGGAAATGCATGACAATAAGCTTAGTGATGAGCAAAAAGCATTTATTGACCAGGGAGGGTTGTGGGAGAGGCGTGATGATGATGGAAATACAATTATTGACCGAATAAATAATAGAGCAAAAGATAGAGCGAAAGAAGAGGCAGAGAGAAAAAATAAGATCTTTAAGGACAATCCCGATAATGCTTATTTCACTTTTCTTGCCGAAGTGTATGAGGACAGAGATATAGATGAACTTACGCAATTTGATTATGTATATTGGAAAAAACTATATGACCTCTTGTTGTATCTTAAGAATAATCCCCAAGTTTCAGTTGGTAAGCTATGGGAGGAAGTTGGAAAACAACTTGAACCCAGAAAAAAAGGAAAGCCCGTCCGTTTCACTGAGAACTTTGATGAAAAAAGAGCAGTAGATGAAGAAGCATTTGGGCAGGCAGCGTCAAAGGCGGCGACGGTAATATCTATGCTTATTCCCAACGGAATGTTTATGGTAAATCTTGGGCAGGAGGAAGGAAGGCAGAAAAAGCTGCCAGTGCAGGTATTAAAATTGCCGGATGAGCCGGTGAATCGAGAAATGCGGACATTTTATGAGAGAATTCTTGCACTGGAGCGGACAACGCTGTTTCAGCAAGGCGAATACAGTTTGCCAAAACTTTCTTCAAATAGTTCAAATGTTTTTGCAATGCAAATTGCACTTAAGAGACCCGAAGATAAGGTAGAAAAATCAGAAGTTGGGGTTGTTGTGGTTACAAACTTCAGTGCTGAAAAAGCCCAATGCAAAATACCATACATTGGTCCTGAGGCGCAGGTTGCTGTATATGACTTAATGACCGGAGAGATGATTAAAAACCCTGATCCAGATCGTTTGGGAGGCTGCTATGTAGGATTAAGTAAATGGAAAAGCCAAGCTGTTTTCTACACATTGCCTACTACCTGAGTTTACTTCCTTACAAAAAGCAGCGCGTTGGGGAT
>CAZDTO010000066.1:1713-4610 GCA_964508395.1 uncultured Gammaproteobacteria bacterium | reverse complement strand
TTATTCTGATCACCCTGCCTGCAATAACCACGTTTAACGAGATCCTCACAAGCATCGTAATGAAGATACAGCTTTACCGGGTAATCCAGGAATTTATTGTGCCGATAGAGGCTAAAATGATTGTTGTAACCGTAGGTCTTTTTGGCATAAAAGCAATACCGACTCCACTTGGACTTAATATCGGCACAATCCAACAGCTAAACCATGTAACAATTTCATGGAACTGTATAGGCTGGCAATCATTCATTCTGTTTGTCATTACACTCTTTACCGGCCTGCAGGGTCCGTATACGCGCTATTCAAAAACACAGACAATTCTTATCGGATTTTTGGGGACATTTCTTATTAATATAACACGGATAAGCCTTGTTGTCCTGCTTGCCCAATTCGTCAATCAAGTAACTGCCACTGTTTTCCACGACTACTTCTCAACCGTTATGACTATCGCCTGGCTATTCTTCTTCTGGTGGTTCTCCTTTACATATGTTCTAGAAAGGAAACTAGAACTGTATGACTTGCTTGAGGAAAATCCAGCTCCTCCCACCCTACGCATTCATAAATCATAAATCCACATCATAACTTACATTAAGGATGTCATTCTGGAGTCCCGCTAAGCGGGACGATAGAATCTCCTGATGGGATGCTATCGCTACGCCACGTCAGACGTGGCTACGCTCCAGCATGACACTTTATAACTAATAACTCGTTTGTTGTTGCTATAATGTGGCAATGAAACGCTGGGCCATCAACACTACCGCTTTAATTTTCCTAGCACTCCTTCCCCTACTATTTTTCTATAAAGCATTCTTTGGTTACCTTATTATATCCGGCGATTTTTCTGGCAGCGATCTTTTAGATCTCCATTTACCATTCAAGCAGATATTACATGAGCGGATTAGTGATAATATGCTTCCCCTCTGGGATCCGGATCTTTCCTTAGGCTTTCCGGTACTCGCTGAAAGTCAAACAGGTATTTTTTATCCGGTAAACTTCGTCTTTGCGTATGTTTCTCCGTATATTGCGCTCAACGGCAGCATCATCGCAGTTTTTATAATCAGTCTTCTATCAACCTTCTGGTACCTGCGTCTTCTCGGACGATCAATCGCAGCTTCTCTATTTGGCAGCATTGCATTTTCTTTTTCAGCCTTCTACATAACCCGGTTTAAACACATAAATATGGTTCATGTCGCTTCTATGTTTCCATTGCTTTTCTGCATGACCAGATCATTCTTTGAAGGACAGAAGCTTCGCTATCTTCTCTTTACCGGCTTTATCCTGGCTTTTATGATCTTTGCCGGACATGCACAGATGGCGTTCTATTCTATACTGATCTTTTTAACCTATGTCGTGTTTGAATGTATCCGTGTTTTTCTGCTAACAAAAAAGGCTGTCATAGTGCCACTTGCAGCAGTTTATGTCGTCAATTCTTTCACAATCGCAGTCGGCCTCACTGCCATACAAACTCTTCCTTCTTTAGAACTTCTCGGCCTCACGGAACGGCCTACATATGCCGAAACTATCCTTACCGCTTACCCGTTTAGTCCAAAACACCTTATAACGCTTTTTTCCCCCTACTATTTTGGTAATCCCGCAATTGCCACATATAGAGAAAATGTAGTATCCGGAGGAATATTTTGGGAAAACTCATCATATTTTGGGATTATTCCTCTATTTCTTGCCCTATTCTGGATTGTACGAATCATTACGATGTTGGGTAAAAAAATTATAAACCCACGGGGCAAACACAGTATGGATTTGGTTTCATATTATTTTTTATTTCTGGCATTTATCTCATTTGTTATAATCCTTGGTAGAAACACACCAGTATTTCTAGCACTTACCAAACTAATACCCCTCTTCAACCTTTTCAGGTTTCCGACCCGGCTTAACCTCTTTCTTATTTTTTCTCTAGTCGTACTTTCTGCAACGGCGCTGGATTTTTTGCTGGCAAAAATCTCA
Organism: uncultured Gammaproteobacteria bacterium; assembly: GCA_964508395.1. GTDB lineage: Bacteria > Patescibacteriota > Microgenomatia > Levybacterales > UBA12049 > CAZDTO01. Next base: position 2,651 of record CAZDTO010000066.1, on the reverse strand, counting down.
CAAAAGTACAAATCCGCACTGATAGCCATAATCTTTACCGTCTTAATTTTTGACCTGTACGTCTTTGCCAATGCGTATGTGTCATTTATACCAATTGGGGATTTTTTAAAAAACCCGGCTCCTCTTGCCGCACTCTCAAAAGAGAAAGAGGCCTTTCGCATCTACAGCATGACTCAGTATGGTGAAGGGCCGTACCGCAGTCTAGGATGGGTAAGTCAAGAAGCCCATGGCGCAATTAGCGCATTCCGACAGAGTATCCCGCCAAACAATAATGTTTTTTACCATATTGCTTCATTTACTGACCGGGCCTGGTTTGAAGGAGGATTGGGCATAAAACGAAGAACCCGCCTTGAAAAGTTTCTTCTTTCGGAAAATCAAAACACAGCGTTAACTGGAAAATTACTCGGATTGTTTAATGTAAAGTACATTCTCAGCTTCCGCGACAGCATAGGAATAGAAATAAATAAAATCAAAGACTACGACCTGGGCAAATCATATGCGGGTAAACTCAATCTCTTTGAGAATTATCAAAACCTTCCCCGCGCCTTTTTTGTACCGGAAGCAAATATAATCAAAGATGAAGAATCTGTATTTACCGCAATAACTGATATTAATTTTTTACCCAACCGGACTGTCATTCTTGAAGATAAACCAAAAAAGCTGCCGCCCGAATTCTCCGGAGTCCTGGATGAATTTCATAAACAAAACCCGGTAAAAATTATCTCATATAAACAGGAAGAGGTCATTATAGAAGCAGACATAAAACAGCACGGATTTCTCGTTCTCTCAGATACAGATTATCCGGGGTGGAATGCCTCAGTCAACGGAAAGGAAGCAAGGATCCTCAAAGCTGATTACCTCATCCGCGCAGTCGAACTGTTCCCTGGAAAAAACAAGGTGGTAATGAAATACGATCCCTTCTCCTTCAAACTCGGCGC
>CAZDTO010000066.1:0-1613 GCA_964508395.1 uncultured Gammaproteobacteria bacterium | reverse complement strand
TGCGCCGACGATTACATCTTTTGGTGACAGCGCAGAGCTTGCAACGGCAGCCTACAATCTTGAAGCAGGCCATCCGCCCGGCTACCCGCTTTTTATTTTAATAGGTAAATTATTTACCTTTATTCCTGTCGGAAGCATCGCGTTTCGAATTAATCTGATGACATGCGTCTTTGGCGCTCTAACTATCTTTGCCATTTTCCATATCCTTCGCAAGCTTTCTCTATCGCCGCTCTCAAGCCTTTTTGGCTCAGTAACTGTTGCTGTCTCCTACTCATTCTGGCTCTACGCAATTACCTCCGAAGTGTTTATGCTCAATAATTTGATTGCCGCAATTATTATTCTACTCACGCTTTCATGGCGGGAAAGGCGGAAAAAAGAACAAAATAATTATTTTTCGAGCGATCCGGCTAAGCCGGAGAGTCGAGAAATTACTAACAAAAGTTCTCGACGCGCTGCGCTTGCTCGAACAATAAAAAATAAAAGCAACGGGTTAATTTACCTTTTAGCCTTTGTTTATGGGCTCGGCTTTGCAAACCATACTAGCATCGTACTTCTTGGGCCCTTTGTTCTCTATTTGATCTTAATAACTGACAAAACTGTCCTCTTGCGCCGATTTTTTCACCTTTGGTTCTTCTTTTTCCTTGGCCTTCTCCCCTATATACAAACAATTATTGCATCAATGCTTCCCCACTACCCTGGCTTTGGCAATCTTGCCGGATTTAACCGGTTTCTACAATACGTCACTCGCGCCGACTATGGCGGATTATTTAGCCCGGGGGCCATTGTCACACCGGCTTCCAATTACTGGGATCTACCTGTCTATTACCTCAAACTCTTATTCACCCGATTTACACCACTTGCACCTCTTTTTGCTCTGTCATTTACAATCAAGAGTTTTTGGAAGCGAGATCATGTTGGCATTGCGCTTAGTGTGGCGCTATTTCTTACTGGATTTTTCTTCCCGTTATATGCTTTCAAAGGAGTCGAAGCGAATGATCTTCATATACTAGGCGTTGTTGAGCGTTTTGGACAGCTTGGGTTTATGCTGTTGGGAATTGTTGCGGTCGCAGGATTATACAAATTTATCAAAGCAAACTATTCCGAAAAAAATAAAATCATATTTTGCCTTATTCTCTTATTCTTTATCTCTTATTTCTTATTCACTAACTACCCGAAAGTTGATAAAAGCACGTATCTTCTTGCAAAAAACTATTCTTTAAACATCCTAAAGCAGGTCGAAGATAACAGCATCATCATCATTACAGACGATCTTACCGGATTTGCACTTTTCTATTTTGTCCATGCAGAGAACATCAAACCCAATATCCGCATTGTCAACCTTGCTATGAGCGGTACATGGTACCAGAAAGAATTGAAGAAAACATGGCCGGATCTTTTCCGGACAAAATCAACCTATGAATATAATGTCGCCCGGGATATAATTCATACCAATCAAGGCAAACGCCCGATCTACATTGTCACACTTGATGACCCATATCCTCTTGGATTTGATGGAAATCCGTATTTTTTAACGCCGATGGGTCTTGTCATGAAAGTCGATGAAAAAGCAACAGCGCAAGAAGTCCAAGAATCAGCAGAAACAAACTACTGGA
>CAZDTO010000065.1:0-4791 GCA_964508395.1 uncultured Gammaproteobacteria bacterium | reverse complement strand
AGGTATTTTCACGAAATAGCGTATATAAACAATCTAAAACACAATAGGTAGTAAAGAGGAACAAAGAAGAAGTTAGAGCAAGAGGGATGTGCTCGACTGATAAATCTTACCGTCTCGTTTAACAATTTTTATAATAAGCTTAACGTCGGAAACTCCCTTATCATACTTGCAATGTCCACTTGAACAGGTACCAAGAACAATGTAATTGCTTTCAACTATCTTGTCTGTGGATTTAACGTCAATTGAGCCTGTGGTTGTTCTAATTAGTTCACCTTCATCTGTTTTTGCCGTATAATTAAGCTCGTATGAGATACTTTTTATATCATCTACTTTGGCAATTGTAAATTTAACAGCAGTATTATCAGGCCTTGCTTCAAGGCTAAGTCCAAGGACATCAGGAGATTGTGTCGGTATTTGATCCTCGACAATCACCGGTGCTTCTTCCTCTTGAGCTGGCCTTCTTGTCAGAAAGAAAAAAACTCCTCCCGCAATGAGGAGAAGTCCGACACAGAGGGCAACAAAATATTTCGTCTTCACCTATTTTATTCTGTAACAACTTCCTATCTCTTGTCAATATCCGCAAATGTAAAAAAATAAGCTTAATACTTAAATAGTCCTTAGTGGAATAGTTCCATCTTTTGGCAAGGGAGGACCATTGCCATCAAGACAGTGTGTACAAAAAACCTCTTTAGGTAAACCAGTAGCTTGAATTAATCTATCAAGACTCAAATGACGAAGAGAGGTTGTTCTCAAAAACTGCTCCCGCTCAATAATATCTGGAATTCTGTTTGCAATGAACTCTTCATATGTAGACATGTTGACCCCATAAGGACATGGGTTTTTGATTTCAGGAGATGGAATGCGAACATGAACTTTTTTTGCACCTGCTTTAATGCAGTTTCTTGCCATATCAACAATCTTCTTTGTCGTATCTCCCCGTACAATAGAATCATCGATAAGAACAATTGAGGTATTTTCATCAAACTGATCTGGAATAGGATAAAATTTTAAATCAGCCGCGCGTTTTCCAGAATCCTTGATAAAATTCCTACCATAATACGCACTGGCAAGGAGCGTCTCATCCCACTCAACTTGCTCTCCAAGATTTTTTCGTGCCTCCTGATAGTATCCCAGAGCTGAAGGTCGTCCTGAATTCGGGACAGGCATAATTCTAAATGTCTCACCTTCTTGCGGATAAACCGGATGATCCTCCCAGAGCAGACGACCAGCTTGACGCCTTACATCAAACACTCTCTTGCCCAAAAACTTACTATCAGGTCGCATCATATAAATAAATTCAAATAAACAGCTATATTGTTTATCTTTTGGTTTATGTTCTATGGTATGTATTCCATGTTCATCAATCTTGATTGTTTCACCCGGAAGCACTTCATAAAATTGGGCTGTATTGAAATACCGGTAAACACAAGATTCAACGGAAAGTATGTAACCAGCAGGATTTTCTTCAGATTCAAGAACACCCACAGAGAGAGGTCGGATACCATACGGGTCCCGCGATGCGATTAGACTTTTGCCATCACTTGCAATAAATACCCACCCACCCTCAAAATTTCGTTGGGCATTGATAAGCTTCTCTTCTAGTGCTGCTCCGTTTGCCTGCATTACTGCATTTAGCGCTACCCATGAGTCGCTATCAGGCTCATCATCGCCTTTGTTAATTTTGCCTAATGATTCCTCTATTTGACGCGCATTCGTCAGATTTCCATGATGGGCAAACCATGTACCGTCTTTGAAAAAAGGTTGTATGTTCGCTTTATGGTTAGTACCTCCAGAAGTAGGATACCTAATATGTGCAATTGAAATCTTTCCATTATCAATTTGCGGAAGTCGTCTCCCTTCATCAAACGCTACAGCTACTGTTCCTAGCTCTTTTACTGCGTCCTCTTGAGATTTATTTGCAACGTACATCCCTGCAGCTCCTTCTGCACGATGTTGCAAAGCTGTTGAGGCAAGATAAGACATCAAACGAATATCTCCATATGATGGATCATTGAGATAAATTGCAGAAAGGCCGCATTCGCTTTCTATCTCTCGTTGTTCAGGAAGATAAATGGGAGATCTTTCTATCCCTGCCATGAAAATTTAAATCAAATTCTCAAAAATGTTTTTGAAAAATATTTCGATAATTCTTTTATTGCAATTCGCTCCTGTCTCATTGTGTCCCTATCACGCACAGTTACAGTCTTATCTTCAAGGGTCTGAAAGTCAACCGTGACGCACCATGGAGTACCTATCTCATCCTGAGAATAATAACGCTTACCAATATTGCCGCGGTCATCAAAAGCAACCATACCATTGAGATCTTTCTTCAAAGCTGAATATATTTCCTTTGCAACTGATACAAGCTCCGGCTTATTCGCAAGGAGTGGAAAAACCGCGACCTTGCATGGAGCAAGTTTTGGATGAAGTTTTAATACAACTCTGTTTTCCTCCTCGTGGTAAGCATCAATCAGGAAAAACAGTGTTGACCGATCAACTCCACCCGATGTTTCAATCACCCATGGTGTAAACTCCTCCCCGTCGTCATTGGTATACGTTAGTTTATGTCTTGATAAATCCCAATCACCTCTGTGATGTATGCCCTCAAACTCAGACCACCCGAATGGAGCGTTATATTCAATATCTTCAGCATGCTTTGCGTAGTGAGCGCGTTCATCCTCCTTATGCGCTCGAAAACGAAGGTTATCTTTTTGCAAACCAAGCGATAGATACCAATTCATACGCTGCTCTTTCCAATAAGCAAACCATTTATTTACTTCAGTATCATCGGGCTTTACAAAGTATTCAAGTTCCATTTGCTCAAATTCGCGGCTTCGATAGATAAAATTGCCAGGGGTAATCTCGTTTCTAAATGCTTTCCCAATTTGAGCAATGCCAAAAGGAATTTTAATTCTTGTAGAATCAACAACATTTCGAAAATTTGTAAATACGCCTTGAGTTATTTCTCCTCGCAAATACGCTTTCTGCTTCGGTTCTGTAACACCAAGATAGACTTCTGTAAGAAGGTTAAATCTCTTGGACTGTGTCCATGATGTTTTTTCTTTATGCTCTTTACCATGAGCAGCAATTTCTTCTTCCTTATCAGCCCTCAATCTCACATGGCAAACCTTACATTCAACAAGTGGATCGGTAAAAGCTTCTGTGTGTCCTGATGCCTGCCAGACATCAGGATTCATAATAATTGATGCATCAATCCCAACAACATCATCACGTTGATACACAATACTTTTCCACCATTCCCGTTTAATATTGTTTTTTAACTCAACTCCTAAGGGACCGTAATCCCAAAACCCGCGCAGACCACCATAAATTTCACTTGAAGGAAAAATAAAGCCCCGCCTTTTACATAAAGCAACTATTTTTTCCATGACGTTATCAACCATAGCCGTATGATAGCAGAAATTTAAAAGAACAAAAAGTATCGTGTGGACTATTTAGAATCTAAATCTAAATGAATATCAAATAACGGAGCGTCAGGTTGTTTTCCGATTACAAATACTTCAGATCCTTGAGCTGGGCCTATTGTTAATGACAAGGAATCGTTTATAAAATTATTGTTTCCTCCCATACGGTCTGCAACATAATATGGCAGAGTATCTTTTGATAAGTCTTTGTGCCCTACAGAACCAGCAAGAGTGATATTACTTTCAGTAAAAGGAATTCTAGCCGATACGCCAATACCTACATTGCCTTTTAGTACTGCTAATCCAAGACCAATAAATAAGACAACTGCCGGTGCCGAACAGCCACAACCACAACCTTTCCCATGGCTTCCTGAATCATCTCTTTCTTGAGAACTTCCCATAATACAATATACTATATCATAGTATATGTTAGAAGGTCAATTTTTTTTATTGCTGCAGTTTTGAGAAGATGGCACGACTCCGCAGTTTTCGCTCGAGAATACCCTCAATGAAATATTGGGTATTGAGATTTTGAGATAATGCCTGCGGTCTGTGCCAATAACCGAGAATGGTCAGAAGTTCAACTTCGAAATCGTGGATAATTAAAAGAATATCATTTCTTATTGTTCGAGCAAGCGAAGCGCGTCGAGAACTATTGTCATTAAAACTTCTCGACTCGTCTCCTTCGACAAGCTCAGGATCCTCGCTCGAAGAATATGTTAGTTTTTTCAAAGTATCAAAAAGCAAAGAAAAAACTGCTCTATTGTCCTGATTCTCAGGGCATAGTCCATCGACAAGTTCACAGATGTGATAAGCAAAGCCGATTTTAGTAAGATCACGTTTGATTTCAGAAAAATCTTCAAGCGCTTGTGTTTCAGTCAAAATAGGCAATCCATAACCGCTTTTGTAAAGAGTAAGAACTGAGTGATTGAGAAGTTCAACATGCCCGGACCGCCGGCTCATGATTTTCCTTACCCCGACTGCCTTTACGGTAATCTTTCCGTAATTCTTGGTAAATACAATAAGAAATCTGTCTGCCTCACCAATATTGCGCCGCTTAATAATAATTCCTTCGGTTTTAAACGTTCTCATGCTCACGAAAAACACGAATTCTTTTGCGAATTTCGCAAAATGTTCGCGACTTTAGTGCGTTACAGCTTTAGCTGCAGCTTCTTATCTGTAAACAATTCAAACTTTTCAACCGTTTTTCCTTTTACAACAATCTTATATTTATTTCCTGCTGTGCCTGGCTGTTTTTGAATCAAAACTGGCAATGGTGATCCTTTCTCAAGTTTAAACGGCAAACGATAAGAAATAGTAAATGTACTCTTACCCTGGGGCAAAACAGTAAGAAAACCGTCAAACA
>CAZDTO010000064.1:1643-4836 GCA_964508395.1 uncultured Gammaproteobacteria bacterium | reverse complement strand
AATGTCCATTTTACCTCTGCGCCTTTTTCTTTGAGAATCCGGTACAGCGTATCGTGAATTACGGGACCTTTTAAACCTCCCATGTGCACCATGCCGGATGGTGTCCAGGCGTCATTGATCCACTCCTTCCAGTCTCTTCCTTGCAAGATCTCATCCGCCCAAAACATGGATTTATTATACACTACCTATTCCACATAAAAAACTTACTGCAATTTTGCCTAAATCTTTTATATGATAGCCTCCCTCTTGCACGATTAAGGTGGGCAATTGTAATTTTGCTATCTCACTGCCGATTGTTTTATAAAATGGGATTGATAATTCAAATCCTCCGATTGGATCTTTTTCATACGTATCAAATCCTGCAGAAACAACCAGAAATTTTGGGTGAAAAGTATGAATTTCTTTCAGCGCATGTTTTAACGTTTTTAAATATTGATTGTTTTTTGTACCAAGAGGAAGCGGATAGTTTTTATTAAATCCAATCCCATCTCCTTTGCCTCTTTCATCAGAAAACCCGCTGCTATATGGGAATCGAACCCGTGGGTCTGCATGAATTGACATATAGGCCACATCCGATCGGGAGTAAAAAATATTCTGCGTTCCGTTTCCATGGTGGAAATCAATATCTAAAATCGCCACTCTGCCATGTTTTGAGAGGTAGTTAGCAGCAATTGCGGCGTTGTTAAAATAACAATATCCTCCCATTGTTTTATAATCAGCGTGATGGCCCGGCGGACGGCAGAGCGCATACGCCATGCGCTCCCCGCGAAGAATGATTTCTGCTCCTGTTAATGCTACGTCTGACGCTGATTTTGCCGCAATAAATGTTTTCGCGGTAATTGGCGTATAAGTGTCCATAATAAAATATGACGGATACAATGTTTGGTTTTCTGAAATACTCCCGGACCTTCTGCGTAAAAATCTGACATATTCTTTTTGGTGTATCTCATAAATATATTCCATGGGAAAACTAGCCGGCGATTGAAAACCTCTTATACCCTTTTCCCGCAACGCAATGACAATAGCGGTAATCCGTTCTGCTCTTTCAGCATACGGTTCATATACACCGTCATAAATCTCAAATTGAGGATCATGACCAAAATGCTTTTTTGAATAAATAATTTTAATATTCATATGTTTTCCAACCTGTCTGCCAGACTGGTCAGACAGGCATCTTTTATAAAAACTATGATTGTAATATGCCAACCAAAATATTTGTCTGGACGGGACTATAGTCCCTCTGTATTACACTTCTTGGCAGATACATGAAGGTAAAGTCCCGTAACCTACCTTCTTCTATTTGCGATCCATCCCGCACCAATACGTTCTGTACGAGAATTTGTGGCGCTGGATATCCTTCCTGGGTACGGTAAGGTATACGAAATCCGGCGCCATATCCTGCCCGGTCAGAACGGGATTGAAAATTGCACTCTGCATAAATCAAAGGCAACGTATCCCGATCTTCTTGAAGGTTGGAGAGTATTTGCGCGTTAAGTATGGCAAGTGCTGCTGTCATCAGCCCTTTCCCTGCATACTCGTCCCTAGTTCTCCATTCGGTACTTTCTACAAGATCCAGCATGCCATTCTCAGCCGGGACAGTTAATCTCTCTGCCATGGCGGCGCTAATGATATTGCCGTTGTCTCTTATTGCGCCAAACCATACGTCTCTCTGGCTTGGGTTTTTTTTGCTTGCTGTCTCCAGCCTTCTACGAAGATTGTCAACTTCGTGTCTCTCCCAGCCAAATGTCTCACCCCAAAGAGAATGTACTTGGTCTACCTGATTTTCAGGAATTTGATTTGTGAAAGCATACCCCCGTTCAATAACTGATCGGATCCTGTCTGCTGGCATAATTTCACTTTTTTGAAATTCTGTTTCACGCACCATAATGTTATGCGGAACAATTTGTTCCCTTCCGGATCTATTATTTGCCATATAAATAAGCCAGGAATTATCACCGGTAAATTCTTCAAGCGGAAAAGCTACCTCAAGATGATGCTGTAAGCCGTTTCTTGAAATATGACTCATGACCTCATCGCTTACCGCTCCCCGGAAAATGCTTCTTCCAATTCGCTGTACATTACGTTCTCCAATTGCGGTGAGTCTTTGAAAGTTACGCTCAACCTCCTGCGGATCAGAGGAAAAACGGGTACCATTGACGTACAGCCTTTCATATTGCCTTCTGGATACTCCTAAACGTCCTGTACTTGAAAATATAGGTTCTGTTTCTGTATTCATAAAATTCACCTCCTTTCCGACCACTAAAAAACCCCTCGGTTGAGGGGTTTATGGTTTCTATAAAATTATCTTTTACACAACCAAAATCCCCTCAGCAAAGAGGTCCTTCTTAGTTGTTTTTGTTGTAAAAGCAAAATTACCGTTCATGATTAAATAAATTATATCACGTTATTTATACCTGTCAAGCTTAAAAATATAAAAATAGCAAAAATATTAAGTACAAACTGATACAAAAATCACAAATTCTTGCTCGAGCAAATTTTTGTGGAAGTTGATACACTTTATATATAGATATATGGGTAGGTCAAAAGTAAAATCAAGGGCTCAATTTGTTCACGTCGATATTACTGATAAACATATAGAATCGTTGGCTAAAATACTTTATGAGAAAACAAAAGATGAGAAGCGAGCAAAGCAATATGCTTCAGTAAAAACAATTTTGTATCTTCTTGGGATGGGAATAACGATCGCCTCTATCTTCGTAGCCCCAAAGTCAACATATATGCTTGCAAAACACATGCGAAAAGATGAGGAGGAATGGGGAGCTTGGAAAAAGTTCAATCAAACATATCTCCGACAAACTTTAAGACGACTGGCGAAACAAAAACTAGTCGAAATAAAAGAAGTTGCAGGCAAGCAGCAGATTATTATCACGAGTCAAGGAAAAAAGAGAATAGTATTATATGCGCGTGAAGAATTAGAGATTAAAAAACCAAAAAGTTGGGATAAAAAATGGCGTATTGTTATTTATGATATCCCACAGAGGGAGAAAAAGTTACAACAAGTTATAAGAGAAGCATTAAAGAACTTAGGGTTTTTGCTGATGCAGGAGAGCGTTTATATTATTCCATATCCTTGTTATAAAGAGGTAGAATTTTTGCGAGAATACTACGGCGTCGGTACATACCTAAAATATTTAGTAGCGGAGAAGTTAGAGGATGATGTTCCTTATAGAAC
>CAZDTO010000064.1:0-1543 GCA_964508395.1 uncultured Gammaproteobacteria bacterium | reverse complement strand
CATTTAAAGAATTCTTTATGGATTCGAACTGAGTTCAGATTGAGTTCAGAGATAAGTGGATCAAAAAGATTCAAATTCTGTTTAAATTTCGGAGGTTGGGTCTTCAATGCCTCATGCTCTCTTTTGCCTTTCAAGACGTTTTTGAAAATTTTTATTTGATTCAAATCTCCGCATGAATGCCTCTCTGGCTCCTTTGATATCCATCATTGTTTCAATATCGGCAACAGGAATTTTGTCCACAGCATCTATTGCTGCGCGCGTGCGTTCTTTTTTCCATGCCTGTTCTGCTTCCGATGGCCTGGTTGCAAAAAGCTCTTTTACTACCCCAATTAAGTTATTTATTCGTTCTCTGCTCATTTAATTATTTCCACTTCAAGTTCTGGATAAAAATCGAAGGTATTGTAAAATTGTTCTTTGATTTTGTCAATAAGAGCTGTAACGTCGGAGAATTTTGCATGAGAGACATTACTGATGTAATTTGAGTGTTTTTCTGATATTTGTGCACCGCCTTCTTTTACTCCAGCAAGCCCGAGTCGTTTAATAATATATCCCATAGCAACTTTCCCGTGCCATTTTATCTCGGCCTGCTCTTTTATATCCGGCCAGATGCTAATAATTTTATCGACTTTTTCTTTTTCAATTATATTTTTAAATACTGACCCGCAGGACGGATATTCAACCGGATGATTTGCTTCCCGATAGGCAATTTTTTCCTGATAGATTTTTTTTGCTTGCGCGATTTCAGTCTGATCTGTTTTTCGTAAGGAAAAAAATCCCTGCAGGATGATTAGGTTTTTATTTTTTTTAAAGATGCTATTTCTATATGTGAATTCACAGTCGACAAGAGTAAGCATTTTCGTATTGCCGGTTGAGCTATCCAGTATTTCAACACTATCTACGGCATGCTGCATCTCAATACCAAACGCTCCGGCATTTCCATAAATCGCGCCGCCGACAGTGCTTGGCAATCCTCCCAAGTATTCAAGACCGGTAAGACCCTGTGTAAATGAATATTGGATCAAGCTGTCGATCGTTTCTCCGGCGTACCCTGCGATCAATCCTTCCTGGCTTACTGAGAGTTGTGGGGCACTTCCTGGCCGGATCCAGATTACAGCACCGTCAAAGGGCGTGTCGTTGACAAGCAGGTTTGATCCTAGTCCTACGATAAACCATTTTTGAATATTGTTCTTTTTGATAAACTCAAATGCTTCAACAATTTCATCTCTGCTTCTTGCCTCAAGTACATAATTGGCCTTACCGCCGATTTTATAAAAAAGAATGTCAGAGAGAGGGAAATCACGATGAATGTTCATTGGTATTATTGTAGCACGTGGAGTTCTTTTCCGACTTTTTGGAAGGCTTTTATACCCCTATCAAGATCTTTTTTTGCGTGGGAGGCTGAGAGGATGACGCGAATTCTGGCTGTCCCTTTTGGCACCATTGGGAATCTGATGGCGCTGGCAAAAACCCCTTCTTCCATCAGTTTGGTACTAAATTGGAGAGCCAAATCTTCATCGCCAAGCATGACTGGCGTTATTGGCGT
>CAZDTO010000063.1:0-5240 GCA_964508395.1 uncultured Gammaproteobacteria bacterium | reverse complement strand
AAGCACATATTGCCGATACGATCTGGAACCTACCGTTTGTTCATGTATATGAACGCAGTGACTTTTCAGTCAGTTTTTTTGCCTTTCAAATTTACCCGGAAACGATACGCAAAACAATCCAGGAAAAAATATTTGAAGATACGCTGACTGGAAAATTTACTATGACGGTAAATTACGACAAAAAAAACAATCAATACTTTGAGATTAATGTCGAGCTTATGGCAAATAAAAAACCGACAAATGAATTAAAACAAAAAATAATTGACCGCACTATGCATCAACTACTTCTTGAGAATTCCGAATATAGAAAAACCCATGAGGAATATCCTGACCGCGTCATTCCAAAGATAGTATTCTGGCCTTACGAACACCCGGCATATTTTAAACCGGGAGTAAAACAGAAATGGGTAAAAAAATAGCACCAATTATTCTACAGGAAGGAAAATATACTGCATCGGATTTAGAAGAACTAAGCAGTACTAATCGAATCTGGAAAATTCATGACATCTATAAAAATCAACTTTCAGAGCTCTTTGAGATAACACATCCTGCTTTACACAATTCTCCCGATTACAGCAAAAAACGCTCAGAGTTTATTTACAAACGACTAAGTTATGGAGCCAAGCTTTGTGGAAATTGGGTCTATTTTCCCTGGAATGGCAGGCTTATTCACATGGTCAATGAGGAAGACTATTTCCTACTTCGAACAAACAGAAACAAAAATCTTATAAACCATAAAGAACAGCAGAAACTTCGTAATGTCCAAGTGGGAATTGTCGGATTGTCTATTGGCAATATGATAGCAACGAGCCTTGTCTATAATGGCATCGCAGATTTTATGAAGATAGTCGACCATGACACTCTTGAAACAACGAACCTAAATAGAGTTAGATCAACAGTTTATGATATTGGTACAGAAAAAAATATAATAACCTTACAAGAGATTTATGAGATTAATCCATACGCAAAAATAGCTGTTTTTAAAGAAGGGCTAACAAAAAAAACAATGCATAATTTCTTTTTCAAAGATCCTGTTCCGGATATCGTCTTTGACGCAATAGACGATTTTGAAATGAAGATACGACTGCGAATCATGGCAAAACAATGCAAAATTCCAGTCATTATGCTTACCAATCTTGGAGATACCATACTTATTGACATTGAGCGCTACGATATCAATCCAGATCTTCCCCTGTTCAACGGACTTATCAGAAGTACTCCTGAAGAAATTCTTAAAAAAAAGCGCATCTCTGAAGACGACAAACAAAAGTACGCAGTTAATATCGTAGGAATTGATCATGTACCAAAACGGGCGCTCGCTTCAATATCTGAGATAAACAAAACGCTGGTTGGCAGACCACAGCTTGGAAGCACTGTCACTATTACTGGGGGTGTTGCTGCATATCTTGTCAAAAGGCTTGCATTGCATGATTCCCTCCCAAGCGGAAGAACTCACTTCTCTCTTGATAATTTGCTAAAGAAGTGAGTGAACGACAGAAATGGTCTGGTAAAAAAGTTTAAAAACATGCTATCCTAGATCTATGTGAAAGATAACTATAGTTCATGGGATATCAATGAAAACGAGTTTCCAAAAAACGAAAGCATTAAGGAGCAGATAGTATTTCTACTACGATATGGGATACTTGCTCCTTCTACCCACAATACGCAACCTTGGAAGTTTAAGATACAAAACGATGCTCTATATATTTACCCCGACTGGAACCTCAGGCTCGCCTATGCAGATCCGGATGATCACAATATTTATATAAGCCTTGGTTGCTGTATTGAAAATATTCTTTGTGCTGCTTCCTATTTCCAACTTCCCTATTCACTCTCTATACATTCCAAGTCAAAGAATGATTCGTACGTAAAAATTATCTTTACTAAGAACAAAAATAATGATGATAGAAACTTTGCTTACCTATTTCCATTTATTACAAAACGATACTCAAATAAATTATCGTATCTGCAAAAACCCATAGAAGAAACTGCTCTAAAAGAACTTGCGAACGCCCAAACAGAAAATGATGTCAAAATTGTTCTTATTGATCGACATCATCTCGTCTACACAATCTCTCAGCTTCATAGAAAAGCCATGCTTACAATAGGCAAAAATAAAGGATTTAGGGAAGAACTAACATCGTGGGTTAGGACCAACAATACAACTTCTTCTGATGGGATGCCTGGCTTTGTCATGGGCTTTTCTCCATTACAAGTGTCTATTGGAAAGGTTGTACTGCGCTATCAATTTATATTCCCCATACTCGCAAAAAAAGACATATCACTCATACAAAAAAGTCCGGCAGTAGGCGTTATTGTAAGCAAGAATGAGAGTGTAGTATCATGGATAAATACCGGAAGAGCTTATGAACGACTAGCACTTACGGCAACTTCACTTGGCATTAACATAACCATTATGGCAGCAATGATACAAGATAAAGATTCTCAAGCTGAGTTGGCTCAGATATTACAACTTCACGGGTTGAACCCGCAGTTATTTTTCAGACTCGGCTACAGCACAAATAATTCCTATCATACGCCAAGAAGAGATTTGAAAATAAATTTTGTGTAATATATGGAATTTACTGTCCCGGCAATCACAGCGACTATCAGCTTTTTCCTCTCTCTTCTCGTGTATCTCAAAAGTAGAAAAAGCGCAACGCATATATATTTCTCTCTCCTCATGTTTTTTCTTGGACTTTATCCGATCTTCAATTATCTCTCTCTTAATGCCTCGTCAAATGAAGCAGCTCTCTTCTGGGCAAAATTTATTCTCTACTCTGCAATCCCGGCAGGACCCTTATTTTATTTCTTTGTCAAAACATTTCCAGATATACAATTTGCCTTCAATAAAAAGACACAGATCATCCTACTGTTTTGGATTACTCTCAATTTATTTTTCGCATCGATCGGATTGGTTTTTCAGTCAGTAATCATAATTAATGGACAGCCAAGCATTGAATACGGGCCACTGTTCCCTTCCTTTGCCTTACTGCAAATCCTTAGTATTTTTGCGGCTTCATGGACGCTTGCAAAAAAATATAAACAGGCAAAAGGAGTACTAAAAGAACAGCTCAGGTATATAACCTTTGGTGTTGTACTTAGTTTCACACTGACAGCTGCATCGACAATTTTACTACCGCAAGTATTCGGGATAACAATATTAATAGCTGCAAGTCCATTATTCTTGCTCATTGCCGGTATTGCTACTGCGTACTCTATTCTTCGCCATAGACTCTTAGATATTCGACTTGTGGTAGTAAGAGCTGTTTCATACACGATTCTTATTATCCTCTTTGCGTTGCTTTATGCTCTCATGTTTGCTTCATTCTCTTCATTTTTTATTACTACGCCACTTGAATCAAAAACAGTTTGGGTTTCATCGATTCTCGCTCTTATCATGACTTTCTCGTTTCAACCTATCCGTAAAGTTCTGGAAAAAGTAACAAGCAGGATTTTATATAAGGACAAATATGATGCAAGCGATCTGCTTTATAACCTAACTGTTATCATGGCTTCAACCCTGCGCCTTGAAGACCTCACTCATCAATTACTCAAAAAACTCCTTGATACTATACACATCACACGAGGCGCATTCGTCCTCACCCAAAAAGATACGATATATGAAGTCGCACATGAGGGATACGAAACAATGCCGGAACTTGATGAAAAGAAAATACTCACATTGCAAAACCAGAATGACATTCTCGTTTTTGAAGAACTGCCAGAGGATCCAAGTAAAGAATTGATGCGAACACTTGAGCTTACTATTGCAATTCCTCTGCATACTGACGGGACAAAAATTGGTCTACTTGTGCTTGGTGAAAAGCTATCAGGCGATTTGTATACCACCGAAGATATGCGGGTGCTTCAAATCTTTTCCTCTGAAGTAACTGTAGCTATAGAGAACGCAAAAGCTTATGAGGAAATCAAACGGTTTAATATCACCCTTGAGGAGGAGGTAAAAAAAGCAACAGGCGATCTTAAAATTGCCAATGAGAAACTTGAGCAGCTTGATAAACTCAAAGACGAATTTGTCTCTGTTGCATCCCATGAACTAAGGACTCCGATGACTGCAATTAAATCTTACACCTGGATGGCTTTAAGGGGAAAAGGAGGACCGCTGACTGAAAAACAGCAATATTATCTTGACCGCGCATATAAAGCAACCGACAGGCTGATAAAGCTGGTCAATGACATGCTCAATATCTCCCGCATCGAGTCAGGAAGGCTCGTGCTTGATCTGGAAGCGGTTCGTATGGAAACGCTGATTGCGGATGTAGTTGAAGATATTAAACCGCGAGCAGCAGAGCTTGGGGTCAGTGTACAACTGGAAAAAGAAGCATCACTTCCAGAAATTCCGGAAGTTTTTATTGATCAGGACAGCATTAAAGAGGTACTTATTAATCTTATTGGCAATTCCCTTAAATTTACTCCCCGAGGCGGAACAATCACAATTTCTATCGCTGAAAAAGCTGGGATGGTTGAAACAAGCATAAAAGACACGGGAATCGGTATAGAAAAAGAGGACGTAGCAAAACTCTTCCAAAAATTTGGCCTTATCCAGGGATCATATGCAACCAACCAAAAAGCCCAAGGGACAGGGTTGGGACTTTACATCTGCAAACAAATAATTACAATGCATGGTGGCAAAATCTGGGCTGAATCGGAGGGAAAAGAAAAAGGGACGACATTTACCTTCACGCTCAAGGAGTTCAGCAAGGAGGAACATGAAAAACTAGCAAAACCGCAAGCAACACCCAAAGAGGAACACGTCCGCCTTATTCCGACTGAGATTTGATATATTATTTATCATCTGTCATTAATTTTTCATTTTAAAATTTCTACATTTGAATAACTTCAGATCGTCATTTCGAGCGTCCACTCCCTGTCATTTCGAGCGTAGCGAGAAATCTAGCTTTAGCGTAAAATAATTAAATGCACAGGGTTTGGTATGTATACATAATCACAAACTACACTAATTCTGTATTTTATACTGGAGTAACCAATAATTTAGAAAAAAGGGTTTGGGAACACAAGCATGAAGTTAGTAAGAATTCTTTTTCGGCAAAGTATCGACTCTATAAATTGATATGGCTTGAGGAGTTCTCAACACCATTTGAAGCAATTGAAGCAGAAAAGAAGGTTAAAGACTATAGACGAGAAAAGAAACTCAACTTAATCAAATCTAAAAATCCAAACTTTATGGACTTATCTACGCGTGGCTAGATTTCTCACCC
>CAZDTO010000062.1:0-5735 GCA_964508395.1 uncultured Gammaproteobacteria bacterium | reverse complement strand
AAATTTCAGAAAAAGCAGAAGTATGCGGTTCGTCAAGTGAATCGGTGCAGCCTCTGTGGGAGATCCCGTTCTTACATGAGGCGGTTTGGATTATGCCGTATGTGTTTTAGGGAACGGGCAACAAAAGGCGAATTACCGGGAGTTTTGAAAGCAAGTTGGTAATAAGGGCAATATGATATACAGCATCGGCGATTTTCTTATACGAATAAAAAATGCAAGCCTCGCTAGAAGACGTGTAGTTACTGTGCCGTTTTCAAGTCTGAGTGAATCAGTAGGCAAGGTTTTGCAAAAGGAAGGTTTTCTTGAGGAAATTAAGACAGATGATGCCGATGGGAAAAAAATTCTGGTAGCAACCCTGCGTTTCGTACGAAGAAAACCGGTTATTTCTGGAGTTAAGCTTATTTCAAAACCTTCGATACGATCGTATATCAAAGCAGCTGAAATGGGTAAGAAGGTACGCGGCTCATCAGTAAAAATTCTTTCTACAAATCAGGGAATTCTTACGGGGAAGGAGGCGCTATCAAAAAGGATTGGCGGAGAGTTCCTTTTTGAAATTTGGTAGTTTAATAAGATCACTATGTCAAAGATTGGTAAAACACCGGTTTTAGTGCGTCAGGGAGTTTCTGTCAGTCTTGCGGATAACACGCTTAAGATTGCTGGGAAGAAAGGGGAGTTCGTTTTTAGTCTCCCTTCTGGTATTACTGCTACCATGAAAGATGGCAGTATACATATTATGCAAGAAGATTTAGAAGATAGATTTGCAAGGTCACTTTATGGGACAGTGCGGGCGGCAGTAGCCAATATGGTGTATGGGGTTGATGCTGGTTTTGAAAAGAAATTAGAACTCTCCGGCGTTGGATATAGAGCATCTATTGCGGGTGTTAATCTGATGATATCAGTTGGCTTTTCACACCCTGTTACATTTGCTCCACCGCCAGGAATAACATTTTCTGTCTCAGATAATGTCATTTCCGTGTTGGGAATTGATAAATCGCTGGTTGGGAAAATTGCAGCCCAAATAAGGTCAACTCGTCCACCGGAACCATATAAAGGAAAAGGGATTCACTATGTCGGCGAGCGCATTAGAAGAAAAGCAGGTAAGGCAGCAAAAGCTACAGGAACGAAATAATTATGAAGAGAACAATGCAGCAAATAAAAAGGCAAAAAAGAATAAGAAAAAAAATTCAAGGCACGCAGACTAAACCTCGTTTAACGGTTTTTCGTTCAAACAAGCACATATATGCACAGTTGATCGATGATGCTGCTGGCAAGACATTGCTTGTTGCATCTGATGTCACATCTGATGAGAAAAAAAATTCCTTACAGGCTAAACCAGTTGAAAAAGCAAAGCTGATTGGTTTAGATCTTGCAAAATTAGCTCTTACACATAAGATAAAGCAAGTTATATTTGACAAAGGATCTTATGCTTATCATGGAAGAGTGAAGGCTTTAGCAGAAGGCGCACGAGAGGGAGGATTGCAGTTTTGATGAATACAGCGAATTTTCAAGAGAGTAGAAGTGAATTTTCAGAGCATGTTATTGCAATAAATAGAATTTCAAAGAAGACAAAAGGTGGCAATAAGATTGGGTTTTCAGCGCTTGCCGTGGTTGGGGATAGAAAGGGAAAAGTTGGTGTCGGTCTTGGGAAAGCTCCTGATGTCTCATCGGCGATACGTAAGGCAATAGTAATTGGCAAGAAGCACATGGTGTCGGTACCAATATCTTCGAGCGGAACCATCCCATTTAGAGTTGATATAAAGCTTGGTGCTGCTCGGGTTATGCTAAAGCCAGCACCGCCAGGTAGCGGTATTATTGCAGGAGGAGCAGTTAGAAATGTTGTTGCAGCAGCGGGAATTCAAAACATTTCCTCAAAAGTCTTAGGTACTAGAAATAAGATAAGCAATGTCTATGCGACGCTTGAAGCGCTGCGGAGGCTTGCGCAACTTAGGGAAAATAAGGCAGTTTTAAATGAAGACGTTAAGCAAGGTAAATAAAATATGAATCTTAACAAGCTTGAAAAAATTACGAGTAAGAAGAAGAGGCGTGTTGGCCAGGGGCATGGATCCGGTCGTGGTAAAACATCAGGGCGGGGGACAAAAGGACAAAAAGCGAGAGGAAAAATTCCGCTAATGTTTGAGGGCGGAGCTCTTCCTCTCATCAAGCGTCTTCCGTTTAGAAGAGGAAAAGAAAGAAACAAGGTGTTTGCTAAAAAGCCAGTTATTGTAAATGTGCAGGCATTGAATCTATTGCCAAAAAACACTACGGTTGATATTGCTCTGCTTGTTGCTCGTAACATTGTCGATTCACAGGATGCGAGAACCTATGGTGTTAAAATTTTAGGAGATGGTACTCTGTCTATTGCTTTAACAGTCGCAGTCCCAATATCAAAACGTGCAAGGAAAAAAGTAGAAGCAGCAGGAGGAAAAGTAGTTTAAGATAAGTTAAAACAATGGATAAGTTCTTAAATGTCCTTAAGAAGAGTATAGAAACGCCAGACATTCGGCAGAAACTTCTCTTTACCGCACTGATTCTTCTTGTTTTTCGCATATTTGCCCATATTCCTGTCGCCGGGGTTAATATTGCTCAGCTTAAAAATCTTTTCTCTCAGAACCAATTTTTAGGGCTGCTGGATATTTTCTCTGGAGGAACCCTTGCTAATTTTTCTATTATGGCTTTGGGTCTTAATCCCTATATCAATGCTTCGATTATTCTTCAGCTTATGACAATGGTAATTCCAAAGCTTGAAGAATTATCAAAGGAGGGTGATGCCGGAAGAAAGAAAATCAATCAGTATACTCGGATTTTAACCGTGCCGCTTTCAATCCTCCAGGCAATCGGTATGTATGCGCTTCTCCGAAGCCAAAGCATTATTTCAAACCTTCCCCCTATAAGCCTTTTGTCCTTCATTCTTACGATGGTCGCAGGCACATTATTTCTGGTATGGCTTGGAGAACTCATATCTGAAAAGGGTGTTGGCAATGGCATATCACTTCTGATTTTTGCAGGGATTGTTGGAAGACTTCCGGTTGTTGCGGGACAATCATTTACCACATTCACAGCGGATGCAAGCATGAGTCTCATCGTATTTCTTGTCATGGGAATTGCCGTTGTTGCCTCGATTGTGCTTATTAACGAAGCGACACGGCAAATTACTGTGCATTATGCCCGGCGAGTTCGAGGAAATAGAATACAAGGCGGTCAATCAACGCATTTGCCTCTTCGGCTCAATCAGGCAGGCGTGATACCGATTATTTTTGCGGTATCTTTAGTTCTCCTTCCATCCCTTTTTGCTAATTTTGTAGGCTCTTCAAAAAGTGCATTACTGCAAAACATCTCACAGTTTATTATTACCTGGTTAAATCCTGATGGTATGTCGTATAACATATTGTATTTCTTCCTTGTTGTGGGCTTCACATTTTTCTATACTGCGATTGTGTTTAATCCCAAGAAGATTGCAGAAGAGATACAGAAGCACGGAGGATTTATACCGGGAATCCGTCCGGGTACACCAACAGCACATTACCTGAATTATATTTTGACGCGTATAACACTTATCGGCGCGCTGTTCTTAGGAACGATTGCTATATTTCCGGTTATCGCAAAATCGATAACAGGGATCCAAACGCTTATCCTCGGAGGAACGGGACTTCTTATTGTCGTGAGCGTCGTTCTTGAAACATTTAAGACGATTGAAGCTGGGGTTGTGATGCGAAGTTATGAAGGATTCCTTAAACGTTGAGATGTTAAGAGATTAGGATATTAAGATATTAAGTTAACAAAAGGAATTTTTCTTAATATCTAAGTATCTCAGTATCTTAATATCTTATTTATGAAGATTATATTGATCGGTATTCAGGGTGCAGGAAAATCTACTCAAGGCAATTTACTTTCAAAAAAATTGAAAGTTCCTTACCTATCAACAGGCCATATTTTTCGTGATCTTTCAAGGGAACATACAAATCTTGGCCGTTATATTAAAGAGGTAATGAATGCGGGTTATCTTATCTCTGATAGTAAAACATTGGTCATAGTGAGTGAATATCTGAAGCGGTCCGAATATCAGAAGGGGTATATTCTCGATGGGTTTCCACGGACGATTACCCAAGCGAAAGCGTTTAAGAATGGTATCGATGCGGTAATTTACCTGCTTGTTTCTGATCGGGAGGCCCTTTGGCGGCTTTCCTATCGCAATGGTGAGGGCGAAGCCCGTGAGGATGAGACGCTTGCTGCGGTGAGAAAGAGAATTGAATTGTTTCACAGGTTCACGAAGCCTGTGCTAGCCTACTATAGGAGTAAAGAAATTTTGTTAGAAATAAATGGCGAGCGATCTATTAAAGAAATCTACAGCGATATTATTACTCACCTCAAAAAACACTCACAATGATAAAACAGTCTTCTCAAAAAATTGTTCTAGCGTTTGTCGGTATGCCAGGTGCTGGGAAAACAGAGGCTACAGCGTATTTAGAAAAAAAAGGAATTCCTTTTGTTCGTTTTGGAGATGTTACCGATGAAGGTTTGCATGAATTGAGCTTACCTTTAACGCCAGATAATGAAAGTAAATTTAGGGAGAAAATAAGAGCTGAACTTGGCATGGCGGCGTATGCAATAAAAGCCAAATCAAAACTTGACTCACTGCTACAAAAACATGATGTTATTGCAATTGATGGTCTCTATTCATGGGAAGAATATGTGTATTTGAAGAATTTTTTTTCCGGACTGCAATTGATTCATATATTTGCGCAGCCTAATATCCGTTATAAACGTTTGATTGTTCGTGCAATACGTCCCTTGTCACTTAAAGAATCTCGAAAGCGGGATATAACAGAACTTGAACAGCTCAATAAAGGAGGGCCAATTGCTATTGCAGATTATCTGATTGAAAATAATAGTGATTCCCTGGAAGAATTATATAAAAAAATTGATAGCCTGCTTGCCCGTTTACACATCAAAACATCCTAATTGCGTACATAGCCTGATATTTCTATTAAAACAATGATTAATATAAAAACAGAAGAGGAAATTCAGATAATGAGAAAGGGGGGAGAAATTCTTGCCTCAGTTCTTTGGGAAGTTCTTGCACACGCTAAGCCGGGTGTTTCAGAGCTTGAACTTGACACGATTGCAGAAAAAATGATTCGTGGGAAAGGAGCTGAACCCGGATTCTCAAAAGTACCAGGCTATAAGCATGCAATTTGTGTTTCGACCAATGATGTCGTTGTGCATGGCATTCCTACGGCATACAAGTTAAGCGAAGGCGACGTGGTGGGTGTTGATTGCGGGGTATTTTATAAAGGGTTTCATACGGATATGGCGGAAACAATAAAAGTTCAAAGTTCAAAGTTCAAAGTTCAAAGTTCAGCTGAAGATGTTGATAGATTTTTGGAAACGGGGAAGAGGGCGCTTGAGGAGGGAATTAGAGTTGCAAAAGTTGGAAATCGAATTGGACATATTTCCAAAACGATTCAGGAAATTGTTGAAAAGCAAGGAGGATATTCAGTGGTTCGAAGTTTGGTGGGGCATGGTGTTGGGCGAGAACTTCACGAAGACCCGGAGGTGCCAGGATTCTTGCGCGGCTCGATTGAAAAAACGCCTTTACTGCAGGAAGGCATGGTAATTGCGATAGAGGTTATTTACAACCTGGGCCAGCCAGAAGTTGCGTATCGAGGTGATGATGGTTGGACAATTGTCACCAAGGACGGGAGTTTATCAGGAGTTTTTGAAAGAACAGTAGTTGT
>CAZDTO010000061.1:952-5737 GCA_964508395.1 uncultured Gammaproteobacteria bacterium | reverse complement strand
GGCTGCCTAACTCGGAAAAAGTATTTGAGAAGATGGTTTCTGATTATACGACTACTGCCCGTCATTCTGGGGATCCGGCGAAGCCGGAGACTCCAGAATCAGTTGATCCTGGATCTTCGACCAGGATGACGAATTCAGGTGTCCATGCGACGTTCAAATATGATGGGTTTCGGGTTCAGATTCACAAAGACGGTGATGATGTTCGGATGTTCTCCCGCAACCTTGAAGACATGACGCATATGTTTCCTGAGCTGATTGTAGGAACAAAGAAGCAGGTAAAGGCAAAAACAGCAATTCTTGACACAGAGGCCTTAGCCTACCAGCCGGATTCTGAGGAATTTCTGCCGTTTCAGGAAACAACAAAACGGAGAAGAAAGCATAACATCGACGAGGTCGCAAAAAAACTTCCCTTGAGGGCGTTTGTGTTTGACGTGCTGTATATCAACGGAAAGTCGCTTATTGATACTCCTCTGCTTTCGCGAATTGAGATGCTTAAGAAATATGTAGAAAACGATGATATTCTTATCCCGTCTCCCGGAAAAGTATTGCAAACTCCAAAAGAGCTTCAGTTGATGCTTGATGATGCAATTTCCAAAGGACTTGAGGGCGTTGTTGTCAAACGGGTTGACTCACTCTATGAAGCTGGTGGCAGGAATTTTAACTGGGTGAAGCTTAAGCGCCATTCTGCGGGTGAACTGCATGACACGATTGATTGTGTTGTCTTAGGCTACATCTTCGGTAAGGGGAAACGGACTGCATTTGGCGCAGGAGCACTTCTGGTTGGCGTCTATGATGAAAAAAATGACGAGTTTGTAACAGTCAGCAAAATTGGTACTGGTTTAACTGATGAAGAGTGGCAGAGCATTAAAGTTAAAACGAAAGGTTTTGAACTTAATCATAAGCCAGCGCGTGTCAATTCAAAAATTGAGCCATCTGTCTGGGTGAAACCTGAAATTGTGATTGAGGTTCTAGCAGATGAAATAACACGGAGTCCCAATCATACCGCCGGGATGGAAATTGTTGATGGAGCCAAGGGCGTGGGCTATGCACTCCGTTTCCCACGCCTCGTGACTTTTAGAGACAAAGATAAAAAAGCCGAGGATGCAACTACGGTTAAGGAACTAATTGCGATGTATCAACAGCAGGGGAAGAAGTAGATAGAATTCAATAGTTATTGGTGGCAGCGATAAGCCCCAAGTGGTCTTTTATTTGCGATTGCAGTGCAGTTAGTTGAAGGAATATGTTGCCGGGAAGGTCTGTATTGTAAAAGGTGTTCCTATTGCTGGTTAACATGAAATCTAAGGTCTTTTTTGTTGCGTTTACTCTCTCTGTTAATATTTTTGTTAGCTCCGCAAGACTAAATGATTCAGAGCGGAAAAATTGTTCCGCTCTGTAGACTACTTCACCAAGATTATTTTTTTCCGAAAGATCGGCAAGTAGAGATATGACCCTTGCTGTAGTAACCAATGGTTCAGTAACATCAATATTTGTCCAGGCGGCAATTTGACTTTGCACATTCTTGTTTGCGCTTATATCTTTCCAGGATTGCATCAGAGCTGATAGGCTTTCTCTGACAAGTTCTTCTTTTGTTTTTGCGTTTTGGACAAATGATTCTGAGGCCAGTGTTAGTGGCAGTTGTTTGCTAAGACCACCGGAAGGGGTAGTATCCCGAATTGTAACAATCTTATAGTTATTGGTAATAGCAACCCGTGCGTGTTTATTATTTCCGGTTATTATTCTTTCTGTATCCTTCTGCTCAGGTTGATAATAACATAGTATTGGCTCTGCATAATACTTTGCGTTTCCGCTGAAATAGATATTTAAATATTTTGTATAAATAGCTGCTGCACTATCACATTGAATATGTAACTTTTGTGATACCGGGTCAAGAAATCCACCCAGACGATATAAATCGTCGAATATTTCCCGACCAGCTTTTAGTTTAAACGCAGGATCATAGGAGTAAACTGATTCAGACAAAAATACATTTTCTAAATCTGATAGAGATAGCTTTTGGCCATCGGAGACTTTTTTGCCAATAGCAATATTTACAGCGTTGGCAAGGTGAGTTAATCCGGCGTCTTCTAAGGCAGCGTTTGCTTTGGCAAGTTTGTCTTTATCCAGGCTTTCTAAATCCTCTGGGAGCATTTTTTCCTCTTTTGAATATAGAGCATCAAAAGAAAACATAACCTGCTCTCTATAAAATCCTGGAAAACTTAGGCGTACAATACCCTCTAAATTTTTTTCTACAGCATACGTATTCCGGTTAATTATTCTTCCCTCTATTGTGAAGAGTTGAACAGAGGATATTTGCAGATCCGGATGAAACGGGAGATAGCTGTAATAACCAGCCTCTATAGGTTGAAGTCCGCGGATAGAGACTTTTCCCTTTGTATTGCCTTCTTTCTCTTGTACGCCGTCGTTATGGAAAGGTGTCAATTCTTTAATACAATCTGCGGAAGGCAGGTAAAGCGTATCAATTTTTTGCACTGCTTCTTCGTCTCCAGTAATCGCAATAACCGGTTTCCTTCGTGATGCCTCCTGTTCTGCGATTGTGTTATTTCTTACATGAAGAATATCCAACTGGCCATGAAATGACATGCCCCGACGTATTATCTGGTTTGCTCCATCCGATGATGGCTTGCTGCTGCCTGCTGGGTCAAGTCCCGGCACTATATCAAATATTGAAGGAAGACCAAGTTTTTTTGCCAGTTCTTCGCGTTCTGCTAGCCAGTCGTTGCTCTTCATTGCGATAAACCAGGTAAAAAAACCTCCATAGGTGTCCATTTGTGCTTCCATGGATTGAAGAGAATCGGCGCAACATCCTGAATAATTTTTTCCATCATACGAGTCATACAGTAAATACTTTGTATAATGGAGCATACAGCTTCTTGTTGAGAGCAGCAGGTAGTCTAAAAGTGTTTCTTTTTGAAATTGTGCAGGATCTGCTAATTTATTGACAATATCCCTTAGATTGTAAATAGTCTTATAACTAGATGGTGAAACTTCCTCGACCAGTTTTAGGTCAATTCCATTTTTTATTAAATTAATCCTGTCTCCTGGCCAGCCATAATCGGGAAACCCTAGAAGGGTAAATGATTGCTCATCGTATGGCATGATATCTGATATATAGTTGTTTTCATGGTCGATTTTTCCGTAGTAGAGGGGAGGCACAAACGGGCTATACATAAAATGGGCGATTGATTCGCGTAAGATGCGTAATCGTAAATCATTTGCAGTATCTTTCAGTGTCTGCCTTGTTATCTCTGTAGCTTTATCAGCCTGAGGTCTTTTCTGTTTTTCAAAGAATATCTCATATCGTACGCGAGTCCTTTCAAGATCTCTTGCGCAAATTAAATCAAAGGCATCAGTAACTAAGCCCTGACTGACTCGTTGGATTCTTTGAGACCCATATCGCTTCTCAATGTCAGCATAAGCATTTGCAGCTATCATAAGCGGGTCTGGCGGAACAATACGCTTTTTTCTTTTTGGAGAAAGAAGGGTAGATGCGCGGTTAAACAAATCCTCTGCTTCATGCAAAAGCGGATCATCAAAAACCTCTGTAAATATTTTTTCTTGACTTGCCTTCATTTTGGAAAGGATTGGTTTAATTATTCGGGTAAATTCCTTCATATCCTGTTCACCAACGCTCTCGTAATAGTAATCACCTGAGAGCCTATAGAATTTTGCAAACTTGTCGAGGTTTCTAGCCAGCGGAACCGGATTGACAAGAGCAACAATAGGAACTAAAGAAGGATTTTTCTCTGCAAGCTTAATAAGCCTGTCGTAGTCTACCGGAGGTTCTCCAGTTAAATTGCTTTCCAGCTCATGCTTTGCTGCCATAGTGCAAGATTATATCAATTTTCGGTCCAAAAATCTATCTTATAGCAATATTATTCAGGGCTTTTAAATGCTAATGTGGCTGCTTTTATTGCTTTTATTAAAGTGTTACAATAGTTTTTAAATTTCACAACTCCTTATGCAAGTAGTAGCGGATTTACACCTACACTCAAAGTACAGTAGAGCGGTTTCGCCGAGTATGACGCTTCCAGTTATGGGCCAGTATGCTCAGCAGAAGGGGATTGATATTCTTTCAGCGTGCGATTGGACTCATCCGCTGTGGTTTAAAGAGATGAGACAGCAGTTAGAAGAAATGGGAGAGGGAATCTATAGCTTAAAGTCACAAGTCCTAAGTACTAAGTCACAAGTTGATAAAGAGAAAAAGACGCTGTTTATTCTTTCAACTGAGATATCCAGTATATATTCGCAGGGGGGTAAACTGCGCAGAATCCACAATTTGGTGTTTGCGCCGAATTTTGAGACAGCAGAGAAGATTAGTAAAGAGTTGGTTTCGCGAGGGTGCAATCTTCATAGCGATGGCAGGCCCATTGTTGGTCTTTCATCGAAAAACCTTCTGGAGTTGATTTTGTCGGTTGATGAGCGCTGTCTTCTTATCCCCTGCCATGTTTGGACGCCTCATTTTGGTATTTATGGGTCAGCATCAGGATTTGATTCACTTGAAGAAGCATTTGGTGATTTAGCCAAGAACATCTATGGGATTGAGACAGGACTGTCAAGTGATCCGCAGATGAATTGGCAGATAAAAGAGTTGCAAAACCGTTCGATCTTGTCTTTTTCTGATGCGCATAGTCCAGCAAAGATGGGGAGGGAAGCTACCATTTTTGTGAGCAACAAAAATGGAATAACCAATAACCAATTACCAATAACAAATAACGCAAACGAGATCTCTTATGATGATATTCGTTTGGCGATTAAACGGGATCC
>CAZDTO010000061.1:0-942 GCA_964508395.1 uncultured Gammaproteobacteria bacterium | reverse complement strand
AAAGATAAGTCATACAATAGAGTTTTATCCTGAAGAAGGCAAGTATCATTATAGTGGACATCGCAGTTGCAAGGTAGCGTTTGGACCAGAAGAAATTAGAAAACAAGGGTCTGTATGTCCTGTCTGTCGCAGAAGATTAACTGAAGGTGTTCTTTTCCGTTTGCAGCAATTTAGCACCAAAGAGAATCCTGTTGGGAAAAAGCAGAATTCCCATGGGCTCACTTGGTATGTTGACGGGTCAAAAAAACAGCCACCGTATGTCAAGCTTGTGCCGCTTCTTGAGATTGTGGCAGAAAGTCTTTCATCAACCACAGCGAGTATGAAAGCCAAAGCGCTCTATGAAACGATTTGCAATGCATTGCAATCTGAATTTGAGGTATTACTCCGTACGCCAATTGAGAAAATAGTATCCGTTGGAGGAGTGAAGGTAGGAGAGGGAGTGAGAAAAGTCCGTCTTGGTGATATAGTTATTGATCCGGGTTTTGATGGTGAGTACGGGAAGGTCAAAATATGGAATCATGAGGTTGCAAGTGAAACGGACAAGAAACAACTTGGACTGTTCTAGTAATTTTAAATATTAAATTTAAAATAGTAAATACACATATAAAATTTAAAATTTACAATGTATATTTACTGTTTACAATTTACAATTTACTATGTTTGCAGACAGACAGGAAGCAGGAAACCTTCTTGGAGATAAAGTTAAGAAAGAATTAGGCATTGACGAGGGTGTTGTCCTTGGCATTACCCGGGGTGGGGTGATTGTCGCACAAAGAGTTGCTGATAAACTTGGTTTTCCGCTTGATATTATTGTGATAAAGAAAATCGGCGCGCCGGGAAATCCCGAGCTTGCGATTGGAGCAGTCGGACCGCAAGAGACTATTTTTTGGGATGAACGGTTTACGGGGGAGACCGGTGTTGACGAGCAATATAAAACAGCTT
>CAZDTO010000060.1:0-5890 GCA_964508395.1 uncultured Gammaproteobacteria bacterium | reverse complement strand
CAATGAATACATCAATTACCTAACAACCACTGGTATTTTTGGTTTAGGAGCATATCTATTATTCATCGGAATGTTTGTCTATAATTTCATAAAATTGTTATATGGTTCAATTGCTAAATTGCTAAAAGGAAATTCAACAATCCTTTTACCAATCGGTCTCTTTTCAGGTTGGATTTCTATTCTAGTTTCCAATTTTTTTGGGTTCTCTGTGGTCATTATCAATATCTTCTTTTTCCTCATCCCGGGACTCATTTTTCTTTTATTTCAGGACGGGAAAATGTCCCGCGAAGCGGGAAATCGCACAAGCACCATATCAAATCAACGTAAGTTCGAATATAAACAATGGGCCGCAGTATCTATCATACTGTTTACCAGCATATACACCCTATTCATGCTTGCGCGTTTTTGGTATGCAGATATTGCCTATGCCAAAGGCTACAATGCCAATAGACAAGATGATGGAAAAAAAGCATTCAAATTTCTCACGGAGTCCACAGTGCTTCGGGGCGATGAACCGGTGTTTCAAGAAGAACTGGCATATAGTAACGCGCTTATCGCTGTAGAGCTCATGGATGAGCAAAAAGCAACAGAAGCAGCAGAGCACACATACAATGCTCTCCTACTTAGCGAAAATGTGGTCACACGACATCCCAACAATGTGTCATTTTGGAAAAATCGTGTGCGCATGATCTATGAACTTGCCCGTCTCGATCCGCAATTTTTGCAATTTGCCATTGAATCTCTTGAAAAAGCTGTTCAAATTGCACCAACAGACGCTAAACTCTTGTATAATCTTGGCTATGTGTATCGTCTTACTGGCTCACCGCAAAAAGCTGTGGAAATTTTAGAAAAAACCATTCAATTAAAGCCCGATTATCGTGATGCGTACTTCACGCTTGGTCTTGCATACCATGATTCTGCTGTGGATAAAAACGAACTAATAATAGATCCCCAAAAACAAAAAAAGGCCCAAGCATCACTCGAGCATATACTAAACAGTATTTCAGCAGATGATGAGGAAACCATTAAAACGCTGAAAAGCTGGAACGCTTTATAAAAACATATGTTATTACCTATAATTACCGCACCAAATCCAGTGCTCTCAAGCATTGCACAACCGATAAAAAAAGTTAACAAGGAGATTCGCTTGCTTATCGCACAGATGACAGAAACGCTTGAAAGCGCAAAAGACCCTGAAGGAGTAGGTCTTGCAGCACCTCAAGTTGGCAAGTCCATTCAGCTTTTTATGGCCAGGCCAAGCAAAACGTCACCATTGCTTATATGTATTAATCCAAAACTTCTTCCTTTCATCGATCAAAAAAACCAAGCAAATCAAAAACATCCTGAAATACAAAAGAAAAAACACTCCCGGATAAAACTTGAAGGATGCCTATCGCTCATTGATATTTGGGGCGAAGTACAAAGAGAGGGAAAAATCAAACTCTCCTTCCTTGATGAGCACGGGAAGCAACATACAAAAATGTTTGCAGGATTTCTTGCCACCATTGTCCAGCATGAGTACGACCACCTCCAAGGCATTCTCTTTCCAAAACGCGTACTTGAACAAAAAGGAAAACTCTATAAGTCATCAAAGGATGAAAAAGGAGAAACGGTGTTTGAGGAAATAAAAATATAACTTAAAATTCAAAATGCAAAAGTCAAAAGTACAATTCAAAAATAAAAAGTAATATAAGGCTATGTCATTCTGAACTAGTTTTAGAGCTTAACTTTTGAATTTTTACTTGTAATTTTGACTTCTAACTTTTAACTTTTGACTTTCATGTTGAGAATTGTTTTTTTTGGCACTCCTTCTTTTGTAATCCCTATCTTAAAAATACTTGCGGAAAACTTCACCGTCATCGGCGTAGTAACTTCTTCCGACGCTTTAGTCGGCCGGAAAAAAATCCTCACCCCCTCCCCCGTCAAACAATTTGCACTCGCAAATCAAATTCCAGTCTTTACTCTAAAATCATTAGAAATTAGAAATTTGACATTAGAAATTCCGGATGTTGATCTTTTCGTCGTCGCCGCCTACGGCAAACTCATTCCAAAGGAAATCTTAAACATTCCCCGTCTTGGCGCAATCAATATACACCCATCACTGCTGCCTAAATACCGCGGCCCATCTCCCATCCAAACAGCTATTCTCAACGGCGACAAAAAAACAGGCATTACATTTATAAAAATAGATGAACAGGTGGACCACGGCCCGATCCTTGCACAATATAAACTACCAATAAATCCAGACGATACGTCTGAAGCCCTCCATACAAAATTATTTACAACTGCCGCATCGTTTCTAACCGGCATCATTACTGATTACTACTCTAACAAACTAGAGCAAAAATCACAAAATAATGCTCGAGCAACTTTTTGTGATAAAGTGAAAAAGGAAGATGGATACTTTGACATTGACAATCCTCCACCGCCTGAAAAACTTGACCGCATGATCCGCGCGTATTTCCCCTGGCCCGCTGCATGGACTCGTGTCCACCTCGGGGGTGGCCGAATGGACTCCTTCGAGGTGAAAAAAAACAGTGAAGTAAAAATCGTTAAATTTCTTCCTGGTAAAAAACTTCAGATTGAAGGAGGAAAAGTTATGGGCTACAGAGACTTTATCAATGGTTACCCCGAATTGAAAGAAAAAATTGACAAACTGAAAATTTATTAGTTTTGAGCTTTTAGTTGTAGCTTTAACTTTTACGCTTTTCGCTTTTAGCTTGCAACCGCTTGGGCTGGAGGATTACTCATAACCGCAGATGTCTTCCCACTCGTCTGTTTCTTTAATAAACGAAGGCATTTCGTGCAAAATTTCATTTTTACTCTATTTCCTATTGTCCCTAACCGCACGACATGAAGATTGGGTTTGAAAACCCGATTTGTTCTGCGTTTTGAGTGAGACACATTGTGCCCGTACATTATCCCTTTATGACAGTTATCACATCGCATCGCCATAGACAAATCCTTAATTAATACCGTATATACCACTTCGCAATCATTTTCAATAATTTGGTATATACCTACCGTAGCTTTCAAAACGAAACTATCCTACTATAGCATATAAACACACCTAATGATTGCTTCGTTAGGTATTATAAATTTACATTTTGAAAGCAGAGGGGTATACTATACCATGAATGGAGATTCTTTTCAATCAATTAACACTCATCATCATAACTATCGCGATTTTAGTATTCTCAGCGATTATTCATGAAGTCGCGCATGGATATGTGGCATACCGATTCGGAGACCCGACCGCAAAGCTTATGGGAAGACTAACGCTTAATCCCAAAAGCCATATTGACCCGATGATGAGCGTTCTATTGCCTCTTCTTCTTGTGATTTCAGGCTCGCCTGTCATATTCGGCGGAGCAAAACCTGTACCGATAGATCCATTTAACCTGAAGGAGGGAAGAAAAGACGTCGCACTTGTCTCGCTTGCCGGACCGCTTACCAACGTCATAATTGCAGTTGCCGCAAGTTTCATTTTCAGGTTATTTTTTGCCGACTATGGCTTTATCTCCCTTGCTTTTTCGCAGATTCCGCTTACATCATTTATTGATCTTATTGCATTTATTGTCGTCCAGATCGTAAATCTCAATGTCATCCTTGCGATCTTTAACCTCATCCCTATCCCGCCGCTTGATGGGTCAAAAGTTTTTGCTCTGCTTTTGCCGCAGCGATATGCTCAGGCATATCTTTCGCTTGCATCAATCGGCATTTTTATCCTTATGTTCCTCCTCTTTTTCCCCATCGGCGGTTTTTCCTTCCAACGCTTCATCTTTACCCTCTACGCCTTCTCTCTCTCACTGCTTGGTTTTTAGTTTGCATAAATCCTATAATCATGCTATAAATAGCTCGTTTATGATAAGGGGGAAAGAAACAGGAAAAGAGTATCTCAATAAAAAACCAGAATTTACTGTAAATGCAGAAGGATCAGCCGATCTCCATAAGTGGCTTACAATAAATCACAACGCGACAATGGAAGCACTGGGGAATGAGTCTCCCTTATTGGAGGTCGGAGAAATCGATATGCAAGACAGTTTTATTAAACACATGCAGTCAATACTTCAATATGATAGCGAAAATCTTGAGTTTGAGCTTGCAACAGCATTAACTACTGATAAAAAAGAAAATGCAGATCAAGACATACCGCTTACCGAAGCTGTTAGAAAAGCTATTGGAGAACTCCCAAAATTAAATTTAAATCTAAAAAAAATTCAAAACATGCTGATCCAAAGATTACAACCTATTGGATATGAGGTTTTATATCAGGGACATAATGAATTAATCGGAATTCTTGATATTATAAAACGTGCAGAAGATCGGGA
This sequence comes from uncultured Gammaproteobacteria bacterium, assembly GCA_964508395.1. Classification (GTDB taxonomy): domain Bacteria; phylum Patescibacteriota; class Microgenomatia; order Levybacterales; family UBA12049; genus CAZDTO01. The sequence continues at coordinate 1,559 of CAZDTO010000060.1, read as the reverse complement.
TGATAATCAATACTATGAAGACTCACAAACAGAATTTGCATTTCACCCAATAAGCACCACAGATTACTGCTTTCATTTTGTATCTGATCCGCAACAGAGTAAACAGACATTTGAAAAAAATTATCAGTTATATGCTGTAATGCTAGGACACGTTGTGAATGCGGTCTGCGAATCAGAAGGCAAATCCTCACCTGCAAAAACATACGAGCTAAGACCTCAGCATAATATTAGTAGCCTCATAGAACGAATGAACAATAGGATAGCAATGCAAAAAGGATACATAAGAAGCGCTGGTATTACTGTATTTGGTGAGGAAACGACCAATGATGAGGCAGTAGGAAAAATAAGACCGGATAATATGAAGTACATGACCTTTGATGATATCGGCGGGCATGAAGAAGCAAAAAAAATGCTTCGCCTGGGCATACTTGGTTTAATGAATCCTGAAAAATTTACACAACAAGGCGCTATACCACCAACAAAATTTCTTCTCAATGGCCCCACAGGCACGGGAAAAACATCACTTGCCATAGCGACAGCACGAGAAGCCAGCGTACCTACCTATTCTATGCAGGTAGGAAATATACTCCGTTCTTTAGTTGGAGCGTCAGAACAAAGAGTTAGGGACACGTTTGCGCAAGCAAGGAAGGATGGAAAAGCCGTTATCATCCTTGACGAACTGGATGCAATCGCACGTAGCCGAGTGAGCTATATGCATGGCATTACCACAACGCTTATGACTGAACTTGATGGCATTTCAAACAATAGCAACATACTTGTTATCGGCACAACAAATTTACGAGAAACTATCGATCCTGGAATGCTTCGTGCAGGCCGATTCAATCATATAATTGATGTACAGTTGCCAGAAACAAAAGATCTAGAAAAAATTTTTGTAATTCATATGAACGCTGCGGAAAAAAGAGCGCAGAGGCGACTATTTGATGGGTTGGATTTAGAACTATTAGCAAGCCATACAAAAGGCTTAAGCGGTGCCGATATCGAAGAAATTGTCCAGCGCGTTGTAAATCAAAGAATAATAGAACAACAATTCCTTGGAATTGAACCACCAGAATTTGAAACAAATGATAGAATAATGCAAAAAATAAAAGAATACGACCCGGTAAGAAAAGGGAAAGGAATGGTCGGATTTGTTGCTTCACATAACAAGAAGACTCCTAGTAATTGACAAACCAAACAAAGCGCCATATACTACAATTGCTCTTTGATACGCGAAGAAGTTGCTCATTTTTCCTCTACAGAATCGTTTTACCTGAGGTAGTCGCCTTAGGCGACAACGAGGCGTAGTTCTTTTTCGCTTTGGCGGGATAGACAGCCTTCCTAATTTGACTCTCAGGGGAAATAAGCAAACGTTACTTCGGTAGCCAAAGGGCGAATTTATTTTTACTAAACCATACGCAGTCTCAATACCCTTGAGAAGTATGGTTTTTTTTATTTTGGAGGCTTGTTCCTGTCACGTATTTACCGCGAAAGATGAGAGCCGACGATGGGAATCGGACCCATGACCTAGTCATTACCAATGACTCGCTCTGCCACTG
>CAZDTO010000059.1:0-5995 GCA_964508395.1 uncultured Gammaproteobacteria bacterium | reverse complement strand
TCTTGATTATGACGCGATTGCCAAACTTGCCAAAAAGGAAAAACCAAAAATTATTGTCTGCGGCTTTACAGCGTATCCGAGAATTATTGACTTTAAAAAATTTGGGCAAATTGCAGACAGCGTTAATGCGTATTTAATGGCTGATATTTCTCACATCGCAGGTTTGGTCATTTCCGGTGTTCATCCATCACCTGTACCATACGCTCATATTATTACTACAACTAGTCATAAGACGCTTCGCGGTCCGCGGGGAGCAATGATTATGATTACAGACAAGGGTATAAAGAAAAATCCTGAGCTTCCCAAGAAAATTGACAGCGCAATTATTCCAGGACTGCAAGGCGGTCCGCATGATAATCAGACAGCGGCAATTGCTGTATCCCTTCGTGAAGCTCAGGTTAAACTCTTCAAAAAATATTCCGAACAGATAGTCAAAAATAGCAAGGCATTGGCGCAGGAATTACTTAAATTTAATTTTGATCTCGTCAGCGGCGGTACAGACAATCATCTTATTCTTATCGATCTTAGAAATAAAAAAGTAAATGGTGCGGTTGCAGCACTCGCTCTTGAAAAAGCAAACATTGTGCTTAACAAAAACGGTGTGCCGTTTGATCCAATGCCACCTTTTTATCCTTCTGGCATCCGCCTTGGCACGCCTGCGATCACGACTCGGGGGATGAAAGAAAAAGAGATGGTAAAGATTGCGCAATGGTATGTTAGAGTAATAAATGAAGTTAAAGGTTGCGAGATTCCAGAGCAGAAGGAAAAGAGACTAGAGGTGATGAAGCAGTACAGAAGCCAGATCGCGGATAACAAAAAACTTTCTGCAATTGCCAAAGAAGTGAAATCTTTGTGCTTGAAATTCCCCGTGCCGTAAGATTATTTGCGGATTTTCCCTAGGTGCAGATTCAAATCACCTCCCAGGTGATTATTAGATTATTAGGTGGTCAAACTTGCTATACCAGGTTGCGGTATGATATTATCCTGGTTCTTTATTGTAAATAATCTTATTATGCGGGCATATAGTACAGAAAGACGGGGATATTCAAATAGACTTTTGTACGAACTTGGGCGGGCATTTGAAGATGGAGAAGATATTGAAACACTCGAAGATGATTTATATGAAACCAGCATTGGAAAAGATAGGCATGGACCAGAAGCAGCAAGGATACAAAGGCTCATAAGCAAGCAACCAATTACGATATATCGGGAAAGATCACGTTTCATCGAGCAGAACAAGAGAGATATGCTTTATGATAACCGTGTAAGAACTCCTGCCGAACTTGCCTCGATTCGTTTTTTGATCCAGGCGTTGTACTATGAGCAGCAAGATGAGGTTGACACTTTTGAAGAATCTTTTCTTACCGGCAGTGAGATTTTTAACGCATATCTTCATAGTAAAGAATTTTCTGCTTTTTATCAACGTGCGGTAGCAAAAATTCCCAAGATTGCAGATTACGAGATTAGAGGCTACGAAGATTTTCAAAACTACGCGGCGGGACACATGTTTGAAGATATGGCACATAAGGTCCTGTTGCGTACAATACATGCGCCCTTGGTACTGCTTGATAGTGATCGCTCATTTTATCTGACCAAAGCAATCACTGAAGCGCTTGATCTTGACGTTGTCGAAAAAGAAACAATTTTTGGCAGGAAGTATCTTGGCTGTAATCCTCATGTATACACGCCAGATAGTTATACCCTTATTGAAACGGATGGAAGAGTCGTAATTGACGGTATAGGTGAGTATTCTTGTGCAAATGATATATCCCGATTCGATGGTAAGTATGAGAAGTTTTTTCTGATGAGAAAAATTCTTGATCCGCTTTTTACAGAAGGTGCGTCAATTTTTACTACTATTGTCCCTGAGGGTCAGTCTGCTGTGCCTGCGCTTAGACAGCGAGTACAGATGCCATTTAATAGGAGTGAGTTGCGAAAGTTTGTTCGATTTGTCTTTGGTGAATATCGTCAGGAAACAGGTGGATCTTTTGAATCAATGCCGACGCTTGATGAATTGTGGCACACAAATATTACTACGGCGCCACCTCTTGCCAGATGACGTTTGGCCGGAGTAGAAAGAGCGGCGCGTGGATCAGGAAATCCGGCCGTGCTGATATGGTAAGGACAGGATAACTAAGGTTATCTCCACAGAGATCGCGTCTGTTGTCAAAACTTCCTCCCTGGCGTTTGGCATTAACTACAATTGATCCTGAGATATTCATTTGTAAATCTGAGACACCGGAAGAACAGTTAGCGCGTGATCCAAGGATGAAGCTTTTATCTGCGCTAAAGAGGCCTTCCAGATCCCTTGTCGTAGCTTGACAGGTGGTAGGCGGAGAGCCAACGCTGGAATCAACGATGATATCTCCTGCGACAGAAAATGTAGCTGTTGTTGATGTTGAGACAGAGGTTTTATTTCTGAGGGTAAGATTTCCATCAACCAAAAAGAGATAGTCGTTGTTTCCGCTAAAGGATGCGTTTCCAACAATGGTAAGGGGATTATTGCCATATGTGCCGTCATCAACAAGTTCAGTCACATATACTCCTGAGGGAAGATTGCTTGGAATAGTGCAATTGCTTGTATCACTGCAGCCTGAGACAGTACGTATGTCAATGAATGTGGAGCCCTGCTCTTTGGCATTGTTGCGCATAAAGGTATAAGATGTCTTAAGCTCGCTTGTAGTCGGACGGAATATTTCAGGGTAGGAAGATCCTCCTACATTCCAGCCCCACGGCGGCCTCTGTGAGAGCTGGCCGGAACCAACATCAAATGAATTGTCACCGATGAGGAGTACGCCGGGAGTATTGGATGCGCTACTTGTTCTCATCGCATACGTTATGCCAGAATCTTTGCAGGAAGCGTGCGGGTTTTGAGGTATGGGATTGCTGAATCCTCTGTCAAAGCGCATATCAAGTCCGAAGGATTGCATCCATGGATTGGAGTTGGTGAGACCGAAGTTGAGATTGCTGTAATTACCTATGTTGCATGTCGTATCTCCACCTTGAGGATTCCAACTACATGAGCCTGCAGTAATGTCATAATACGGAGATCCGCCAGCGCCTGGAGGGAATGTGAGCGTGTAGCCTTTTGGCAATGGCCATGGACTGGTCATGGTTACCCGATAGTTTCCTGCTGGAACATTGCTGATTTGATAGCTTCCTTGTGCAGGGTAGCTGATAGTAACGCCTGCAGGAAGCGGGCTAAGAGTAATTGTGATCGGTGTAGCAGTGTAATTGGGATCAGCATCAGGCACTTTCTTTCCATTTTTGTTTGCGTCAACGAAGACATTGCCAGAAATAGTAAAGCTATTTAGTCGTATATAAAAATTATTTGCCCGATCACCGGTAATTGTATAAGGGCCACGAGTATTGTCATTACAAGAGCTCAACTCGTAGCCTGAGGGTATCGTAACAAGGGTCATGGTGTAGGTTGAGCCACTGGCAAGATTGCTGAATGTATATTCTCCATTTGAAGCTGTTGTACCTGTCAATGTTGAGGTACCTGTAAGCTGTAATTGAGCACCGGCAGAATAAACTGTTTCTCCGGTGTCAAAGATACAGTCATTATCAGGATCAATGCGAACTCGTCCTGTCCAGTTATAACCAGTACGCCTGAGAGGGAAATTTGCTGATATATTTCCGCTTGATACCGTTTTCTCTCTTGGATTTGATGCAGCAGAATAGTATCCATCTGGAATTGTCGGAACAAATATCCGGTACGTACCCGGCGTCACGATATTTGACCATGAATAAATTCCAGATGAGTTAGTATTTCTGCTATTGGTATAGCAGCATGGTGGTTGAAATGTCCCATCTGCAAGTTTTCTTGTAATTTCTACCTTGACATTTGAAAACACAGGCTCACCGGAGTCATATGAATTATTATACGGATCTAGATCCTCAAATACTCTTCCCGAAACAGTGTAGCGCGGGCAAAGTGGATAGCTTGCATCATTTTGCAACCACCCACCACCAATAAGAGTACCATTATCTTGATACAGCTTTCCTGGTAAAAGATCGATAAGTACATCATTCTGGTATGCATCTATTTGCCATGCGCAACTTGGGATATTTACTTGATAAGTAATTGATCTACCAGGAGCCAAGTTTTGCTGGATATGAGCATAATACGTCTGTGTATAAATCCAGTTTAGATTATTTGGATCCGGATCATATGGTTCGTACACGCTATATGCTGCTAGTCCTACTAGATATGTACAGGTTGAAGAGTTATTGTAAATTGTTGCCTGACCCTTCCCGCTGCCATTTGGACCTGTTACATATGTCGCAGTCAGTTTTCCTCCATGTGGTGCTGTACAAACCGTTTGAGCTGAGGCAGATTTCATGAATGAAGAGGCAAAGAATATGATGATAAATAACACAATTGTAAGAGCGAAGAGTTTTTTGATGGGAAATAGATGATGCATATAATTATATATTAAATTGAAAATTAGAAAAAAATTGATCTCGAAATGCCGTTAGTTTACCATCCGCAAGATAGAAGTTGATTTCGTAGTAGCTACCTCCATGGTTGAGGTAGACAAAATTTCCATAACAATTTTCAGCACTACATTTGAGAATATAATTGGTAGCTTTTTCATTAGCAATAATTACTTCAGTCTTTTCTACATCAGTAACAGGATAAAACGTCGTGAAATTTTTATGCTTTGTTCCCTTCTTAGGCTCTGTAAACGGATCATTTTGTACACGAACTCTCATAAGTTGCGAGAAATCATCTGAAGTTAAGGCTATCTCATCCATGGATTCGCTGACGCTCGTGCTCTCAGGATAACGAAAAGAAAATCCATAGGTGCTGTTTATATACGTTTTCCATCTCTCAACTGGGCCAAAATCAAACGAAGGTAAAGGCCGGGACACAAACAAAGGTGTTTTTTCCGATGGAGCTTTATCCACTACTGTCTTACGATCCACGGAATTCTGAGGATTAAGAAAAAAAGTCAGCATGAGGAATCCACCAATGAACGCGAGAAGTATCATAATAACGACAAAATTATTTTTCTTTTTTGGCGGCGGGGGAGTTGGTATAGCTATCGGTTTGTCAGAATCTCCATTCATATCTTGCCTTATATTTTACTGTACAGGGATTTTTGGAACTTGTCAACGTATTTTACAGTTGTCGTTCAGGATTTACCAACGGGTATGTTTTTTCGTTCGTGAACGAAAATTTTTTTACGGGTGTAACTCACCTTCGACAAGCTCAGGTTCAAACATTCATCCTCAAAAAATTTTATTCACTCACTTTTTTTGGTGATTGCTGAACGACTGTATTTTACAGGGACTTTTTTGGCCACTTGATTTTTCCTGGGTTTTTGTTTTATGCTAAACGTTATGGAACCGGAGGGTGTTGTTACTACCACGACGAATATAAATCCCACCAATACGAATAAAAATAAGTTTATCGTAGCCGGGCTGTTTATCGCAATTCTCGTTTTGATTGGCGCAGTTTTCCTCTTTGGTAAAGAGCAAACAGGACCTAGGTCTGCATCTGGACCAACGCCATCTATTGTACTGCCGACGATTGATCAGGCGCTTGAAGCAGCACGAACACAAGTTGAAATCAATCTTACTTCTAATGGATTTGTCCCCAAGGTAGTGACAGTGAAGAAGGGGACACGAGTGATCTGGTTTAACAAAACCAGCGTTGACGGGACAGTCAGCTCAGATCCTCACCCCACGCATCAACTTTATCCACCGCTTAACTTAGGGACATTTCCTCCGGATTTTTCAGTGCAGCTTATTTTTAATGACCCCGGCACTTATGGTTACCACAATCACTTCAAACCGGAACAGACGGGGACCATTATTGTCCAATAAATTATTGCACAATAATATTTTCCATTTATCATTTATCATTGATTTTCAATCTGATAATTTGTACACCGGTTAGCATCAATCTGTCATTTCGAACCCAGCTTAGCTGGGTGAGAAATCTAGCCACGCGTAGATAAGTCCATAAAGTTTGGATTTTTAGATT
>CAZDTO010000058.1:0-6021 GCA_964508395.1 uncultured Gammaproteobacteria bacterium | reverse complement strand
ATTTTATGCCATACCAAAGAAAAACAGCTTCTCAATATAGGACAAGGACCGCGTCAAACGCGGCTACGCCTCAGTCAAATCCGGTTTCAGCCAAGTCAGACTTGGCGAAGCCTTTCTCAAGCGTTGTAAAAGCTCCTTCCGTTGAAGATATCGTCGGAAAGCCTGATTATTCAGTGAAACCGGATCAGGACACAGGCCAATCTTTACCGGTTGTTCCAAGAATTTCGGTTGGGAATGGTCCAAGTTCGCCAATGGGAGGGGTAGCTCCTATGCAGGGTCCGACAGAGCAGGTCAAGGGATACTTGGACATCCAGCCTGAAGGGCATGGGTTTCTGCGGCCTAAATTTATCCCATCAAGCCGTGACATTTATATATCCCAGTCTCAGATACGTCGGTTTCTCCTTCGGCCTGGAGATCTCGTTGAGGGAGTGGCGCGGCCGCCAAAAGACACGGAGCGTTACTACGGACTGCTCAAAGTAGAAAAGGTGAATGACATTTTAGCTGATGATTCAACTAAACGGACTTATTTTGATGACCTGACCCCAATCTATCCGCAAAAACAAGTAATTCTTGCCACAGGCCGCAAGCCTCTTTCAACGCGGGTTATGGACCTTGTTTCGCCGATCGGATTTGGCCAGCGGGGTATGATTGTGTCTCCGCCAAAAGCAGGCAAGACGACAATTCTCAAAGAAATAGCAGCCGGTATCTCTGTCAACTTTCCTAAAGTTCATTTGATGGCAGCCCTCATTGGGGAGCGGCCGGAAGAGGTAACTGATATCTCAATGTCAGTCAAGGGTGAGGTTGTTGCTTCAAACTTCGACGAACCCCCGGAAAATCAGACACGGGTGGCTGAAATTACGCTTGACCGGGCAAAGAGGTTGGTCGAGCTCGGACGTGATGTCATAATTTTACTTGATTCAATCACACGCCTTGCACGAGCATATAATCTTTCGGTTGCCCCTTCAGGCCGGACTCTGTCAGGAGGTTTTGATCCTGCAGCATTGTGGCCTGCCAAGCGTTTTTTCGGTGCGGCGCGAAACTGCCAGGAGGGTGGCTCTCTTACCATCATCGGGACAGCGCTAGTTGAAACAGGTTCGCGCATGGATGATCTTATTTACGAGGAGTTTAAAGGCACCGGCAACATGGAACTGCATCTTGACCGCAAGCTTGCCGACCGGCGTATCTATCCTGCGATTAATGTCGAGCGGTCAGGCACGAGGCAGGAAGAGCTTCTGCTTGATGAACAGGCGTTAAAAAAGATTGTCACCATGCGGCGGATGATTGATATGCTTTCACCTGACGAGCGGACGAGCATTCTGGTTGAGCGGCTCAGTAAGACGGAGACAAACCAGGAGTTTTTGGAAAGTTTAGGAAAGTCATAAAACCACATGTCATTCTGGAGGGAGTCCCGACCTGCGTCGGGACGACCGATAGAATCTCCTATTAGAATGAGATCCTATCGCTTCGCTCCAGGATGACAGAATATGACATTATTTAAAATGGCAAAACAATTCCTGCAAGATTTTATAGCTTTCCTCAGGTTTTTCGCTTTTTACTGCAAAAGAAAAACGATTGTATCCTCGGTACACTTCGAGAAGCATAAAAACCGGCTTGTGAAGTTTCTTCTTTTACACAGAGGCAGGTATAACAGGCCGTTTCTTCATATTTCAACCATGGGAGTGCTTGGCATTGGTGTGCTTGTCGCGCCGTTTCTTGCAGATACCTATCCGTTGTTTTCTTCCCAGGCATCTGTTCTTGGTACAACTTCAGAAGAAGAAGCTCAATCTATTCTGGTTGGAGAAGATGTATTTGAGACAGAAATCTCAAAAAAACCCCGGGACAGTATTATTACATATGCAGTGCAGAAAGGGGATACACTTTCAACTGTTGCTGAAAAGTTTGAGGTGTCTGTCGATACGATCAGGTGGGGTAACAATTTGACCTCTGATAGTCTTTCTATTGGCCAGGCTATTAAAATCCTGCCGGTAACCGGTATAGCGCATAAAGTAACAAAAGGAGAGTCTGTATACAGTATTGCCAAGAAATATGATACCGATGCACAGAAAATCGTTGATTTTCCCTTCAATGAATTTGCCAATGCGGAAACCTTTGCACTTGTTGAGGGGCAGATTCTCATTGTGCCTGACGGAGTAAGGCCTTCAGAGCAGCCGCGTCAGGTGCCCCGGCAAGTCTATATTGCCCAGGGACCAACGACGGTTTACGCCTCAGGTTTTACCTGGCCACTGCGTGGAGGACTTTCACAATACTTTAGCTGGTACCATACGGGGATTGATATTACTTCACCTGCTGGTACGCCAATTGTTGCCGGCCAGAGCGGGAAAGTGACAATGGTGAGTATCGGGACATGGGGAGGGGGATATGGAACCCACATCATTGTTGATGGCGGAGGAGGTTACTCGTCACTTTATTCTCATATGAGCGGAGTCAATGTCAATATCGGAGATGACGTGGAGGCAGGGCAGACAGTTGTCGGATGGGTCGGGATGACAGGTCGGACAACAGGTCCTCATCTGCACTTTGAAATCCGCAGCAACGGTGCTCCTATCAATCCGATGGGATCTCTACAGTAATTCCTCAACTCATGATACAATAGCTTCGATAATGGGCTCGTAGTTCACCTGGTAGAACACTGCATTCGCACGTGCCCACCGTAGTTTGGGGCCATTAGCACAGTGGTAATGCGCCGCATTCGCATTGCGGAAACGGGGGTTCGATTCCCCCATGGTCCACAATAAACGAAGGTGGGTTGCAGAGGTAAGGAGCTCCCCGCCTGCATTGCCTTCGGCAAAGCCGATGGCGGGCAGGGAGTCTCCTCGAGTCCACAAATAAGTTTAAAGTTCAAAATGCAAAGTTCAAAATTGACATAGTCATCCTGGAAGGAGCGTAGCGACTGATAGGATCTCAATCAGAGATTCTATCGCTTCGCTCCAGAATGACAATGCCTTGCAACTTTTAATTTTGCATTTATATTGGGCCTGTGGTATACCGGTACCTTCGGCATCTCCATGGTACCGTTAATTTTCTTGGGCCGGTAGCGCAATGGTAGCGCACCTCCATGGCATGGAGGGGGTTGAGAGTTCGAATCTCTTCCGGTCCACAAAAGATGAGAAATGTGGTATAATACATTTCAGTTTTAGGTATTCTAAGTTCCTCATAATCACCCTATCTGGATTTCCAGAGAGTTAATATTAAAGAGGAAACATGGAATCCAGAAGGAGGTGAATAAATTTTCAATTTTCAACCAATTTTGAATTCTCGCCCTTAGCGAAGTCGAAGGGTTGAATTTTGAATTAAATTGTGGCGTTTCAAGATCAAACACTCACATGTCGAGACTGCGGGAAGGAATTTGTCTGGACCGGGTCAGAGCAAGAGTTTTATCAACAGAAAGGCTTTACCAATGCACCAGTGCGTTGCCCTGAGTGCCGTTCAGCAAAGCGGGCTCGGATGAATAGCAATCAATATGGCAATGGCGGTGGTGGACAAAGGCAAAGCTATGAGATAACCTGTTCAAACTGCGGTAAGAAAGATACTGTGCCGTTTCAGCCAAGAGGCGATAGGCCGGTTTTCTGCCGTGACTGTTTCAGGCAAAATAGGGGATAACAATAATACAATTTTCCATTGTCCATCTAGCATTTTCCATTGATTTTAAAATTTACAAATTGATAAATCGAAAATAAATGGTAGATGATAAATGATAAATGGCAAATCTATCCCTGTGGCCTAAGTACTAAGGCCTATCATCTTTCCTGTCTTCTCCTCCTTCTCCGCAACCAATAATAAATCATTGGTGGGAGGAAGGGAATGACAAGTGAGAGGAGGATGGATCTCTCAGGAACTACATCTCCGGTACCAAGTCTTGAGTTAACACCTGTATTATCATGTTCATGAATTTACATGTCGATTTTACCTTTCGTTGATACAAGCTCCTATTCAGTGAAAGAATTTATATTGTAAAACAACACATTCAATATAGATTGATATAATTATATATAGATAAACAAGGTATAAAAGAATTCAATTATATATTATTATATATTTTGATATAGACATAAGATTAGTAATGATTCACTAAGCTTAAAATCATATGAATAAAGATAGCTATACTACCTAAAATACCTATAATATAACGGCATAGTAAAATTATTACGAAAAAATCTATTACATCTTTAGTTTAAGCAGATTTACTTGTTAAATGCCATTTATTGCTATACATATAATCGTCTTGTCTGGGTAGGATAATATCTAAAAATACTCAATAAACTGATCGCAAGTGAATTTTCAAATCGCTAACTCTACTCATTGATTAGTAATTTCTCTACATACGTCAATGTCTTATATTTCATAACATGACAACTAAAAGAATTAAAATTATTGAAAAATATATGTATATTTAGCATTCAAAGAAAACACTGTCAAGCCTTCAAGCTTAAGCTAATAAATCACTAATTCTCCTTATCTCTTTAATTTTTAGTCTGTTTATAAATTGATTGTTGAGGATAAACAAAATATTAAGAACTGTCTGGGAGTAATATTTTTATTAATTTTAAAATAGACTAACGTATCAAGCTAATTGCCAAAACCTATAACTTTATCATGTTTCCTATAATATAACGTAAATAATATCTTCTAGTCTTTGTTTTCCAGTCTTATTTTTGAGGCTCATTTTCTTTTATAGGTCTTCTATATCTGATATCCTATATTCACTTGACACTTTGTTATCATTATTGTTAACATGTTATTATGCGTGCTCGTCTGCTCACGACACAAAAAATTAGAATCATACAGGACGCGATTAATAAAAAAAGGCCTATCGCCATTTTAGCTAAGGAGACGGGCATATCTAGAACTATTATTTATAAATGGATTCGTATCTATAGGACACATATTAATAATTCCAGCTTCAGTCCTCTCGCAAGTAAAATAAAGCATGGTAGAAAGCATTGGAGAAAATTGCCGCAATCGCTTGAGACAAAAATTGTAAAACTCAGCCTTAGTCATCCTTACTTTGCTACCCGAAAGATCGCCTCAGCTCTCAATACAACAAATTTCACTGTTTGGACTGTTTTAAAAAAACATAATCTTAATAGAGTAGAGCAGCGAAATAGTTATGTTTCTATGTATGGTATACGCGTTCGCAAAGACCTAGGAATAAATGACAAAGTAGCAATGATCCGCCGGCATGAAGAGGGGGAAAGCGTCAGTAATCTCTGCAGAAATTTTGGGGTCTCAAGAACTATTTTTTACCGTTGGCTGAGACAATATAAGCAGTCTTCTGCGGGGTTTAATATTCTACAGGCTCATTATAGTAATCGGCCAAGTGGTGATCGCCATTGGAGATTTATCCCTGGAATAAAAGAAAATGTTCTCGAGATTATCTTACAGGATCCAAAACTATCGGTTCATAAAATAGCAAATGAGCTTGAACTCCGTCAGGGAAAAAGATTTCGTAGCAGCTTTGGCATATATACTATTCTTAAAAGACTTGATTTGACTACATATAAACAAAGACTTGCCTATGCCCAGGCAAAAGCACAGGAAGCCAAAGTCATTACTCCGCCAGTAACAATTGCTGATAGAGACAGGTCTATCTGGCCAACATTCATCCCGTCTCTTGCTCCCGCACCGCCCCCTTCTTCGGCTTTGCCTCATCAGGGCAAGCTATTATTCTTCTCCCGTTTCATCAAACCCTTCTCTCTCGTTTTTCTCTCTTCCTTCCTCCTCTTCCTTATCCTTCTTCTTGCCGGTAATACAGTTGTTGACACTAAGGGAGGTATTGTTTCTCAGATTGGTATCATCTTCTCGTTTATCTCACTTCTCTTTGGTATGCTCTTCTTCCTCTACAGTCTTAAGTACTACTTAACAATAGGAATAGTATTGTCATTCTCAAGAAAGTCTGTCTCCGATCCTCTTGGGGGGACTACGGTTGGCAAAGTAAAGCCATGGTATGAAAAATGGTTTGGGATTAGTTTTGAGATAACAAGACAGGGGGAAGGGGAAAGC
>CAZDTO010000057.1:0-6089 GCA_964508395.1 uncultured Gammaproteobacteria bacterium | reverse complement strand
GCCTGGGGACGCACATATAAGGATTTCTGGCAGAGGTACTGGAATATGCAAGGGCGAAAAGAGAGATTCCAAAATGGCTTCGATGAGCAGGGGCTGTGGGTAGAGGTTGAAGTTGAGAAAGAGCTCGGCCTTAGAAATAAGAAAGATATTGAGAATTTGATCCCCGGTGACAAGTTTAAGAGCCTGGAAAAGTTTATAAATCTTTGCAAGGAGCGTGTGCAAAAATTTTCCTCAATTCAGACGGATCAGTCTAAAAGACTAGGCTATTTCATGGATTGGGATCATTCCTATCATACCTCATCTGATAAAAATAATTACTCAATCTGGAAGTTTATTAAGACAGTGCATGAAAAAGGATGGTTATATAAAGGCCACGATTCAGTCCCATGGTGTCCGAGGTGCGGTACAGCAATATCCCAACATGAGATTCTGACTGAGGAATATAAGGAGCTTGTTCACGAATCAGTGTACTTTAAGCTTCCTATAAAAGATCGGCAGAATGAATTTTTATTAGTCTGGACTACGACTCCATGGACAATTCCTGCAAACGTTGCAGTAGCGGTCAATAAAAAAGAAAAATACGTGGTTGTACGTAGCGATGGTGAAGAAAAATTATGGGTAATGAAAAAAAGAGTCGCAATTTTTGATGATATTAAAAAACCATCTGAACCGGTGGCTGAAAAATCGGGAGAAGAGTTAATTGGATTGGAATATGAAGGACCGTTTGATGATTTGCCAATTGTCCACAGCTCGTTTGGATCATACACTCATAGAGTAATTGATGGTGAGGATGTCGTTACAGAAACAGAAGGAACAGGACTGTTACACGTCGCCCCGGGAGCTGGGGAAGAAGATTTTAAGCTCGCACAGAAAAATAAGCTTCCTGTCATCGCAACGATTGAAGAAGATGCATCGTATGTCAGGGAAATGGATGAATTTGCGGGGAAAAACGCAAAAAAACATCCCGAGCTGATCATCGATTATCTTAAACAGAAAGACAACGGGCGGTTTTTACTTACGACACAACGGTATAAACACCGATATCCCACATGCTGGCGTTGTAAGACAGAACTAGTATGGAGAGTTGTTGATGAGTGGTACATTTCGATGGACCGTCCTTCGCGTAAAGCTTCGGACGGCAAGCAAACCTATCGACAAATGATGGTTGAGGTGGCAAAGAAAATAACCTGGATGCCGGGATGGGGACTTGATAGAGAGCTAGACTGGCTCAAGAATATGCACGATTGGCTGATCAGTAAAAAAAGGTACTGGGGATTGGCACTACCTATATGGGAGTGTCACAGGTGTGGTGATTTTAAAGTTGTTGGCAGCAAAGAGGAACTTGAAAAGGAAGCAATAGGGGGATGGGACGTATTCAATGGCAATAGTCCGCACAGGCCATGGATAGACTCTGTGAAGGTGAAATGCGATGGTTGCGGAGAGGTTGTCTCTCGAATTCCCGATGTCGGTAACCCATGGTTGGATGCGGGGATTGTTCCTTTCTCTACCATGCCAGAGGACTGGTTCTCGGCTGATTTTATTGTCGAGTCATTTCCCGGACAATTTAAAAACTGGTTTTACTCACTTATCGCCATGAGCACGGCCCTGAAAGGAACAAACTCGTTTAAGCGCGTACTTGGTTTTGGTTCTGTTCGGGATGAGAAAGGCGAAGAGATGCATAAAAGCAAGGGAAATTCGGTTGAATTTAATGAGGCAGCGGATAAAATCGGCGTTGATGTTATGCGTTGGCTTTATCTTAGGACAAATCCTGAGCACAATGTAAATTTTGGCTATCATGTGACTGATGATATTCGGAGACTTTTTCACTTGCGGCTTTGGAATGTTTATACCTTCTTTGTCACATACGCTAATTTCCATAATTGGAAGCCAGATGGTCAAAGTCATAAATCGGCTCATATTTTAGATCAATGGATTTTATCCCGGTTGCACGGAAATATTAAAAATATTACAAAATCAATTGAGAGATATGATGCAGCAGATGCAGCAGCACATGCTGAGCTCTTTATAATCAATGATCTTTCTAACTGGTATGTAAGAAGGATCAGGGACCGTGTCGGACCATCAGCGCCAGCTGGGACAGATAGAGATCATGCATTTCAAACATTGTGGACCGTGCTGACTATGTATGTTAGGGTACTAGCTCCATTTGTTCCATTTATCACAGATGAGATTTATACAAATTTGACAAATGAAGAGTCTGTTCACTTAACTAACTGGCCCCAGTACGATGAAGCTATGTATAAGGATGAACTTGAGATGGAAATGGTGATTGCGCAAAAACTTGTGGAGATTGCTCTTGCTCAAAGAAAACAGGAAGGAATCAAGGTTAGGCAACCACTTGCATCTCTAGCTACAATCACGCAAAAACCACTGTCAGAATCAATAAGGGAGGTTATTTCAGCTGAGATAAATGTTAAAAAAATAACCAATGAGTTAGGCGATGCCATATCAGTTACATTAAATACAACAATCACTCCGGAATTAAAGTCTGAGGGTAATGCGCGAGATATCGTTCGTAAAATTCAAGAGGAGAGGAAGAAATTGGGTGCACGACTAGATGAACATGTTAACGTCGTTCTTGAAGACTGGCCGAAAGAGCTTGAGGAATATATAAAAAAAGAAGCGCTGGTAACCTCTATTATTAAAGGCATGTTTAAGGTAGAACGAATATAGTGAAGCATGGAATTTTCTATATTGACTGGTGGTTTCTCATACCCGTTTTCGTTCTTCTTGCATTAAGCTTTTCGGCTTTTTTCTCTATTGATACGCAATTACTTAGGAATCAGGGAATATCGCTTATTATATCGCTTATTGCGTTCTTCATTTTTTCACATGCGAATTTTCAAAGAATAAAGAAATCGTGGAAGAATATATATATACTTTCTTTGATTTCTCTCATAATAGTTCTTATTATCGGTGTTGAAAGCAGGGGCGCAGTAAGATGGATAAGCTTATTTGGATTAAACATACAGGTTTCTGAGATTGTAAAGCCGTTCCTTCTTCTTTCAATTGCCGGCTATCTATCGGAAGATGAAGGGAGATCGCTGCGTTCGTTTCTTTTTACATTGTTCTTTCTTATGCCTATTGCATTTCTTATTTATAAGCAGCCGGATCTAGGAAGCGCAGTTATTTTTGTTCTTGTTGTCATATTAACGCTTTTGGTGTACGGTTTTCGGTTTATCTGGTTTGTACTTGTGCTGCTTCCTCTTCTTCTAGTTTTGCCATCCTTATGGGGATTTCTACATGAATATCAAAGACAGAGGTTTCTTACCTTTTTTAACCCGACACGCGATCCGCTTGGTACATCATACAATATTGTTCAGGCAATTATCGCTGTTGGATCGGGAACCTTTTTTGGGAAAGGCTTAAGCGAAGGTACGCAATCCAGTCTCCGTTTTCTTCCCGAGCGTCATACAGACTTTATATTTGCCACGCTCTCTGAGAGTCTTGGTTTTTTTGGATCCGGTATTATCCTGCTGTGTTTTGGGGTTATTCTTTTTCGTATTTTTTATATATTTCAAAATACGGATGAGGCTTTCATCAAAATCTTTGCGGCAAGCTCATTTTTCCTTATTTCGGTACAGGCTTTCATCAATATCGGGATGAATCTTGGCATGTTGCCAGTTGTTGGGATTACATTGCCGTTTGTTTCATATGGGGGCAACTCACTTCTTGCAAATTTTATTCTTCTTGGAATCCTCACTGCTATCTCTGGTTCTTCGCGTAAAAGCGCAATTCTTGAGATACAATGATGCATTTGCTATAATAGTAATGCTATGAAGTATAGCGTCATTCAATCTGGTGGGAAACAGTATCGGGTCTCAGAAGGCGATATAATTCAAATCGACAAGCTTCCAAGAAAAGAAGGCGAGGAGGTAGTATTTTCTTCGGTATTATTATATGTATCTGATGGAGCTTTCATGCTTGGGAAGCCATACATAAAAGATCTTACCGTAAGCGGGAAGCTAATAAGACATACAAAAGGCGAAAAGCTCCGTATTGCAAAGTTTAAAGCTAAGGCACGTTACCGTAGAGTTACTGGCTTTCGGAGTTCGCTTAGTGAGGTGAAGATAGGGCGGATAGGAGAATCTATTTTAGCAAAAGATGCAGCTAAAGAAACAAGGAAGAAAAAATCTGTGGCTTGACATTTCACAAACGGTACCGTAAGATATTTTCACAAATTCAGCCGAGTCATATATGGCACATACAAAAGCACAAGGATCAGTTAAGGGAAATAGAGATTCGATATCCAAACGCTTAGGTGTTAAAAAATATGGTGGAGAAATAGTCCGTCCTGGCAATATTATTGTTCGGCAAAAAGGAACTAAGTTTTTCCCAGGAGATGGTGTGAAAATGGGAAAGGATTTCACTATTTTTTCAATTTCAGATGGAATGGTTCGTTTCAAACGCCTGGCCGGAAAACAATTTATAGAGGTTATCCATGGATAATGGTGATAGAATTTTTGAGTTAGAAGTAGGTCAACTTCAATCAAACCCGCTGCAACCACGAGGTGTTATAACTCCGGAATCATTAGCCGATCTTGTCGAATCAATTCGGGAACAAGGTATTCTAGAGCCGCTTGTAGTTGCCAAGACACCAGCCGGATTTCAAATCATCGCAGGAGAAAGACGCTGGAGAGCGGCAAGAATTGTCGGACTTGTGAATGTTCCCGTTGTCATCAAGGAGACTACTCCACAGGGAATGCTTGAAATGTCAATTGTTGAAAATGTGCAAAGAGAGGACTTGAATCCAATTGAGAGGGCATTGGCCTACAAAAAACTTATTGATGAATTTGGACTTGGCACGAGTGAAGTTGCAAAACGAGTCGGGAAAAGCGCGCCAACTGTGTCAAATACGATACGACTGCTTACGTTGCCTGATGCGATAAAAGACGCACTGGTAGCAGGGGTAATCAGCGAAGGTCATGTCAGGCCGCTTATTACTCTCGGAGATCCAAAGCTCATGCTTGAGGTATTCAAAAAAATACTTCGTGAGAATGCAAATGTTCGTCAAACAGAAGATATTGCACGGAGAATAAAGGGTGAGATCCAACAGAGGGAACCCCAGAATAAGAGAGAGCTTGTATGGGATCCCAATTTTGAAGCAAAAAAAGAAGAACTAAAGGCGAAATGGCATCTTGATGATATTAATATACGCCCGTCAAACCGTGCGGTAAAAGTTAATTTTGTAAAGTATGGCCGGCCTGAGGAAACAGCCGAAATAATTAATGCATTTCTTGACAGACTTCTTAAAGAGTAGGATTTTTTACAACTCGGATATTTCCGATCGGCCAGTATACAAAGATTACCACACCAATAATATCATTTTTTTTGAGGAAACCCCAATCTTTAGAATCCGAGCTTGATATCCTATTATCTCCCATGACGACATACGATCCAAACGGAATTTGTATTTCTCCGCCTTCCGGTAAAAATTGACCTCCTCTTGTTTCTAATTCATCTGGCAAATATATATCTTCATTGAGTTTGTGATCATTGATGAATATTGATCCGCCGCGCAGTGCAATTTTCTCTCCTGGGAGACCAACGATCCGTTTAATAAAGTCTTTATCACGGTCTGTTGGTGCTCGAAATACAATAACATCTCCTCTTTTTGGCTCATTGAATCGTAGGGTAATCAGGCTAGTAAGTACGAATTCATTGTTTTTGAAAGTCGGATACATTGATTCACCATGCACTTGGAAAGGCCGAAAAAGGAAAAAGTAAAAAACGAGCATAATAGATACAGCAAGAAGGAGTGTTTGGACTGTATCCAAAAGAAAAAGATAAATTTTTCGTACAAAGGGCATACTATTTATTATTCGGTAATCCGCTTGATTTGTCAATGCGACAGGTTTTTGTTAAGATCATGATAAATGTTGGCAACATAGAGTTCAGCGGTAGACTTGATCATCACGATGCCTTGGACTCGTAGCTCAGTGGTAGAGCGTTCGGTTCACATCCGAAAGGTCAGAGGTTCGAGACCTCTCGAGTCCACAAAGAAGATAATAACTTATATAGCATCTATGCACCAGGAGGCACCTTTTGCGTCGGGGATCTTCTCACAT
>CAZDTO010000056.1:1557-6430 GCA_964508395.1 uncultured Gammaproteobacteria bacterium | reverse complement strand
TGCACCAACAGACAAAACAATTGACAGTTTGACACATTTGGAATTACCGGCAGGCGTTGATGTAGAGATTAGAATGTAAGAAAAACTGTTCTTTTCTTAGATGACGGTAGATAGAAATAAATGGAGGATATGTAAAGCCTAAATTCGGAACTATTGTAGGTACAAGAGACGTGGTAGCCGGAAATAGGCTACCTTTTTTTTGTTTGGTCTATGATACATGCATTACTTGGAAAGAAAATAGAACAATCCCAGCGTTTTCTAAGCGATGGGAAAAGAATTCCAGTAACAGTGCTTGACACTTCAGGCAATGTGGTTGTTGATATAAAAACACCGGAGAAGCATGGATATTCTGCGATACAGCTTGGATTTGGTAAGAGGAAGCGTGCCTCAAAATCTATTGCAGGTCAGGTAAAAAAGTCACAGCTTGAACATGCACCGTTTGCGGTTAAAGAGATTAGGCTGAATATAGAAGCAAGGGTTGAAGAGCTCCCAATTAGGGGGCTAGTTGTCCAAGCGTCAGACGTATTTTCGCCGGGAAATACCGTTACCGTTTCCGGAATTTCAAAAGGAAAAGGGTTTGCAGGCGTTGTGAAAAGACACCATTTCAAAGGAGGCCCAAGGACTCATGGACAGTCAGATAGAGAGCGTGCGCCTGGCTCTATTGGCCAGACAACAACTCCTGGACGAGTATATAAGGGAAAAAGAATGGCTGGCAGGATGGGCGGAGGTAAAGCGACAGTGAAAAATTTACACATTGTCGATATTGATGGCAGTAGGCTTTTTGTCAGTGGGCAGGTGCCAGGAGGAAAAAATAGCATAGTCATTATAGAAAAAACAGGAGATAACAAGAAATTCATTCCAATTTATAAAGAACAGGATGAAAAGAAAGGAGAACAAGAGAATGCCGGATAAAAGCGAAAAGCGAAAAGCGAAAAGCGAAAAACTTAAAAAAAGTAAAAAGATTACGGTTAATAAATCTTCTGTTGCAGAGAAAGCGACAAAGAGAGCAACAGCTATAACCGTCCCAGCGTCCCAACGGGCAAAGAAGAAGGTAGAGGGGATCCAGATGGATGTGTATAACCTAAAAGGGAAAGTGGTTGAAACGATTGATCTACCCAAAGAGATCTTTGGGCAGAAAATGAATAAGAAACTTATTGCTCAAGCTGTACGGGTATATCATGCCAACAAGCGCAGCGGTACTGCCTCAACGAAGACGAGAGGAGAAGTGACTGGCTCAACACGGAAAATTTGGCGTCAAAAAGGGACAGGACGAGCGCGTCATGGCGATATCAAGGCGCCAATTTTTGTGCACGGCGGTGTTGCATTTGGTCCAAAACCAAGAAATTTCCATCTCATATTGCCACAAAAGATGCGCAAAATTGCGTTGTTCATTAGTCTTTCAAAGAAGCTTTCTGATGGAAATATGACGATTGTCGCCGGGATAAATAGCATAGAACCAAAAACAAAAATGATGGTTTCAGTTTTGGACGCACTTTTTGCTGCCAAAAAGGAGCAAAAAATCCTTTTTGTCTTGGGCGATGAAGATAAGACAACCAACGTTATGCGCGCAGCACGAAATATCAAGGGAATTGAGATTGCGCATGTTCATGCGTTGAATGCCTATGATGTGCTTGCTGCAGACAGAATTTTATTTACAAAAGAAGCAGTTGAGCCATTAACAAAACAATTTGTAAGAATCGTATGAAAAGCAAAGTAGGACAGAAGGCGCATGATGTGTTTGTTAAGCCGATTATTACGGAAAAATCCCTTCAGGATGCAAAGAAAGGAAAGTTTACATTTTCCATCGTTGCAAAGGTGCCGAAAAACATCATAAGACAGGCAGTAGAAAAGACCTTTGACGTAAAAGTGATTGGATTGACAACAAGCATTGTAAAAGGGAAAAAAAAGAGAACCGGAGCAAAGCGGATTGAAAGAGAAGAGGGAATATGGAAGAAAGCGATTGTGACACTTTCTTCAGGACAGACTATCTCAGTATTCGGGGTGGGAGGAGATCAAGATAAAAAAGAAAAAATAAAAGATAAAAAATAATAGATCTTATGAATAATTTACAGATGATAAAAAAGAAACAATCAGGAAGAGATTCAAGCGGAACTGTGGCCGTCCGCCATCGTGGTGGAGAGCATAAAAGATTTTTAAGACAGATTGATTTTAAACGAAATAAGCATAGTATTGTCGGAAAGGTAGTAGCAATTGAGTATGATCCAGGCAGGACATGCGATATTGCGCTTATACAGTATTCTGATGGAGAAAAACGTTATATCTTGGCACCGATTGGACTTTCTTTAAATGACAAAATTATTTCAGGAAAAGATGTTGAAATACGGCCAGGGAATGCGCTTCCTCTTACTAGCATGCCAGTAGGTACTGTGGTTCATAATATAGAATTAACTCCTGGCAAAGGAGGCCAGCTTGCCCGCAGCGCAGGCGGATCTGCAGTTGTTCAAGCAAGAGAGGATGGGTATATACACCTGAAACTTCCATCGGGAGAGATCCGTAAAGTACAGGGTGAAGGATTTGCAACAGTAGGACAAGTTGGAAATGTTGATTGGAAAAATGAAGTGATTGGGAAAGCGGGGAGAAAGCGACATATGGGAATACGACCGACTGTTCGCGGTGTTGCGCAAAATCCTCGTTCACACCCTCATGGTGGTGGTGAGGGGAGAAGCGGTATTGGTATGCCAGGACCCAAGACGTACGCCGGAAGAGCCGCAGTTGGTATAACTCGCAGAAGAAACAAGCATTCGAATAGATATATTGTGAAGAAAAGGGGGAAATAAAAAATTTTATGTCACGATCAGCAAAAAAAGGCCCATACATTGACCATAGACTTCTCATGAAGGTAATACGGCAGAAAGGAACAGGAGAAAAGACTCCGATTAAAACCTGGTCGAGAGCATGTGAGATCCCGCCTGAATTTATTGGTCATACGTTTGCTGTTCATAATGGGCGGATTTTTATCAACGTGTTTGTCATGGAGGGAATGGTTGGACACAGGCTTGGTGAATTTTCTCCCACTAGGACATTCCGAAGTCATGGACGAATTGTCGCACGAGAAATATCTAAGACATAGTAATTAGGCCTTAGGCCATAGAATATAAATATGGAAGCTGTTGCAATAAGTAGAAATGTTCGCATAAGCCCCAGAAAGGTGGGTTTGATTATAGAAAGCATCAAGCATCTCTCAATTGAGAATGCTCTTTGGGCACTTACAGTAATGCATAAACGGGGCGCAAAAGAGATTGCAAAGGCGATACGAAGCGCGATTGCAAATGCAAGTAATAATGCACAATTGGATAGTAAAAATCTTATGTTTGCAGAAATTAACATTTCAGCAGGACCAGCACTGAAGCGATTCCACCCATCAACTAGAGGAAGGATACATCCATATAAAAAGCGGTCATCGCACATTAAGGTCATTTTGAAAACAAGAGATGGAGATAAAATGAAAGGAGTGAAATAAATTCGAAGCACGAAATTCGAATTTCGAATTTTAGATAATATGGGACAAAAAGTTAATCCGCATCTTGTTCGGTTACAAAAAATATATAGCTGGGATAGCAGATGGTTTAGCCAGAAGCAATACAAAGAGATGGTAATTGAAGATTATAAGATCCGTAAATTACTTATGGACCGATTGAAACAGGCAGGTGTCGCTAGAATTGAGATTGAGAGATCAATAAATAGCGTAAAACTTATCGTTTATGTTTCACGTCCGGGAATGGTAATTGGCAGGGCTGGGACAGGGATTGAGGAGTTAAAGAAAGCAATTTTAGTGTTTATCATAGCGAATAGAAAAATAAAACAGACACCAAGGCTTGATATTCGTATAGAACCGGTAAAAGAGCCAAACCTTGATGCATTTCTTGTGGCAAAGAATATTTCTGATCAGCTAGTAAGACGGCTTCCTCATAAACGGGTTATGACACAAGCAGTTGACCGGGTAATGAATGCCGGCGGCAAGGGGGTAAGGATTATTCTCTCAGGGAGAATTGCGGGTGCTGAGATCAGCAGAAGAGAAAAAATGCAAAAAGGGACAGTGCCGCTCTCAACCCTTAGATCGAGTATTGAATTTGCAAGCGTCCCAGCATTAACAAAAAAAGGATATATTGGTGTTAAGGTTTGGATCAATAAACCAGAAGAGAAATAATTTTCCATTTTTCATTTATCATTTTCCATTGATTGATTCATTGAGAAATTTATAAATTGAAAAATAAATGGTAGATGGAAGATGGTAAATGGTAAATACGACTGAAAGGAGTTTATGTTAGTTCCGAAGAGAGCAAAATATAGAAAGCAAATGAGAGGCAAAATGAGAGGCGCTGCTACAGCTGGTGTAACACTTGCTTTTGGTGATTATGGGCTGACCTCGGAAGGAAGAGCTTGGGTAACAAGCAGGCAAATTGAGGCTGCACGACGATCAATTACTCATTATACACAGCGGGGAGGAAGGTTATGGATACGTATTTTTCCTGATAAACCAATTACCAAAAAGCCTGCGGAGACACGCATGGGCGGCGGTAAAGGAGATGTATATGAGTATGTTGCGAGGGTAAGACCAGGAAGAATTCTCTTTGAAATGGGCGGGGTAAGTAAGGATGTTGCACATGAGGCACTACGGCTTGCAGGACACAAGTTGCCGATTAAAACAAGAATTGTTGCGAAGGAATAATATGAAAAGCAAAGACTTGAAAGCATTACATACAAAGGATAGTAATGAGCTAAGAATGCTTTTTGATGAAGCTAGGAAAGCGCTTGCTTCTCTTAAGCTTGAACATATGCAGAGGAAGT
This sequence comes from uncultured Gammaproteobacteria bacterium, assembly GCA_964508395.1. Taxonomy (GTDB): domain Bacteria; phylum Patescibacteriota; class Microgenomatia; order Levybacterales; family UBA12049; genus CAZDTO01. The sequence continues at coordinate 1,621 of CAZDTO010000056.1, read as the reverse complement.
TGAAAAATACACGCTCGATGTATACAAAGCGCAAAGAGATTGCAAAAATACAAACAGTCTTGCA
>CAZDTO010000056.1:0-1457 GCA_964508395.1 uncultured Gammaproteobacteria bacterium | reverse complement strand
AGTATGAAAATAATAATCGGACGTATTGTTTCAGACGCTAAGAAAACACTCATAGTTGAAGTGGCATGGAAGGTGAATCACCCGCTTTATAAGAAGACAATTGCAAGACGTGAGAGATACCTTGTTGATGCGGGTGATCAAAACGTTGTCCGCGGAGACATAGTGCAGTTGAGAGAAACTCGGCCTATCTCAAGGCATAAACATTTCGTCATTCATAAAATTATCAAGGCAGTAAAAAAGGAGGAAGAAGGCAATGGTACAGCATAGGAGCATGCTTAAGGCTGCTGATAATTCAGGAGCAAAGAAGCTTATGGTTATCCAAGTTTATGGCGGATCAAAACGGAAATTTGGATACCTTGGCGATATTATAAATTGTGTGGTAAAAGAAGCAAATACTACAGGAATGGTAAAGCACAGCGAGATGGTAAAAGCTGTCATCGTGCGCGTAAGAAAAGAACAGAGAAGGGATGATGGATCATATATCCGGTTTTCAGATAATGCAGCAGTGCTTATAGACAATGCGAAAGATAAAAATCCGAAGGGTACTCGTATTTTTGGCCCGATAGCAAGGGAGGTGCGGGACAGGGGATTTGCAAAAATTGCAAGTATGGCTACGGAAGTAGTCTGATTCTATATTATGAAAATAAAAAAAGGTGATGAGGTAAAAATTGTGCGGGGAAAGGATGCCGGGAAAACGGGCAAAGTGGAAAGAGTATTTCCTGACAACCAAACTGCTGTAGTTGCCGGCGTTAATCTTTTTAAAAAACACAGAAAATCAAGAACGCCACGACAGCGATCGGAGATTTTGACAGTAACAAAACCATTATCAATTGCAAATGTTATGCTTATTTGTCCGAAGTGTAAGCTTGCAACAAGAATAGGTTTTTCTTTTGATAAGGACAAGAAAGCGCGAATATGTAAACGGTGCAAACAAGTAATATGACAGATCAAAATCAAAAAATAATTGTTTCTCAATTGCAAGAGGCGTTAGCCAGCAAAAATCCTTTTGCATATCCAAAACTTTGCAAGATTGTCGTTAATATGGGTGTAAAAGGAGCACTGGAAGACAAAAAAATCCTTGATAAGACAAGTGAGGTGCTTGCGCGTATCACTGGACAAAAACCAAAAGTGACCAAGGCGAAGAAATCAATCGCAAGTTTTAAGCTTAGGGAGGGAGATGCGATCGGGCTCATGGTTACCTTGCGGGGAAAAAGAATGACAGAGTTCTTTAGCAAGCTGGTTCGTATCGTTCTTCCTCGATTAAGAGATTTCCGGGGAGTACGAAGAGACAGTTTTGATGGACACGGAAATTATACGTTGGGTTTTACTGAATATAGTGTGTTTCCAGAGATTGATCCAGGATCAGTTGATAGGTTGCAGGGTTTGGAAATAATTATCGTAACAAGCGGCAGAAACGATAAAGAAGGACTTCTATTGCTTGAAGCGCTGGGGATGCC
>CAZDTO010000055.1:0-6490 GCA_964508395.1 uncultured Gammaproteobacteria bacterium | reverse complement strand
GAAACCTGCTAAATCCCTCCGCAATGCATGACTCAATTGAGACAGCAGCACGTCGTAGTTGCAGTGTAAGACCATAAATTTCGACTTTGGGAAATTTCGCAGTTATTTGATAAATAAGAAGGGTTAACGTATGTGCTTCTTTCCATGCTACTAAGTCAGTAAACTTACTTATTTTAGTCATGTATCTTAGTATCTAATATCTTAATATCGATTATTGTAACACGAGGCGGATGAAGCTTTCTCCAAACTGAAATTTCTCTACTTTTGCAAAATGTATCGCATGATTCATTACTTCCTCTTTTACTTTTGAAAAATTATCAAACTGGCTCTTGTGGGCGGCAAGAGCTTTAATTTTTTTCTCAAATGTTCCAGTAATGTCAACAACGTATTCTTTCTTATCAAATGAGGTAAACCACAGCTCGTCAACTTTGTGTGGAGATAATCCCTGCTGTTCGTGCTCCGGGAAACTTAAGCGATCTCGCGAAAGCGGAAAAACAGCATCCATCGCCGCAAGACCGGCTGCCCGATGATCAGTGTGGTTTATGAAAGAGCCTTTCCTCCAGACAGATCTCGTGGAAAAATAAAACGTCGGGTCCATGGTAATAACAACTGTCGGTTTGACAGTACGGATGACGCGAACGATCTGCTCTTTTAAAAGCGGATTACACATCAAATGTGTATCCTGATGGTCAAGGTAGAAAATCTTTTTCAATCCAAGAATTTTTCCGGCAGCTTCCTGTTCTTCTCTTCTCGTTTTTGCCAATTCTTCATGAGTAGTATTGTGATGCCGTGATCCACGGGAACCATCCGTGCAAATAAGATAGTACGCATCCCAGCCTTCCTCAACTAATTTTGCAATAGTACCGGAAGCGGTAAACTCAATATCATCAGGATGCGCGCCAACAGCCAAAACAACTTTTTTCTGTTTCATAAAATACTATAGGTAGAATTATAACACAGATAGCTTTATTTTAGTAGTTTTCGCCAGGGTTGGTAATGAGTATGGAGTGCGGATGGCTTTCTGTTAAAGATGCCTGGGTGATTTGAATAAACTTTGCCTTTTTCCATAATTCTGGGATGTTTTTTACACCAACATAATACATACCGGACTTGATTCCGCCAATTGCCTGGCCTACTAGTTGTTTGACACTCCCGCGAATAGGCACCAATCCCTCAACACCTTCAGCAACAAACACCCGATCTTTTGTGTATACTTTCCCATGATATTCATCCTCTGATTTGACTTTTGCCCCCCTTTCCATCGCAGCAACAGATCCCATACCTCTATACTCTTTAAATTGCATTGTTTTTCTTTTTCCGTTAAAAATACTCAAAAATCGACTGGGGACTTTGTCTCTTGTAAGCTCAACAATATTACCAGGCGCTTCTTCTGTTGAAGCAAAAAAACTTCCCATCATAACCGCTGACGCGCCCGCTGCAAATGCTTTTACCATATCGCCTGAGTATTTTATTCCTCCGTCTGCAATAACAGGAACCACTGCTTGCCCTGAGCTTGTCGAACGGGCGGCGCGAACGGTTTCTTGTAGTGCAGTAATTTGCGGCACGCCCATGCCTGAAATAATCCGCGTTGTGCAAATCGCTCCCGGCCCCATGCCAACGCGCAATCCATCTGAACCCACATCAATTAATGCTTTTGCGCCATCGTAAGTTGCGACATTACCGCCGATGATATCAATTTCATAATGTTTTTTTATCCATCGTATTGCCTCAATAATATTTTTTGCATAACCATGGGCTGAATCAACAACGATGACGTCAACACCCACTTTTACCAACGCCTCAACCCGCTCTTCAAAACCCTTATTTGCACCAACAGCCGCACCGACAAGACACTTTTCCGCTTTAACCCTTTTTATCTGAGTTGATTGATCTTTTGTTGATAGATTACGATGAATAATGCCAATCCCGCCAATTTTCGCAAGCGCGATCGCAAGAGCGCTCTCTGTCACGGTGTCCATTGGCGATGAGACAAATGGAGTTTTGAGTGTTATGTTTTTAGTTAAGCGCGTTGAAAGGTCGATGTCCTGACGGGAAAAATCTGAGTAGCCTGGTAGCAAAAGAATATCATCGAAGGTAAGACCAAAAGGAGGACTATTTTTTGCCTGTTCCATAACCTACTTTATCAATTTTCCCCTTTTTTGTCAACGTTATGTGCGTTACAATAGACACACATGTTAGCTAAGGTTCTTTCTGCTGCGGTTGTCGGGCTGGATGCTGTGCCAATAGAAGTTGAGGTTGATATAGCGTCACAGGGATTGCCGAGCTTCACCATCGTCGGATTACCGGATAAGGCAGTTGAGGAAGCAAAAGAAAGAGTAAGATCAGCCATCAGAAACTCAGGCGCTGATTTTCCGGCGCGAAGAATAACTGTCAACCTTGCACCCGCAGACCTTCCCAAAGAAGGACCGGCCTATGACCTGCCTATTGCACTGGGGATTCTGCTTGCATCTGAACAGTTACACACCAACAACAGCAAGAATGCTCTTTTTATCGGCGAACTCTCCCTTGATGGAAGATTACGGCCAATCCCAGGTGTGCTTTCTCAAGCGATCCTGGCAAAGAAAAAAAATCTAACATCACTTTTTGTGCCAGAACAAAACGCAAGAGAAGCAGCAATTATTAACGGACTTGCTGTCTATCCGGTAGCAACGCTAAGTAGTCTTTTCTACCATCTAAACGGTCAAGCTCCTCTCAAGCGAATTGATACAACGTCGTTTGAAGATTACTCAAACGATATGGAGTTTGACTTTGATATGAAAGACATAAAAGGCCAGGAGCAGGCAAAACGGGCAATGGAAATTGCAGCTGCCGGAGGACACAATGTTCTTTTGAAGGGTCCGCCTGGGGCCGGCAAGACACTTCTTGCCCGGACACTTCCATCGATTCTTCCGAAGCTTACCTTTGAAGAAGCAGTTGAAGTGACCAAAATCTACAGCATCTCTGGTCTTCTTGCAAGAGAAGCAGTTGTTATTAAACGGCCGTTTCGCTCTCCCCACCATACCACTTCCCTAGCTGGTCTTATTGGAGGCAGTTCGCATCCAAAACCTGGGGAAATCTCTCTTGCACATCGGGGCGTGCTTTTCCTGGATGAATTTCCGGAATACCCCCGTCACATTCTTGAAGCACTTCGTCAGCCGATTGAAGATGGATTTGTCTCAATTGCCCGGGCCGGCGGCAGGATTACATTTCCCGCAAAATGTATGCTCATTGCAGCACAAAATCCATGTCCATGTGGATATCTTGGGGATAAATCCCATGAATGTCGATGCCTACAAAGCCAGATTATTCGCTACCAAAAGAAAATCTCTGGCCCGATCCTTGATCGAATTGATATGCATCTAACTATCCCTGCAGTGAAAATTGAAAAATTGCATGCTACCACAACTGCCAAAGAATCACAAGCTGTTGAGTCATCAGCACCAATACGGCAGCGCGTCCAGCTTGCCAGAAACGCCCAGCAGAAAAGATTTAAAAATACACAGTTTACATCAAATGCAGAAATAACAAATAAAGCCGTGAAAGAATTTTGCTTACTTGCCGATGAAAGCGCTACGCTTCTTGGACGCGCAGCAGCGCAGATGAATTTGTCGGCACGATCCTATCACCGAGTCATAAAACTTGCACAAACGATTGCTGATCTTGAATCATCCTCAACTATTGCTCCACAACATATCGCAGAAGCTCTCCAGTATCGCCCCAGGGTCGAGTTTAACCCATGAGAAAGATATTTACTATTGTTGTTTATACGTTTTTTATCCTTCTTATCGGAAGAAACATGACATCCCTGCCTCGCTTTACTCTGTTTTCAACGCCGAAAAACTATGCAGCTGATCTGAAAAAACAAATACAGAAAGTTACAGACAAAGCGACAGGAAATTACGCGGTCTATTTTGCGGATTTGAATAAAGTAACATTTGCATTCGGTTTATATGAAAAGGAGCAATTTACTGCCGCATCGGTAAATAAAGTGCCGATTGTCGCAACGCTTTATTTTCTGGAAAACAAAGGCAAACTCGATCTTGATGAACAAATAACTATTCAGGAAGATGATATACAGGATTATGGCACAGGCACAATTCGCTATCAAAAACCGGGAAGCGTATACAGCCTAAAAACACTTGCAAAACTTTCACTTTCGCAATCAGACAATACTGCCGCATACGTTCTTCTCAAACGATTGGGTCTTGAAGCAGTCCAAAAAACCATGCATTCCTTTGGATTGCAACAAACAGACATTGCATCTAATAAAACATCACCATATGATATGTTTCTTCTCTTTAAAAGTATATACTTTCATGAAGTCACCAATGCTGCAAAGACAGAAGAATTGCTTGGTTTTATGAAAGACACCGATACTGAAGACAGGCTCCCAGCAGAAATATCGCAAAAAGCAACCGTATTTCATAAAACCGGTGATGCCATAGGAAATATCCATGATTTAGGAATTATTCAAATGAGAGATGTGGTTTTTTTTCTTGGAATAATGACTTCTGATATCGGAGACAAAGAAAAAGAAACAAAATCCACAATCGCCAAAATCGCAAAAACAACGCTTGATTTCTATCAAAATAGGCAATAACTACATACGCCTCATTATAAAAACAGTTCTGCTTTACTAAGACATGGCTTTGCAGTACTCATGCTACAATAAAACCATTGTGGAAAAGTATCACGGCTTAAACCTACAGGAGGTAGAGGAGAAGAAAAAGACATTTGGAAAAAATGAAATCATTGTAAAAAAACGGTACTCAGCGGTTTCTATTATCGCCTCACAATTTTTCACTTTTATCAATGCGGTTTTGCTTACTGCATCTTTTTTTGCATTTATCATTAATGACACTCTTGATGCCTTTTTTATTCTCGCAATTATTCTTATCAATGCCATCTTTGGATTTTTTCAGGAATACAGAGCGGAAAAGTCTCTTGAAAAATTAAAAACATACACGAGTGCAAGATCCCGCGTAATCCGGGATGGAAAAGAAACGCAGGTCTCGACTAAGGACCTTGTTCCCGGAGACCTGGTTGTCCTCTCTGAGGGTGATCGCATACCATCTGATGGAAAACTTACGGAATCTCATCATGTTGAAATCGATGAGTCAATACTAACCGGTGAGTCACTCCCTGTTTTTAAGGATTCAGGGGACAGCCTCTTTCTCGGCACACTCGTCACCAAAGGCAGAGGCTATTTTAGCGTTACAGAAATAGGCATGAAAACCAAATTTGGCCAAATCGCAGAAAGCCTTGCCACAGTAACAGCAGACAAAACCCCTCTTCAGAAACAGTTAAAAACGCTCGGTAAAGTGATATCAATCCTTGCAATCGGCATTTCACTCTTTTTAATTCCTCTTGGATTGATGCAGGGCGAAACACTACTACCGCTTCTTCTTCTTGCAGTCAGCATCGGGATTGCTGCAATACCTGAAGGACTGCCTGCAGTTATTACGATTGCACTTGCGCTTGGGACAAGCCGGATGGCAAAACAGAAAGCAATTGTACGAAAAATGCCGTCAATTGAAACACTTGGCGCTATGCAAATTGTGCTTGTTGATAAAACAGGGACGCTTACTCAAAATACCATGCGGGTAAAAGAGGTATGGACAAAAAACAATACGCACAAAGACCTCCTTAAATATGCGTGTGTGCTTGGCAATACCGCATCGCTCATTGTCAAAACAGAATCTTCTGCCAAAGAAAAGCCAACTGACTGGGATATTGTCGGCGACCGCACTGACGGCGCACTGCTTCTCTGGGTAAAAGAGCAGGATCCCGCTATCGATGAAGACTTACAGAAAGGAAAAGTAATTGACGAACATGTCTTTGATGCCCGGACAAAAACAATTACAACGGTATTTGAAAAACAAGGAAAACGCTATGTGTTTGTCCGCGGCGCTCCGGAGGCAGTTCTTGCAAAGAGCAAGGCATCAGCTAAGGAAAAAAAGCATATTCAATCAATTATAGACAAGAATGCAGAAAACGGCCTTCGCGTTATCGGGTTTGGGTCAAAGATTGAAATGCATGACAATCTGATGAACAGGGACCACCTTGAAGAAAACCTCACATTTTTGGGAATCGCTTGTCTTTATGACCCACCAAGAAAAGAAGCAAAAGATGCGCTGATAGAGGCTAAAAAAGCCGGTATTAAAGTCCTTATGGTGACGGGTGATAATGAACTTACGGCCTTAGCAATTGCAAAAGAGATAGGGCTAATTGAAAAAGATGAGGATGTAATTACAGGCGAGGAATTTGAAAAATTAACAGACGACCAGCTTTACTCCATCATTGAAAAAACGCGGATATTTGCCCGTACACGTCCGGAAGACAAACTCAGGATTGTAACACTTCTCAAGCGTCAAGGTTACATCGTTGGTGTCACCGGTGACGGAGTCAATGATGCGCTGGCTCTGAAAAAAGCAGACGTAGGTGTTGCCATGGGAGAAACAGGTACTGATGTGGCAAAAGAAGCAAGCGA
>CAZDTO010000054.1:0-6671 GCA_964508395.1 uncultured Gammaproteobacteria bacterium | reverse complement strand
AGAGTTCTATATTTTTACGCCAACTGGTGCCCGATCTGCATACCGGCAGACGCCGATTTTAGAAAAAACGAGAATAAAATTCCTGCGGATGTCGTTGTGATCCGAGTTAACTACAACGACACTGAGACTGACCAGGAAGAAAAGGATTTAGCTAAAAAATACGGAATAACATATCAACACACATTTGTACAAATTGATGCGCAGGGAAATGTAATCACGAAATGGAACGGCGGACAGACAAATGAGTTACTCGAGAACATTAAGTAGTTCAAAGTACAAAGTTAAAAGTTCAAAGTTGCAGTTATTAGTTAAAAGTTATAAAACTTTGCATTTTTAACTGTAATTTCACCTTACGTAGAGCCGTCATCCTGGCTTGTCCAGGATCTAACGGCTCGTCAGATTCTGGATGCGCTACGCTTACCAGAATGACGAATGCATAACATGAGCTGTAATTTTTGCATTTTGAATTTTTAACTATTTTTATGGTACTTCTTATCCTATTTTCCTTTTTTGCCGGTGTCGTAACCATCCTCTCCCCGTGCATCTTACCGCTTCTGCCGATTATTCTTTCATCAACTATAGGAGGTGAACAAACTGGAAAGTCAAGGCCAATCGGAGTTATCGCCGGATTTATCTTAAGTTTTACTTTTTTTACCTTGTTTCTTGCGACAATTGTTCGCGTAAGCGGGATTCCGGCAGATACACTTCGGTTCCTTTCAGTAGTAATAATAGCAGCATTTGGGATTTCATTTTTAATTCCACAGGCCCAAGCAATGCTAGAGCGGTTATTCTCTTCCCTTAGCAGATTAATGCCGCAGGGAAACACTCAATCTGGTTTTGGACCGGGTTTACTTGTTGGCTTTTCACTTGGTCTATTATGGACGCCCTGCGTCGGGCCGATCCTTGCATCGGTAATTTCACTTGCAATTACTGAAACGGTAACTGCAAATGCTTTCTTTATTACCTTAGCCTACGCAATCGGAACAGCAATCCCTATGCTTGCAATCATGATTGGCGGACAGAAATTGCTGAGAAAAGTCCCCTGGCTTTTGAATAATAGCGCGAAAGTTCAAAAAACATTTGGGATAATCATGATACTTACTGCTCTTGCAATTTATTTCAATCTTGATAGAAAATTTCAAACATTTATTATTACAACATTCCCTAACTACGGTGCCGGGTTGACACAGTTTGAAGATATTCCTTTCATCCGTAATCAGCTAAGAAACCTGGATGGAAAAGAAATAAAAAAAGAGGACATGGGAAAACCTATGTTTGACCTGACACGACCGAAAGGCAAAAAAGCACCGGAATTGATCCCGGGTGGCGTTTGGTTCAACAGTGATCCGTTAACACTAGCACAGCTGAAAGGAAAAGTTGTATTAATTGATTTCTGGACTTACTCCTGCATCAACTGCCAAAGAACACTTCCCTACCTTAGGTCATGGTGGGAAAAATATAACAACAAAGGGCTGGTAATTATTGGAGTCCACTCACCGGAATTCGCGTTTGAAAGAGAAGAAAAAAATGTCAAAGCAGCGATTTCTGATTTCGGACTTAAATATCCAATTGTTCAGGATAACAACTTTGATACCTGGATGGCTTACGACAACCATTACTGGCCGGCAAAGTATCTCATTGATAAAGACGGCTATATCCGCTACAGCCATTTTGGCGAAGGGAAATATGACGACACTGAAAAAGTGATCCAAGAGCTTCTTGCTGAAATGGGAACCGATATAGCAATACCGATCAACAATCCAAGCTATCAGGTTTATTCCAAAACTCCGGAAACATACTTAGGATATGGACGGATTGAAAATTTTGCTTCGCCTGAAATAATTTCTCCAAATAAACTATCTCTCTATAGCTCTCCAAAGACATTGCCTGATAACGGCGTTGCGTTTGAGGGAAATTGGATCGTAATGGAAGAATATGCAAATCCACAAAAAGGCGCGAAACTATTTCTTAACTTCGAATCAAAAGAGGTGTTTCTTGTCATGAGAACCTCGGCATCTCCTGCAAAGGTAAAAGTTTACGTTGATGATAAGCTGCAATATTTCGGCGAGGATAATAAGAATGGAACAGCTACAGTTGGTTCTGACCGGTTATATAAACTAATCAATCTCCCCTCCCCCGGCCAACACATTTTAAGATTGGAGTTTGAGGATAGCGATGTACAACTCTTCGCCTTTACCTTCGGATAGAAATTATTTTATAATCGTAAACGTGCCTATAACCGGCAATGGCTTCATCTCTCCTTTGGCTGCATTAATAACGCCCATGATCCATAAGATTAAAACCGCCAAACCGACAAGCATTGAGATAAAACCTCCCAAAACCGGCACGACAATACCCGCAAACCATGAAGCCACCCAGATTATAAGTAGTACAAGCGACTGATTTGCGTGAAACTTTCCAAACTTTGAATCAGGCGCCATTATAAACGGCAAAAAGAAAAGAAAGTAAGCCAGTATTCCGACCACCTTATTCTTCTGCGCGTCTCCCGTTGTATTCTCCGTCTTTTTCTCCTCCATCTCTATCACCTCCATTGCCCGCCGTAGCCTTGGCGAAGGCGGGTTTTGTATCGCCACATTTATTTACTCACATCCCAAATAAAATTGCAATTGACAAATAATAAAATCTAGTCCATGCTAATAGTGTGAAGAAAAAACCACTGCTTATTCTTCTGGCAGTTATTGCTGTAATTGGAATTGGCTCATATATTGTAATGCAACAAGGCTCATTGCCAATTCCTGGAATTTCGCCGACACTTCGCGCAACAGAAAAAGACTTCGCATTTATTCAGGACGCAACAATACGAAAACACTTCGTCGCCCAGGCAAATCAGACAAAATATAGAACCAAAAGTTACTCAACCGGGGCTGATCTTAATTTTCTGACAGAAACAGAAATCAAAGGAGAGAATTTTAATATTAGAAATATTGAGTATGATCCTTCTGGCAAAGAAACAAAACACAGAGTCGAAATAGGAAATACTATATATGTAAAAGACTATTCTGATAACGCGTGGTGGAAACAAACAATCGTGCCAGAAGAAATTCCGGCTGAAGAAAAGCCGGAAGAGCCGGTTGATTTTAAAGAGGAGTATGCGCAACCAAGTCTGAATTTTAAATTTATCACAAAAGAGCCTTGCGGAGCACAATTTCCCGGATCTACGACCTGCTTTAAGTACGAACAGACTGATAACGCAAATCAGGAAATGTATACGCTTAGAACCTTCTGGTTTGATGATAATAAATATCTTTTGAGAAAAGAGGAATCAACTGTTGGTGAATTTGGAGTTAAAAATGAATATTCATATGATGGTATCGATATAGTCGCTCCATCACCAACCAAAGATGTGCCTGCAGGAAAAAGTATCTACGATTACTATTACCAGCTTGGTTATAGTTCAGATGTTCCATCCGCACAGGAAATTGAGCGCATACAGCAGGAGTTTAGCGCTTCAGACCAAAACCAAGATACCAACTACTAATCAGTAGTTTATTCTTCACACGGTCCTTCATATGCAACTTCTACATCTTTCTTCCCCGCTGCGCATGCGTTTAAATACGTATTGCCATCTGTTCCGCACACAAGCTCATAGTCGTACGGACAACTCTCCTCTTCCGGCGTGTCAGGCGTTAAGGCTTCTGGCTCCTCCTCATCGGGTATTGTTTCCTCCTCAAAAGATTCCTCCTCTGTGACTGGCCCTTCCTGAGTAAATTCTTCAGCATAATCATAAAATGACGGATCGTAATCCTCTATCGTTGACTGTACTGCATCATCTTCATAGAAACCCTCCTGATAATCGTTGTAATAATCATCATAGTAAGATTCGTATTCCGGATACTCTTCAAAATAACTAAATTGCTCTTTCAGCTGATTTATCTGTTCTTCAAGAAGAAGATTTGCATATTCATCTCCCAACTCCTCACCAAAATCCTTCATGACGGAAACGTAAGAAGGATCATCGCCCATGAAGGAATTGATAAACTCATCATAAGCCTGTCTATCTCCCTTTGTTTCCTTAATAGTATCTTTCACATGTTCTACTAATGCATCCTCAAGCTCAACAGCAATTTCCTTTGTTTCCTGCGGCAGAGACTCCTGAAGCGATTGGTAGAGAGAAACCTGTTGGATATCAGCATATGAATCTGTTGTGACTTGAACAAATGCTTCTTTTTGCTGCCCATTAAGCTTGGCAACATCCTCTGAAAATTCTTTGATCGCTTCCTGTTTTACTTCAACGAGCGGTTTTGAAAGAGACTGGTCAACACTTTGCTCAAGTTCATTTAGCACCCGAAGATCTTGTACATCACCGTCTTTGAGTTCTGAAAATACCGCAACAGCAGCATCTTCGTCTTTCTTCAGCGCTTCTTTTGCATGGGTTTCAACTGTATTAACCATTGTCGCTTTTGCGATGAACACATCATCTTCAATCTTCTCACTTAAGTTTTCAAATTTTAGATCGTCAAAAACTTTAAGATATCGCACCTCATCGCCGCCGGCATTCTGCGTATAGCCAACTAAAAGCTTCTGGCTGTCATCATCCATGACGCTTATGTCCTGATTGAACTGTTCTGAAACCTGTTCTTGAAGATTTGAAATAACTGGCGATGTGCTTTCAGAAATATGTCCTTCAATTCCTTTGAGGGTTTCAAGATTTTGCACTGCCTGAAACTGGCTTCCGTTATTGATAAGTGTATCTGACAATACAGTTTCTGCTTTCTTATCATCAGAAATTGCCTCGATCGTACTGCCAAGATGGTCAAAAGTCTTATCTCTTACTTCCTTTACTTCGTCAAGTTTACCTGCCGGCGCATTTTTCTCAATTTTGCCGATTACAACCTGGTGACGAAGTTGATCCTCAAGCGCAATTGTCGCAATCTCATCAACGATCGCAGGTTTGTCCTTTGCAAGTTTATTGACCAGAGAATCAGCCTTGGCAATATCGCCTTCGTAACTTTTTAGGTGGTCTACGGCTTTATCAAATTTTCCCTTGTCGGCAAGGGCATTTGCCTCAAGTATCTTTTCATCAGCGAATTTGTTATAAAGATCAAGCTTTTTCTTGGGATCAAAGGTGAAGACTGATTGTATCCCGCGGCCAACGTCTTTGAAGACATAGGTAAACTCATCAGGCAGCGGGCCCTTAAGCGATCCGCCTGATGATGCAACATCAGCTGTTATGTCCTTAATAGCCAGTGACTCATCAAACTTTACCAAACCCTCTGGCTTGGTGTCTTTTGTGACAACCGCGGTTGTAAACTCATTATTCCCTTCGTTTGATTCAGCAAGGACGCTTGTTGAATCAACTTTTGCCCAAATAGAAATCGTACCCTCTAATGGCAGATCTGCAAATGGGAACGGATACGATTCATTTGGTGGAATAGGTTGGCCTTCTCTACCAAGGCCAATGTTAAATCCACCACTGCCGATACGTGCTCCAGCTTGATCCCTCCATTCAAAATCAATCAGAACATAGTTTTCATTGCTTGATCCCAAATCTGCAGCGTTTACACCAATATTTCTTACTAAAAATGTAGGCGATCCATTGGCATTGAACAAAATTGAGTCTATGATAAGATCCGGTTTTGCGCCTGTTACTGATACAAACGTTTCATTGTTGTCTTCATTTGATTCTGAAACGCTATCTTCGCTATCTACTTTTATAAATACACCGGCTGCGCCGGCTGGCACTTGCGGCAGTAGAATAGCTGTCTCCTTTGTTTGATCTTGCGTCAAAGTCTCTCCGGTATCAAGCGTGTAACCAAACCAATCCGGAAAAGGCTTTCCGTCTTTATCTCTAAAATGGGCCATCCAGTTTGCTTTGCCATCAAGGGTAAGTGGAACTGTGCCGAGATTTTTAATAATAACTGTTAAGAACGTTCCTGTTGGCAATGTGTCAATCGTTGTAGTATCAAATGTAAGATCAGGAAGGGGAAGTGCCGGGACAGGAATCTGTTTGGTATTATTCGTCTCATCCTTTTCAGCAATCACACCGGCTGTGCCCTCAGCAAAACCCGGGTCATCAACGTATATAAGGATTGTTTTGGCGCCTGCCGGTGCCGCAGGAAGCTGCGTTGATGATTCCTGGCTCCCTCCTGCAGCAACAGTGCCGGTAAGCCTGCCTCCAAATCCAGTCGTATCTCCGGTGTATTTTAGTGTTTTCCCTTGAGCATCCTGATAGTATGCTAACCACCCAATGTTATCGCCGTCAACCGGTGCAGTTCCGATATTTTTGACAATGATGTTAAGAAACGTTCCTGTTTTAATAGAATCTGTTGTTGCACTTTCTACTATTAAGTCGGGTTTGTCTGCTAGTGCTGGCAGTACATACTCTTTGGTATTGTTGCTCTCATCTGCCTCAACGATTTTGTTGCTTTTATCAGCTGTGGCAACAATCTTGGCTGCTTGAGCCGGAATTGGAATATTGGCAAGTGCAGTCCTTGTCTGTCCTGGGAGAATAACAATGGTCACTCCCTGTCCAGGGCTGGCATCAGTGCCAGGTGATCCATTGGCAGAAGGCCAGCTGTTGTTGGCATCTTTCCAGGCAATGCCTGCATAATAGCCTGAGTCAAATGATGCAGGTGAATCACCGATATTTTTAATGACAACTGTAGCTTTCCTGTCACCGCTGACTGTTATGGAGTCGACTATAAGGTCGG
>CAZDTO010000053.1:5269-6888 GCA_964508395.1 uncultured Gammaproteobacteria bacterium | reverse complement strand
ATTCATACGCAGGATAAGATATGTAATAACAAAAAATCCAGTAAGAATTGCATGGATGTTGGTTTTGAAAATAAACCGCACAAGGCTATAGATAAAAATGAAAAGGAGAATGAAAAAGGGAATCAAAATTGAAAATTGGATATTTGATATTGGATATTGGAAATCCGGAGGATAATATACTATTATATAGAGCAAAAAAATAAGAGAGATAAACGAGAGTCCGAGAAATTTCAGCGATCTCTTTTTCCTGCGCATATATCTAGTTTATCATTACTCAAACAGGTCTTGACAAGATCTAGCAGTCATGTTACTATACTGCCAAACTCAAATCGCAAAGTTTCTGGATTTATTCAATTTAGATTTGCGCTTTGACTTTTTAGCTTTAAGTTTTTAATATGCATAATTTGACGCAGCGGCAGATTGAGATTCTCAAAAGTGTTATTGAAGAATACATGGACACTGCAGAGCCTGTTGGTTCTGAAACTATTGAAAAAAAACATAACCTTAGCGCATCCCCGGCTACCATACGAAATGAGATGGTAAAGCTCTCTGATATGGGATATATCAGAAAGCCCCATTCATCAGCAGGCCGCATACCAACGCCAAAAGGCATGAAGCTTTACGTCAAAGAGCTGATGAAAGAAAAACAGCTCTCAGTCGTTGAAGAAGTGGCGCTAAAAGAACGCGTATGGGACTATAGACAACAAACACACCGTTTTCTCAAAGAAATTGTTAAATCCTTAGCGGATAAAACCCACGCCTTGGCCATAGCAACAACCAGTGACGGAGTAATCTATTGCGCAGGATATGCAAATATTCTTGATATGCCGGAGTTTTATGAAATTGACATAGCAAGGAAATTACTTGCAATGATTGATGAATACGACTATTTCCGGGGTATTTGTGAACACATAACCGACGAGGAAGACATTCATGTACTGATGGGGGATGAATTGGGAGCAAGACTCAATGGGCCATATAGTTTTGTGTTCACTCGATATAAAACCCCATTAAATGTTGCCGGTGAAATAGGTGTTCTCGGACCGGTAAGACTTAGGTATCAATCAGTCATTCCAACTGTACGTTACTTTGGTGACTTAATAGAATCTATTGCAAGCGGATGGTAACAACAGTTAAAAGTTCAAAGTTAAAATTTAAAAATTGACGATGGGAAAAAATAATACAGGAAACGCACAGCAGACAAAAGAAAAACAGTTTATCGAGAAAGAGAAGTTGGAAGAGCTAAAAAAAAGGAATGAAGAGCTTGAAGCGCAAGTAAAACGATTGCTGGCGGATTATCAGAATTTAGTAAAACGCACTCAGGGGGAACGAGAGGAGATTATAAAAATGGGCAATAAAGACCTCCTCTTGCATCTCTTGCCGGCACTGGATACACTAATGTTGGCGGGAAAACATATACAAGATGAGGGATTGCGATTAAGCATTGCGCAGTTTCAAGATGCACTAAGACAGGAAGGTATTGAAAAAATAAAAACAGTCGGAGAAACATTTGACCCTCACTTTATGGAATGTGTTGAAACAGTCGAAGGAGAAGAAGGCAAGGTTGTCAACGAAATATACTCAGGATATATGCTATTTGATAAAATAATAAGACCAGC
>CAZDTO010000053.1:0-5169 GCA_964508395.1 uncultured Gammaproteobacteria bacterium | reverse complement strand
TATGGGAAAAATAATCGGTATTGATTTAGGCACAACAAATTCATGCGTCGCGGTAATGGAAGGCGGAAGTCCTAAGGTTATACATTCGGCTGAAGGACGAAATGTCATTCCTTCCGTTGTTGATCCAATCTCTCATGTTGTCGGCGATGTGGCAAAAAGACAAATGGTCTTAAAGCCAAAACGGACAATCTACTCAATCAAGCGATTGGTTGGTCGTAAATTTTCAGACACATCCGTACAGTTTGATCTTAAATGGCTCCCATACATAGTAAAGGCCGGCCGCGACAACATGGCAGTTGTTGAAGTTGAGGGGAAAACATTTACGCCCCAGGAAATCTCAGCTCAGATTCTTCAAAAAATAAAATCCGATGCTGAAAGTTATCTAGGACAAAAAGTGACTGAGGCTGTCATCACCGTCCCCGCATATTTTGACGACAGCCAGAGACAGGCAACAAAACAAGCAGGCGAGATAGCAGGACTTGATGTCAAACGAATAATAAACGAGCCAACTGCCGCAGCCTTAGCCTATGGACTGGATAAGAAAAACGCCCATACAATTGCAGTATATGACCTTGGGGGCGGAACGTTTGATATTTCAATTCTTGAACTCGGAGAAGGCGTATACGAAGTAAAATCCACCAACGGAGACACACATCTTGGGGGAGACAATTTTGACCAAAAAATTATTGATTATATTGCCGATGAATTTAAGACGGAACACAACATTGACCTTCGCAAGGATTCACAAGCCCTGCAGCGACTTAGGGAATCTGCTGAAAAAGCAAAAATTGAGCTCTCAACCTCACAGGAAGCGCAAATTAACCAACCATTCATTACACAGGGGAAAGACGGACCGCTTCATCTTACAATGACTCTTACCCGGCCGAAGCTTGAGCAGATTGTCGATGAGCTTATACAAAAAACGTTAAAGCCTGTAGAACAGGCTCTTTCAGACGCTAAGCTGAAAATATCTGATATTGATGAAATTGTTATGGTCGGTGGTATGACCAGGATGCCCAAAATTGTCGAGGCTGTAACAAAATTCTTCGGTAAAGAACCAAACAAATCTGTAAATCCCGATGAGGTTGTTGCAATCGGAGCTGCGATACAGGGAGGTGTTCTAGGAGGAGAGGTCAAAGACGTACTTCTCCTTGATGTGACACCACTAACGCTTAGCATTGAAACGCTCGGCGGTGTAGCTACACCTCTTATAGAGCGCAACACGACAATTCCAACAAGCAAATCACAGGTTTTCTCAACCGCAGCTGATAACCAGACTCAGGTTGAGATAAATGTCCTGCAGGGTGAACGGCCAATGGCAGCGGATAATAAATCACTCGGCCGCTTTATTCTTGATGGTATCCCGCCTGCTCCCCGCGGCATGCCTCAAATTGAGGTGACCTTTGATATTGATGCAAATGGCATTCTGACTGTCAAGGCAAAGGATAAAGCGTCCGGCAAAGAGCAAAGCATTAAGATCACAGGGTCAACAGGTCTTTCCAAAGATGAAGTTGACAAGATGACACGGGAGGCGCAGCTGCATGCCAAAGAAGACCAGGAAAAGAAAGAAAAAATTGAAACGAAAAACCAAGCGGATTCACTCATCTTCACCGCTGAGAAATCACTTAAAGATGCCGGGGATAAGGTAAATGCGGATCTGAAAAAGGAAGTTGAAGAAAAAATTGCTGCGCTGAAATCGATTATCGATACAGGAACAAAAGAAGAGGTTGAAACAAAATCAAAAGATCTTTCTGACAGTCTGCAAAAAGTCGGCCAGGCAATGTATCAACAGCCAGGCCCGCAAGACCAATCCGGCTCAGCCGGAGCCGCTGGGGCGCAAGAACCGACAGATGGCGGCAAACAAACGACCGCGTCAAACGCGGCTGACGCAGGAAACGGTGAGGCAAAAAGCGGAAAAAAAGGCAAAGACGAACCGGTCGAAGGCGAGGTAGTTGAATAAAACAGAGGCTATCGTACCACTGCTGCTTATGTAGTCTTCTGGCAATGGCAAATATGCCATATCAAGAAAAAGAAGACTTACTACAAATTGAGGGTTACCAATTTATAGCTGGAAAAAATATACAAGCCCCCTATCGCAAACTTGCCGCCCATACTCACTCCCGCGTTAGAAAATCTGACGGGACGGTATCTCCTGAAGCACAATTCGCGCATGCAGTGGAAGAGGGCTGGGATATCATGCCAACAGATCATAATACCCTCGAGGGATTTGAACGGATGCTGCGGGAAAAAGAGAACAATGGCTACAAAGACTACGAGGGAATTGTCGTCCCCGCATATGAACATACTGTTATTGATAAAAAAGGTAAACATATACATATAATCTTTATTGGGAGCGATAGGATCTTGCCTTCACAACTCTCAGAAGAAAATGTTCTTACTTGGGCTCACGAATTAGAATGGATAACAGTTGCCCCGCATCCTGGATTCGGAACGTACTCTGTATCGCTTGCAGATGTTGAAAAACACAATACGAACAAAGAAAATCCTGAAGGTAGATATGATCTCATAGAGATCTACAATGCCGGGGCGCAGAAAGGATTTCAAGCTGTACAAAAAGCAACACAGCTTCCCGTAATCGGTTGGCTGGCACAGGCTATAGCTCCCCATATCGCCTCTATACCGCAGTCTGATATCAATCAGGAGGCGAAAAATTTTTTCATACAGAGAGGTGAAGAGTTAGGATTAAAACTATTTGCCGGCAGCGACGCGCACGCAAAAGAAGATATTGGCGATGTCCTAATCATACGGCCATCAAACCTTGATCCAATTGACGCACTGAAAAATGGAGAAATTGCTATTTACATCCGTGATCCGCTTACAAAATTCACTGCAGCAATGTATGTCAAGAAACATTTCGTCAATATTGCCGGTAAGCTTTTACGATAAGCACTCTCCTTGCTGTTTTGCTATAATAGATTTACTGTATGGCCGCACAAAACGATTACTACAATCTACTAGGTGTTTCAAAAACTGCATCAGCTGATGAGATTAAACGGGCGTATCGAAAACTTGCCCTTCAATATCATCCAGACCGTAATAAAAGCAAAGAGGCTGAAGTAAAATTCAAGGAGGTAACCAAAGCATACGAAGTCCTCTCTGACCAACAAAAACGACAAACGTATGATCAATTTGGCTCTGCTGCATTTGAGTCCAGCGGAGCTGGATCCGGCTTCGCCGGACAGGGACCCTTCGGTGGATTTGGTGGACAACGAACAGGTCAATACGGACCGTTTAGTTATAGCTATACAACTAGCGGTGGTGGTGGGCAAGAATTTGATTTTGGTGGATTCTCCGATCCGTTTGAGATTTTTGAACAATTCTTCGGCGGTGCGTCTCCATTTGGAAATCGACAAAGACGCTCTGCTTATTCTCTCACGATAACGTTTGACGACGCGGTGCACGGATCAGAAAAGAACGTACACATCGACGGTAAATCACAGCGGATCAAGATCCCGGCCGGTGTTGACAACGGCTCACGCATCAGATTTGGAGACTATGATGTGGTAATCAATGTGACAGCGGATCCCCGCTTTCAACGGGAAGGAGCAGATATTGTATCCGAAGAAGAAATTTCATTTGCAAAAGCATCGCTTGGAGATGAAACTCAGATAGAAACTGTCAATGGACCTGTTACACTTCGCATCCCGCCGGGTACTCAACCGGGCACTGTCTTTAGATTACGCGGGAAAGGAGTGCCATACATTCGTCGGGAAGGCCATGGAGACCACTACGTCCGGATTAAAATCGTCATCCCCAAACACCTCACCCGAAGGCAAAAAGAACTCCTTGAAGAACTCGAAGCCGAAGGGTCGGGAAAAAAGGGATGGTTTTAACCGCAAATTATTTTACGAGAGGAGTTCGCGGAAAGGCCTGAACAGAAGACACATACTGTTTAACTAATCGATATCCTTCATCTTTAGTTAAATTACTCGTATCAAGGTTAATTGCATATTGCATCTCTCCATAGTCGTGTAGCCTAGTATTAATTTGAAAGGGTCCTACTTGAACTAAATTTGTTGCATATGAATCTCCCTGAGACTTTCCTTTGATCTTTGCAGTCAGATCCGATGGCAAGCTAAATGCAAACATCGCCATAGGTACAGTAGCGGCTCTTTCAGCTTTCTCCAATACAGGACGAATCACTCCGAGTGTATGATCATCAAAAACCTCTGCCCCCGCTAATTCATATCCATGATCCTTCAATAACAAAAGTTGCGACGGAGTTAATTTTTGACCGTTTTTATATGCCTTATGCAAATCTTCAGGCGTTTGACAATATTGTGTATGAGAAAAAAGTTCATTAATTCGCATAAATAAAATTTTTCCTTCCTTATCTAGGGTAAGACCAATCTCCTCTGAATCCCATTTGTACAGACTTGGACTTTCTATAGGTAGATATGTATGTATTCCAAACCTTTGCCTGGTTTTACCCCCTTGCTCTTCTGACTGCATTGCAATTGCCTTTGCAGCTTTTTCCCTGATGTGAGTTATTATTGCTTCCGGGCTTTGCTTTAGAGAACGTATACGAATAAAACCTGACTTATATTCAAGAAAATCCTGTGAAAACTGATGCATTTTCTCCCATAATGCCGTTGCCCGACGCAACATATGTGCTTCTGCCGTGCTGTGCAAAGCTACATTGCTTTCGGTAAATTGTTGATATAATTTCTGAGCAGCATCTCTAATCTCAATCATCGTACTCGTCTTAAGCAACTCCTCTAGCTCTCTTCTTATATAGTGATCCAAACCTTCTTTATCTCTTGCTACCAGCCTTACTCTATATCTTGCAAGTTCTTCTTCTCGCTTGAGCTTTTCTTCCAGCGTAAGTTCCCTTTTAAGTCTATTGTCTTCTAATTGTAATATTGTGCGACGACCAGATATTTCATTTTCCCGCATCATAGAACGCGCTGCTTCGTTTGGATTACGAATAAGAGGAATAATCGACTGCGGATTCGTAAGATCAGCAAGTGTGGCAAAAATTGTTGCGTGGACATCCTCTTTATCCTTACTTTTCAGATAAGGATTTTCTGGATATTGCGTTTTTTGCTCCTGTCCCGTATCAGTAGTAGCCATTTAATAATGTTAAAAGCATTATAAAACAAATCTCCAATAATTTCTTTAGTGCTAACAATGCTAAATTTGTAATTC
>CAZDTO010000052.1:0-7026 GCA_964508395.1 uncultured Gammaproteobacteria bacterium | reverse complement strand
CCGCTTCACCCTGCCCAACGCTTTCCCCTTCCCCCTGTCTTGTTATCTCAAAACTAATCCCAAACCATTTTTCAAGGAAGGACTTATGCTGCGAAACTCCGTCAGAAGTTAAGTGGGACTTTCTTGAGAATGACAATACTATTCCTATGGTTAAGTAGTACTTAAGACTGTAGAGGAAGAAGATAGTGCCGAAAAGAAGAGACATAAGGGCAAAAGACAAACCGACGATATTTGCAAGTGGTAATGTTTGTAAGGTACGCTGGACAGAGGCAATACTTAAAAACGCGAAGAAAAAAGATATGGAGAAAAGCACGACTAAAAACAAGAAACGCGAGATAAGATATGAGCGTGAAGGTGGCGGAATAAAAGAGGTAAAGATATTGCGTAATATAGCTGGCAGTTTCCATTGCTGAGTGACAACTGGAATTAGTTCTGATGCGATAGTCCTATTTGCATATTCGAACCTTTGTTGATAGGTGTTTAAGCCGTACCGCTTTAAGATAGTATAAACACCAAACTGTGAAACAAGATGTTGCTGTGCATATTCTTTCAAAATCTTACTAATCTGTATTGGGGAAAGACCTGGATCGTGGGCAACAAGCGCCAAAACTAGCTGCTCTGCTCCAGGAACATATTTATAGT
This sequence comes from uncultured Gammaproteobacteria bacterium, assembly GCA_964508395.1. Taxonomy (GTDB): domain Bacteria; phylum Patescibacteriota; class Microgenomatia; order Levybacterales; family UBA12049; genus CAZDTO01. Next base: position 6,384 of record CAZDTO010000052.1, on the reverse strand, counting down.
GAATCTTGCCAGCTGGCCTGCGATCGATAAGTGATTTGTCTGTGTTTTTACCTTTACGATATAGATTGATCCACTTATAAAAAGTGGTACGGGATATATCAAACTGTTTACAAAGATCTCTTACTGATTCTCCAGCATCAAATCGCCGAAACATTTCTACTCGCTGATCTGGGGTCAAAGGGACAATAAGACGTTCTCCGTATCGTCTCTGGTAGCGCTCTCTTCCTTCTCTTTTGTGTAAATCCTTATTTTTGAGAACCGACCATGCCCCGGACAAACTTACCCCGGCAAGCACAGCAATCTTTGCAACTGATAAAGCTGGATTTCTCAGCGCAATTTTACGAATTTGCTGTTCTTTTTTCACTGAAAGTTTCTTCCAGTGTTTTTGTCCCCGGACGTATTGAGAAGACAATACACTTAGTTTATTGACAGAGGGAGAATTCTCGTAGTGATTTTTCCAGCGATAAAGACTTGCCCGACAGATACCAGCTTGCCTGCAGATCTGAGAAGCTGAAACTCCTTTTCCTAGTCTCTTAACCAGTTTTAATTTTTTTCCCCGGGGCAGGTGCATATACTTCCATGTTAACAATATCAATAATTAGCTGTCAAGACTTTTACAGGATTACTAACGTTGTTATTAATTTTTTCCTACAATAACAATCTAAATTAAATATTTAGCTTTTAAAATATTGAATTTCGTATTTTTTAATGTTTTATACAATACTTGGTGATAAACACGAAATATAAAATGGCCTGGAGAAAAATCTTATTAAAATAATTAAAAAAGCGTTTACGATTGATAGTATATTTTTTCCCTTGCTACAGGATTAATAATAACAATATACTTTATTCTCTATCATCTAAGCCTTGTGGAAATTACGCAAGGTCAGTTATTTCGGAAGATGTCATTACGAATCCGGCCCGGCCGGACATGGAGAGTTATTGAAATTTCTCAGACTGCTTGAGGATTGACGAAATAATAGACTAGATATTTAAATCCTTAATTATATCTAAATGAGTATTAAGAATATTTTATATAACAATGTGTATAAAATACTACCATCTCTCTTTACTACAACGGCATACTATCTATATATGCATGGAGCACCACGGATAAACACGTGGTGCCATAACAAAACGCCCGTTGGGCCGAACATCCCGCCGAATCCCTGCTAAGCGTGGCGAAGGAGGATAGATATCAAAGATACCCACGTGAAGAAATACGCACATCAACAATAATCTTTCCTCTTTTTAATTCTCTTTTAATTTTACTTAGTATATACTGTTTTTATCTATGTATAAATTTAATCTGATCATAGCCACCAGCGTCTCACTGGCGTTGTTTCTTGGGGGAATTACGACTCTTGCTTTGCATATTGAATTCTGGTCATACTACTTCGGCATACCGGCAACGCAGATGGGGATTATCTTCCTTATCCTTATTTTTGATAAGGTATCACATATTACAATCAATGAAGACTTGCAGGAACAAAGGAAGCGCTGGCAGCACAGAGCTAATCCTTCTTCTCTTTCTCTCTAATATCCGCATGACAGCGTAAATAGCCCTCCCGATACGCAGCGTGCGTGATAAAGACAATAAAGATGCCTGAGACGAAAATGACAATAATAGTTGTTATTAACCAAAATAAAAGCCCATACTCTAATTTGTTAGTAATAAGAAACGCGACCGCCTTTTTGGTTTCCACAAAAAGTGTCCATTGTGTATCTCCGGCTCGTATTTTTCTGAAGGTAAATACCCGCTCATATGGCTCATTGTCTTCCAGATATTGAAAAGTTAACCTACTACTACTACTACTACTACTACCCTCGGTGACAGAACCATCAAGAATTCGATGTACCTCCTGGATAAACCCCTCGTAACCATCCCATTGCTTCAATTGACCATAGTTAAATATGTTTGTGCCAACAAGCTGCGTGTCTTCTGAAGCGATGACATCTCCTTGAGAATCCAGAATAAATGTGCGTGCAAATTTTTCAGTTCGAAGCGGTGATACATATGTCTCCTGGAGTTTATCAAGCAGGATAACTATTCCGAAGAGTCCATCAAAATCGTTCTTATTGTAAAGTGGATAGGAGGAGACAAGAATGTACTTGCCCTTTGATGCGCCTGCACGTGAGATAAAGGGATCAGTAATAAATACATGATTCCTATTATCAACATCTTGCGCAGCGATAAAGTATGGCCGATCAGAAAAATCCTCCCCCTCGCCTGCCTTATTACGATCCACATTGACAATCAGAATTAATTTGCCGTTTTTATCCAAACGGAATATGCCAATAACAGGCGTATTCTCAAAACTATCGATGAATTGTTGATATGTTTTCTGAAGTTCTATTGGATCCTGTATCGACATACTCTCTTTTCCAAGAGTGGTTGTCTCATACTGGATTTGCTTTAGAAATGTTTCAATTGCACTTGACGCAGAACGGACAATAATACTTTGTTTGCTTTTAGCTTGGGAAATCGCTAATGCTTCGGATGCTTCTTGGCTTTTCAGATATACAAAAAACGCAAAAGTGCCAATTAAAAAAACAAACAGAAGGTAGAAGATTTTAAGCAGCCTCAATTTGGCAGTAGCAAGAATTGCTTTCTTAATCACCCTTTTACTGTAGCATTGACTGTATCAAAACACAAATGGCACTAGATCTTCTTGGCAAAGAGGATGCGTCCGGTAGCTGTCTGGATGACGCGTGAGATCACTACGTCAACTGTCAAGCCTACAAACTCACTTCCCTGCTCCACTACAACCATTGTCCCGTCATCAAGATATCCCACTCCCTGCGTTGAGTCCTTTCCCTGATGCAGTACTTTCATATGTACTGCTTCGCCCGGCACTGCTGAAACCTTAAGGTCGTTTGCAAGAGAGTTGACATTGATTACTTTTACATTCTGTATTGAGGCCTCCTTCTCAAGATTATAATCGCACGTGATAAGCTTTCCTTTATAGCGCTTGGTAATTGCGATTAGTTTTTCATCTACCTTTTTTTTCCTGCCCTCTTCTTCATCTTCAAGAATGACAAATTTCATTTTTTTGCTTTTTCTAAGCCTCTCAAGGTATTCAAGACCTCTTCTGCCTCTCTCTCTTTTCACTGCATCCTGAGCATCAGCAATATATTTTAGCTCCTCAAGGATGCTTTGCGGAACAACGACGGTACCATTTAAAAGCCCAGTGTCAATAACGTCAAAAATTCTCCGGTCAATAATTGCTGATGTATCAAGGAATAATGGATATTCAAGCTTCTTTTGCTTGCCGACTTTTTTCTTCCTAGGGCGGTTGATCATCGGGACGGATTGCATTAGACTTTTTGTCACCTCGTCTGCAAGTTGACGTATAAGGTTGGGAGAGAATACCGGCTGGCCCGTTTCTTTCATAGCGCACTCCTTTTCCCCAGGAACGAAAGAGCCTGCCTAAGCGTACTATGCGTTTTGCTGCTTACTATTTTTTTGAACCCTAGCTTTTGTGCTTCTCTAACTCGTTTATCAAGCGAACTCAAGGGACGAAGCTCGCCAAGCAATCCAACCTCCGCAATGCCTACGGTATTAACAATGGGTAAATTCTTCAGGCTTGAAAATACCGCAAGGCAAATACCAAGATCAGCGCCAGGATCAACAAGTTTCATCCCACCCACAACATTGACATACACATCCATTGTATCAACCGGCAACTGGCAATGCTTTTGAAGAACTGCTAATAACAACTCTACTTTTCTTTGATCAAGACCTGAAATAACACGCCTTGGAAATGGAAGTTTTGAATAAGCTACCAACGCTTGAATCTCAACTAAGAATGGCCGCGTACCTTCCATAGTGACAACTAATGCGCTGCCCGATGCTGCTGCTCTTTCTTTCGTAAGAAAGAGTGTCTGCGGATTTTGCACTTCCCGCATTCCGCCTTCATCCATCTGAAATATCCCGACCTCATCAACAGGACCGAATCTATTCTTAAGGCTGCGAAGTATACGCGTTGGTGCAAATTTTTCCCCTTCAAGAAAAAGTACGACGTCAACCATATGCGAGAGCACCATTGGCCCTGCTACCATCCCTTCCTTTGTAACATGTCCCACTAAGATGACTGGAATATTGCTTTGCTTAGCAACACGTATAAAATGAAGAGCACTGTAGCGAACCTGTCCGATAGAACCGGAAAGCCCTGCGACATTTTCAGATTGCATTGTCTGTATCGAGTCAACGACAACAAAATCAGGCTTAATGTTTTGAATGTGCTCAATTGCCTCATCAGGATCCGTTATTGAAAGAAGAAACAAATTTTCGGTAGGATTTTTAGTTTTCTTTTTATCCACTTGCCATAAACCATTTGTCATAAGCCGGTCAGCCCGTATCTTAATCTGCTCGACTGATTCTTCACCGGATATATAGAGAACTTTGCGAGGGGTGGCAGAAGCGGGAGGGCTCCCGACAGCGCGCAGTTCGTTGAAGCTTGCTTCACTAGAACGAGCACTGACGGGAAAAGAGCTTCTGACAGGACCCCGAGTTAGAGAAATTGCAAGCTGTAGAAGCAAAGTCGATTTTCCAACGCCAGGATCTCCCGCAAGCAATGTTACTGAGCCCTTAACAATACCGCCACCAAGTACTGTATCCAGTTCCGAAAATCCGGTTGCAACTCTCGTCTTTTCTGAGAATATAATCTCAGAAAGCTTCTTTGGAATTGCTCGAACACCTTGTGTTTCTCCCCGTAAATTTTGAATTTTGAATTTTGAATTTTGAATTTCCTTCAGGCTGTTCCAAGCACCACACTCAGGACACTTCCCAAGCCATGAGGGAGTATCATATCCGCATTCTTGACAGACGAAAGAGACCTGAGGTTTTTTTGCCATAAAGCAGATAGATTATATACTCTCAAAGCAGATTAATGAAGCAATAAAAATAAATTTTCCATTTATCATTTATCATTTTCCATTGATTTAAAAATTGGAAAATTTAAATATTAAAAAAAGTGTAAATAAATGGCAGATGGAAAATGTAAAATGGAAGATATTTATCTGTATCCTATCGGTTTATCTTTCAATACCGGTGTTAGGACAATGCGGCGTTTTCTCATGTCAACTTCAGACACCGTAGCAACAATCTTATCATCGACTTTATAAACAATGGTTGGTGGGACTTTTTCTTTCGGAATAACACCTTCAATACCGTCCCCAAGATCAATATATACGTTCCCCTTAATAAGCCTTATTGTTACACCTTGAATCTGTTTTTCTACTGGAAAACGCTCTGCTATCTGTGTAAAGGGATCCGCAGTCAAACGCTTTATCGAAAGAGTTACTCTTTTTGCCTCCGTATCAAAACCGATAATTTTAGCTGAAATTGTCTGCCCTATGGAAAACTGCGCTGTTGGATCTGTTGTACTTTCCCATGCGACCTCTGAAACATGAATAAATCCATCTAGTTGTTGTGGCAAAGAGACAAATATGCCAAATGAAGTGACATTTGTTACCGTTGCATCAACAGTATTACCAATACCAAGTTGTTTTTTCAATGTATCGAATTCTTCCTTTGTCAAGAATCTCTTTTGAGAAAGAATAATTTTTTTATCTGCCTTGTTAAGATCAATAATAGAAACTGGAATTTTCTTGCCGACAGTCAGCTGCGTACTAGTTTGCGCATGAGAGTGTGGAAGAAAACCGGATAGGCCATACGGCATACTAAGAACATATCCTCCTTTAGTCATTTCACTTACCACACATTCAATAGTTTCTTGATTTTTAACGGTCTGCGCAAGCTTGTTCCATGCATGCTCCTCAAGGAATCTTCGCAAAGAGACGACGGGATTGCCCATGTCAGACTCAGGATTGAGAATCGTTACGGTAACAACATCACCAACGTGCAATAACGACAAGAGTGCAACAAGGAGTTTTTTATCTTTCTCGAGCACAACAGCTTCAGTCTTGCCCTGAATATCAACAAGGATTTCTGAACGGGTAATTTTTGTAATCGTTCCCTTAACTTGATTCCCTTTATGAAAGGCATTTACCCTTGCAGCTTGGTTTGCAAGGAGTTTTGCCATCGCGGAACCTGCTGTAGAACTCTGTGAAGATTTACTTCCAGATTCTGAATTCTGAATTCTGAATTCTGAATTTTTTTTCGTCACCCATTTTCTCCACCTTTCTTAAGAAGATGTCGCAAGTATATCACGTGAAGCAAGCTATCGCAATGCCCACAAAAATGCTCGGCGGATATCGTAGGCGGGAGCGTCAAACGCCCTGCCACGTAAAATTTTTGAGGTTTTTGAGGAGAGAAAATCCCTGGCGATGACCCATTGTCCCTCTGACCACCAGCCAGAGTATCGTAGGCGCTGAAATGTTTCACTTCTCTGTTCGGAATGGGAAGAGGTGGTTCCACAT
>CAZDTO010000051.1:2174-7036 GCA_964508395.1 uncultured Gammaproteobacteria bacterium | reverse complement strand
CTGCGTACCGGATACCGCCAAAGAAAATCTCCTGCTCAAGCTTGTTATAGCGATTAACTTTAATTGCAGCAGAATTAGCAGCGCCCACATTCATCGGAACCGGATAGAGAAGATTATTAAACGCTGGCAGGAGATTACGAAGGTTAACAAAAATCTCAGGATTATCCCAAAGTTCAGATTTAAGAAGAAAAATTTTTATACTTGGATAGTAATAAAACTGCGTTGTCACCCGCTCCTGATCATGAAGTTTGCCTTTGAAAAACTTCACTGCCTCAGGTGTTTGATACCATGTTTTTGCAGCAACAGGCGGATGGAGTTTATCCGCGTTGATCTTAAGATCAAAAAAGCTCACAACAAATAAAATTGCGATAATACCAACGACGAATGCCTTTCTGAACATGATCTGTGTGGCTCTCTGACGCACAATTAACCGCTTTCCAACCAGTGCTGAATCTATAAAGTGTTTGCGCAACCATACATAAAAATCATCAAATGAAAACGCGGCTAAAACCCCAAGCGAAAAGTTAATTAAAAATATAATCTTAAACGGTATGCGGAAAAATGAGAAAGGCGGAATTGTCAGTATATTTCCTACAGTCAGCTGCGTGCCAAACGCAAAGAGCAAAGCAATAACCGCTGTAATCAGAAAAAACATCCCGTGCGCTCCGTATCTTCTTTCCCTAATACCCCCAATTACCCTAATCGCCCCAATCACCCCAAATACCAGTCCAAGGACTCCCATGTAAACGTACCGTTCATCAGTCGGCCACGCATTTTTGGTCCAGGCATCAACAGTATGCCTGTCATCAAATAGCGCAAACGGCTTGATAAGTGTGACTATTGCTTCAAATGGAAAGTTGTACCTGCTTACAGATTCGACGCTCAGTCCCGAAGCCCTATCTGAATTGAGCGTGAACTCGGCCATTGGCAGGATATAGCCCGCCCCGACCCCAAGACCAACAACAATGTACAATGTAAAATGTACAATGAACAACAGAATTGATCCGTTTTGTCTTAACCAAAAGAATAACCAGTACGGGAATAAAAACAGCAGACTGTAAAACAAAATTTGAGGATGGCCGGCAGAGACAGAAAACCCCCAAAGTATTCCCATCACAAGAACCCAGCCAATCCCACTACTTCTGTCATTCTGGAGAGAGTCCCGATGGATATCGGGACGACCGATAGAATCCCCTGGATGAGATCCTATCGTCCCACTAAGTGGGACTCCAGGATGACGGAAGGCGTGAAACTTTTGCCTTTGGAGAAAATTCTCAAGAAGCCAGAGTTGGGCGATAAAAAGATAAAACGTGACGAGAATGTCAGATCGTATAAGCTCGTTTGCGGAAAAACCCCCAAAACTTATAAGGCTTGCAGAAAAAAGACTTGCGTATATACCAATCCTGATTTTCCGAAGATAGAGATAACTAAAAAGAAAAACAAGAAAAAGATCAGCAAAAAGAACAAAATTCAATCCCTGGATAAGAGGAAATAAATACGAGATAAGATTGACCGGATAAAATATGGCCATAACCCAGGCATAATATGGATAACCACTGCTAAACTGGGACAACCACAAAGGAAGCTCTCCTCTCTGCAGAAAATGTTTGTTTATAAACCGCAAAGGAACCAATGCGTCTGTAAGATCATTTGTCCCGACCGTTGGCGTTATATAGACAGCTGGCACCGTAATGTTTTGCCAGAGGAAAAAGAAGGTAAATACAAAGCCTACAACAATCGGGATTGCAATCATTACTACTCTCTTCATACCTGTAATTTTTTATCAAATTTACAATTTCAAATTCGAAATTTGACCCATTCGCTTAACTCAGGGTCATGCTGAGCGAAGTCGAATGCATGAAATGAATATTAAATGTTTAAAAATTTAAATTTTAAAATTTATATTTGATTTCAAATTGAAAAATTAAAAATTGAAAATTTTAATTATCTTGCTGCCTCGCTTGCAACTGCAGATTTCGTTGCCTCTTCTTTCAATTGTCTTTGCAGGTCCTCTACCGCCTTTTGTTGAAAGTACTCTATCGTGTTCTCCGCCGCCTGCCAAAGCTCCCCCTCGTCTTTCGTCAAGGTCGTCTGGTATTTCTTAAGATAATCAATTCCCGTTGGCAAATCCGGCGGGTCTTTTTTCTCCCCGTACACACGGCCTAAGGCAGCAAGCGCTTCTTTGAAAAATGGATCAATTTGAAGCACACGCTTATACTGTACAATCGCGTCATCATACAGCTTGACTTCTTCAAACACAAACCCAACATTGAAGAAATGCCGGGTGTAATAAAAGACAATACTTTCTTCAAGCTGCGGCGGATTGCGCTTGATCTTTTGCATCAGATCAATATCTATTTTTTTCCATAGCTTATCGTTTTCATCACGGAACTCCTCAAGCCGAAGGTCCTCTCCCTTTTTCTTAACTAAAAAAAGCAGATTTTTTGGCCAGAGTACATACTTCTGGTCAAGCTCAGGATCTTTGCTGACTAAATCAGGATTGACATATATCGGCCGTTTTCCCCAGTTTGCATCAATGACCTGCGTTGCTGTTGTAAACCTCTTCCCTGGTCTTGGAGACGGAATGACAAGATCAGGATTGCGGCTGACCAGTTGGGGTATATCCCACGGCAAATGAAACTGTCCGGGACTAAAAGCAATCCGGTGATCTTTATTTTTTTTCTCAACGTACCGGAAATAATTTACTGTCATAAGCGGAATATCGCCTGATACAAGGATAAGCGCGTTATCTTCTGTATCAGAATAGCTCTGAATTGTGTAATCTTCCGTTAAAGCGTAATCCCTGTGGTTTGCTTTTGAGAAGTTAATGGCAAGCGGGATCACAAAAAGAAACACAATGCAAAGTTTGCCAAAAGCAACAGCTATATTCTTAGTTGTACTACCCACACCATCTCCCACCCCGGGATTTTCATTACCCACCTGGGGGGTGACCGCATGGGCTCCCCCCAGGTGAACGTTACCGGGGTGAACGTTAGATCGTTCTATAAATTTATATATATTTAATAGTCCAAACGCAATAAAAAGACCAATAAAAATATTCGGAAGCATGTGAAATCTTCGTACCGTCGCCTGATTAAAACTTTCAGTAAGCGGAAAATTCGCATAGGAGAGGAACAGAAACCCGCTGATTAAAAAACTCCCTAATACTACCAGGAATATCTTCCTATTCGTCCTATATAGCCATATTAGTCCTATCAGTCCTATCGGAATCCCCAGCACTGTAAAATCAAATATTATAAACTTGCTGTAAAACAGGATCTGGTCAACAGGTGTGTATTTTGCGACTTCCTCAAAACCAACAAACGGCGTTAAGCCTCCCGCGTCACGGCGAGAAAGGGCTGCTAAGGCTTCTTCAACGGTTGTCGGGTTTCCCCAGTTTAAAGGGGGGTTACGACTCGCAAGGTACATGATTGAAAAAAATGGCAGTATGCCTAAAAAAATAATGAGCAATACTTTGGCGATGCCTATTTCGTTGCGCAACATTGTCTTGAAAAACGGAAAACAGAGATATGCGACAAGCGGAAGTACCAGTACCGCGGTCTGATGATGGCTCACCGCAAGACCGATGAGCAAGAGTAGGAGATAAAACAGCCAATGGAGATTCTGGACGCGCTTCCTTCGGTCGCTTGCCAGAATGACGTCATTCTGGGGAGGTCGCCTGAGGCGACCGACTCCAGAATCTAAAGACTTCTGATACCCAATCCTCAACCTTACCGCCACGAGTAAAACCAGCATCACAAGCAAATTGTTGAGGGCAAACACTTCAAACTTCGTACCGTAATTCCAAAAGATGAGATTAAAAGCAAAGAATAGGCTGGCGGAAAATGCCACAAGACGAAATATCGTCATGCTGGCTTGTCCAGCATCTAGATTCTGGATTCGCTTACGCTCACCAGAATGACGAATATCCATCTTATTGAGATGAGATAGTTCAAACAGCGAAACTGTCAAAAAATAGAACACCATCACCGAAAGTGCCTGCATTACTGCTGCAGCAGCGTTTATTTTCCAGGCAAGAGGAGCTGAAATAGGAAGTCTTGAAAAAAGATAACCGATAATCGTATTGACAGGATAGCTTGAGTGATGCGGAATACCCAAGACTGCAGCCGCAGTCACCATCTCAGTATTATCCCCGGCCATAATAGTTGGTGATAAAGTGTAGAGATAAACTGACAAAGAAATCAGTAGAACTAAAATTGGCATTATTATCTTTAACATAATTTTCAATTACAAATTTTCAATTTTTAATGAATTTTAAATATTTTAATTTTTAAACATTTAAATTTGATTTCAAATTTCGAATTGAAAATTTAAAATTAAAGGATTTCATCTTTGCCCGCATTTTTGGAATGCGCATAAGCACCACGAAGAGTATTATACCAATCGTTATTAAGACCCCCAATTTTTCACCCAATGACTGTCCATACACAAACCTCACCTTGACAGATCCCTCGTATTTCGGCAAAAAAACATACATCATATTTGGTCCCGCTTGAAAAATTGACAGCTTTTTTACGCAGCTATTATTGTTGCGGTTTCCCAACCTTGTCATTTCGAGGTCGCCTGAGGCGCCCGAGAAATCTAGCGAAGCGCTAGCGCTGGATCTCTCGCTTCGCTCGAGATGACAATCTAAATTAATAACCGCCTGCCAATTCTTATCGTATGTCTGTTTGAATACAATACCCCGATATTGTTTATCCAGCTTAATCTCCCACTGCGTAGGACTTTTATACGCCATCTCCTGCTGAGAGGAATATTTGTCATTCTGGAGGGAGGTCGCCTTAGGCGACCGACCGATAGAATCTCCTCGAGATCCTATCGAGGCTTTCAGCCTCTCCAGG
>CAZDTO010000051.1:0-2074 GCA_964508395.1 uncultured Gammaproteobacteria bacterium | reverse complement strand
CGACCGACCGATAGAATCTCCTCGAGATCCTATCGAGGCTTTCAGCCTCTCCAGGATGACATTATCCAGTTCCTCAACAGAGGAAACGATAGGAATTGAAGATTTTTCCGTCCACCTCTTCGTCCTTATCGGAATCACACGCTCCAAGGAGAGACCTTTTGAGGCTAAATCATGTACTTGTTCCTGATAGGCTCCTCCATCCTTGGCATAAAATAAAACCGGCTGGCTGTTGGTCCCATAAACAATCGGCGTTGCTTTTTTATAAATTGCATGCTCTCCCCGTTTTTCAAAATCCTCTGTATCAAATGCAGGGTTCTCCACTCCACCATCCTTATATAGATACACCTCCCTCACCCCAAACCAGTCAAAGAAAAATATAACATTGTCATTCTGGAGTCCCGCTCGGCGGGGCGATAGAATCTCATCCTTGGGGGATCCTATCGCTTCGCTCCAGGATGACGTATGTGCAGTAAATAACAGATCATATTTTTTATACAGAATCGCCATTTCGCTCTCCCTTCCGGGTGGATAATATACCCTATACTGCTTACTCGTATCAAACGTGCTTGCATCAACCGGCGCAGAAAGAGAAGATGGATACACAAAACGATGGCCCGCAAGGGTTTTCGTGTTCTGAAGGCTGATCGCGGTTAATGCTGCGACAGCAACCAACAGAATCCTAGAGGACACCGCCTCTTTACCTAAGTAAGAACACCCAATCGCAATTGTAATAACTGCAAAAAATGTTATAAGGTAGATTAGATTGATTGATTCAGTTGGAGGTGTAGCAAAAGGTATTTTCCCCAACGCGAATAACACAAAGAGGATCGTTAATCCGGCAAAGAGATAAAGTATGTTGCGCAAATATTTGTCATTCTGGAGCGAAGCGATAGAATCTCCCTCAGCCTCAGAGATCCTATCGTGGTCGTTGCCACTCCAGGATGACATATGATTGGATCGACCCGCGCTGTTTTTTGATCTATCACGCACGATCAATACTGCCAATAATAACAAACCTGCCAGTGATAAAACTAATACATGTGGCCCGGGATAGGCTTGCTTAAATAATATTTCTACCATTCCCCCCTCTCCACCTGCGGGAGAGGGTGAGGGATAACTCCCTAGGTGCCAAGCTAGATCACCTCCCAGGTGAATTTGCGGCACCAGATAAAACGCAGACAACCCCAAAGCTATCCCCACTGTCTTTACAAAAAACCGCAGCCGCTCTCTTTTCTTACCGCTCTTACCTAATCCCCCAAACAGCCCTAATCCCCCTAAAATGACAACGCTCAAAACCCCAAGCCAAAAGTCTGAGAGAAAAAGGAGGATTAAAAGAAAAACAATAGTAATGTAGTACAAATTTGAAATTTGAAATTTGAAATTTGAAATGAATGTTTTAATGTTTAAAAATTTAATTTTTAATATTTGATTAAAAATTGAAAATTGAAAATTGAAAATTTTCTTCGAGGTGCTGTGCTTATCGATCCTGAAATATAAAAGTAATACATATATATACAGTATAAACAGCGTGAAGCTAAACAGCCTCCCGTGCTCTCCATAGTCAATTACATATGCCCAAAATATCGGTGAGGCAAGAAGAAATAATGGGATTGCAAGGGCAAGTAGAAGCCTTTTTGATAGAAAATAGGCAATACCAAAAAAGGTGGTTATTATTAATAGTATATTTACCACCGATGATATCCTCACCAGATCTGCCGCCCCCGCCCGCCACGCCACGCTCAGCGGGACTGGCGTTGCGGGCAGACCTAACCTCCCTAACACCCCCAATACCCCCCAATAAGCCCCAGCAAAAAACGGCTGGCCATTCTCCCAATACGGATTCCAGGCAGTCTCGCGGAGCGAGATCCCGCTCCGCGGGAGAAAGTTCTTTGCAACAAAGTCAACATTCACCACATCCTGCAGAGCTTCTCTCCCCTGCGGAAAACCTGTATCAAGCTGGAAGAGGTGGATGATAATAAATGTTAAACCTAATACATAAACCAGGCTGGTAACAACCAAAATCTTACGGAATAACTTCTGATACTTTGCAAACCCCGATTTAATCGGGGCAAAC
>CAZDTO010000050.1:0-7041 GCA_964508395.1 uncultured Gammaproteobacteria bacterium | reverse complement strand
CCGAATGGCTTTTCAACTACAATCCTGGTACACGTTTCGTGGCTCCGCTTACAACCATGTGACAATTTTGTTTTCGCAAGCATATCAAGAATTGTCTCGTAGTGATCAGGCGGTGTGGCAAGATAGAAAAACCTAGCCAAGCACATATTATTTTCATCATCAAATGCATTGAGGTTATCGCGAAGTTTCTTATAACCAACATTCTCATCGAATGTCCCTTGTTGATATGATAAATGTTTTAGAAACTCCTTCAACGTAGGACCACTATGATGATACGTATCATTAGAGTGAGTATCGCTAAAAACCTGACGGAACTCACTGTCAGTTAAGTTGCGCCGCGAGAAACCAATAATAAAAAATTCCTTTGGAAGTTGTTTATTTTTAAACAAAGAAAAAAGAGCGGGAATTAATTTCCTTCTCGCCAAATCACCCGTAGCGCCAAAGATAACTAAAACAAATGGAGACATAACACCATTTTAAATGGTTTGGTCGGTAATTAAAATAGTCTTCTTAGCAATTTCTGGTCTTCTGAAAAATCGAGCTGAGACCTCTTCTTCGCTTCCCTCGGAGAATAAAAGCTTGAGGGCATGGTTTTTTTCTTTGCCAAAAACTAACACAATCAACAAATCCATCATCGACAATGCAGTAAATGTCATTGTTATCCGCTCTTTATAAAATTCGCCTTTATCGTTGTAATCGATAACCATTCTATTCTTACTGCGCGATCGTAAATCTTCCATCCAGCTTTCCAAGGCGTCGCCTTGGAGATTCAACGAGGAAGTTGCGGGTATTCCTGCCGTATGGCCATCGACCCCAATACCTAAAACTGTAACATGTTTTCGGTATGTCGAATGTAAAATACGTAACTGTTGCTCATATCGCCTTGCTGTCTCTTCCCTGTTTGTGTCATTCTGGAGCGAAGCGATAGAATCTAGAGATCCTATCGGTCGCCTAAGGCGACCTCCAGGATGACATTGAAGTATTAGATAAAGCGGAACGTTGGTTTTCTTCAAATACTGCAACAATCCAGTCTCTTTCATCATTTTCTCGTTGCTATTCTCGTGCATCGGCTTACCAAATCGTTCATCAACCAACCCTACCGCGCCTGGATTAAGCGTCTCCTCTTTTGCAATCTGCGCATATAGCTCTTTGGGCGTCTTACCGCCTGATAGGAAAAGAACAGTTGCTTTATCAACAGCTGAATTAAGGATTTTACCGGCAAGCCGCAATCCGCTTGTGGCATTGTTAACAGCACAGATCAGGATTCCTAAGTTATGATACGAATGAATCTTCGCCTCACGTATGACCGTTTGCGAAGAGTTGAATATGTCCTGCATGATTACTTAAAAATAAGCTGACGAAGATCTTTGAATGTAATAAGCGCTACGAGCCCAAGAAGAACCGCCATACCGGCGGAATGAATATATCCTTCTATTTTTGGATTTATTTTCTTTCCCGTAATCCCCTCAACCAGGATAAAAAATAATCTTCCGCCATCAAGTGCCGGGATCGGCAAGATATTAAAAAATGCAAGCGATATTGACAAGACGCCAGCTAGATTCAAAATACCCAACACACGTTCTTTTATATCCGGTATTTGCACAATAGATCCAACCAAAGAAAATATTCCCACCGGTCCTGCAACACCTTGACCAAGCGGCTCCACAGATTTATCCCGCAAAGAAGCAGTAACAAGCTGGCTTAAAATGTCAATGTTGTAAACGGTAAGATTTGCGGAATGAGTAAATCCGGAAAATATCTTCTGCGGTAATGTTTTATAAGAAAGAACTGCTCTTTTGGCTGGAAAAAAACTAATTCCCAGCGCACCCTGTCCAGGCGGAGGAGAAACGCGGGGAACAACACGTGCAGATGATATTTTGCCTGATTCCATATCTTCCCACTCAAGAATGATACTTTTACCCGCAAGTTGTTTCACTATTTGCGAAAACTCCTGCATATCCTCTACCTTGGCACCATTTATTGAGACTATTCTCACATATTGTTTTAATCCAATTTCTTCTGCCGGCGACCCCTTCTCAACATTCGTTATGATCAAATCTGTTTGATTTACTTGATTTACAAAGAAAAACCGATGATCGTTAAGAAGTGGAAGCTCTGTCCTAAAATTTGATATCCCAAGAAATAGATAATAAATAAAGGCAGCAAGCAACACATTCATGACAACGCCTGCTATAACAACTGCTACCCGTTGCCGCACCGGCCGGGCAAAAAACGCCCGCTTCAACTCAGAATTTTGAATCTTGAATTTTGAATCTTGAATTTTAACTTTGCCGCCTCCTGCATCATCTTCTCCATACAATTTTACAAATCCGCCAATCGGCAACCAGTTAATAGAATAAATTGTCTCTCCGATCTTTTTACCCCAAGCTTTGGGAGGAAAACCAAATCCAAATTCCTCAACTTTAATACCGAGTTTTTTGGCAACAAGAAAGTGCCCAAGTTCATGGATAAACACCAAGACGCTGAGGATTAATAAAAATACTAAGATTGTTATCATCGCGGTTTTATTATACCAGCTACTCAAGTCTCGCGAAAGACACGAATGAAATCACCAAAAACGCAAATTTAGGTTTCGTGAATTTCGCAAACAAATTTGCGATTTTCGTGAGATCTCTGTCAGGGTATTGGAGGACTATATCTGTAAAAGTTCACTTTCCTTATGCTTACCCATGCTGTCTATATGCTCCATCGCCTCATCAATTACCCTTTGCGTCTCCTTTTCCATACGGAGCATATCATCATCTGAAATCTGTTTATCTGCATGCGATTTCTTAATATCATTCATGGCTTCATGACGGCTCTGGCGCACCATGACCCGCCCATTCTCAAGCTTATGCTTCATAAGCTTAATAAGCTCTTGCCGTCTTTCCTCAGACAGAGACGGAACGCTTATGCGCACAATCTGACCGTCAACAACAGGATTCAAACCGACATTTGCTTCATGTATCCCCTTCTCAATCTCATGGATAATTGCCTGATCGTAGGGAGTAACAAGAAGCGTCTGGGAATCGGAGATAACAATCGTCGCAAGCTCAATCACTTTTAGATGCTGTGTACCCCCGTACGCGTTGATAACGATGTTTTCAACAAGCGAGGGAGTTGCTCTTCCTGTACGGATCGTGGCTAGATCGGTATGTAAAATGTCTAATACTTTATCAATCTTGAGCTTGAGGGTGTTCAGCAAATCTTGATCCATAACAATCACCTGGAAGGTGGAACGCGAGCAACATCTTTACATTGCAAAACGCGCAAAACGGCCGACGGTTATATTCTCTCCAAGTTTACCAATAACTCCACTTA
Source organism: uncultured Gammaproteobacteria bacterium (assembly GCA_964508395.1). Classification (GTDB taxonomy): domain Bacteria; phylum Patescibacteriota; class Microgenomatia; order Levybacterales; family UBA12049; genus CAZDTO01. Next base: position 3,720 of record CAZDTO010000050.1, on the reverse strand, counting down.
TGATATCTCCAACGGTCAGAGAGCCATCTCGAATATACTCCTGTTTTAGAAGGGTTGCAACATCATTCGGATCCATCGCAGCTATCTGCATGGCAAGTTCATGTGCCAATTGTTTAAACTCATCAGTCTTTGCCACAAAGTCAGTTTCACAAAATAGCTCAAGTAATACACCGACCTTTCTATTGCCGTGGATGTAGGACTCAATAATCCCTTGCGTTGTTTTTCTGTCTGATTTCTTCCCAGCTTTTGCAATACTGTGTTTTTTAATCCAGGTTAACGCTTTAGCGTAGTCACCATCCGCCTCTTCAAGTGCCTGTCTACAATCTGAAACACTCGCACTTGTTTCTGCTCTCAAGCGCTTAAGATCATTCAAGTCAATAGTCATATATTACTGCTATCTCACGAAAATCACGAATCTATTTGCGAAATTCGCGAAACCTAAATTTGCGTTTTTCGTGTTATAACTTTTTTCTTTTCTGGTTTCGCATCTTTCGTGACTTCTTTTTCGCGTTTTTCGTGAGTTTCATCTTTCGCGTTTTTCGCGTGTTTCTTCCCCTCAATCCACGCATCCACCATATAAGAAGTAATAAGCTTAATGCTCCCCACCGCATCGTCATTTGCTGGAATAGGATAATCAATCCCTTCAGGGTCAGCATTGGTATCAACAATACCTACGGTCGTAACCCCCATTTTTTTTGACTCGGCAACAGCCAGGTCCTCAAGATGGGTATCGATAATAAAAACGGCATCAGGAATCGATTTCAAATCCGCAATACCGCCGTAAAAACGGTCAAGCTTCTGCCGGTCCCGCTCCCACAAAAGCATTTCTTTCTTCGTATATTTCACCTTTTCCTCTTTATCTGCAAGGCGCTTTGTTAGAAAGCGCAGCTGTTCAAAATTTTTAGAAACTGCATCAAAATTAGTCATTATTCCCCCGATCCATCGCTGCGTAACGATAAAAAGTCCCTCATGCGCATCATCTTGCTTTACTCTTTCAAATTCAGCAAGGATGATGCTACGTGCTTGGCGTTTCGTACCAATAAGGATAAGAGTACCCCCCCTTGAGGCCAAAGATTTGATAAAAGCGGCAGCCTCTTCAAGTCCCTGTTTTGTTTTCTCAAGATCAATAATATGGATTCCTTCTCGTGCGTCAAAAACGAAGTCCCGTGCCTTGGGATTCTGCCTGGTAACCTGGTGACCAAAATGGCACCCAGCCTCAAGAAGCTCTTCAAGTGTTACAGTTCTCATATATGTCCTTCTACCTCCATCTGGATTTAAAAGCGAAAAGTGTAAAGCGCAAAAGTAAAAACTGAAACTAAAAACTTAAAACTTAATAAAACTTTTGCGTTTTGAACTTTAGTTTTTCGCTTTTACTTTTTAGCTTTTAGTTTGTATTGTTTACTCAGGACATCCTACCAGATGTGTGTGATTGCCGCATTATACAATACTGAAGTCCTTACATGCAACTGGATTTGTATTCTTTTAGAAAATCTTGTAGTATCAAGAATGTGAATAAGGATTTTCATTATGAAGACGGTCTAAAGGAGTTTGATAAACACCGTTTATTGGTCTTCCTTTATGACCCGGAAACACAACTGAAGGGCTTTATTGCTATCCATCGGGGAGGGCTGAAAGCACCTGCATTTGGCGCCACTAGAATTTGGAAGTATTCTTCTGAAACCCATGCGCTTAATGATGTGTTAAAGCTTTCAAAACTGATGAGCTACAAATCTGCTCTTGCAGGGCTGCGCTACGGAGGGGCAAAGGCAGTATTGATGAGCTCACGTTTCACTCCGAAAAAACGGAGGGACTTATTGCGCGCTTATTCAGAAAAAGTAAATTATCTCGGCGGGCGTTTCATTACAGGTGCAGATGTAGGCATCTCCAATCAGGACCTTAAAAATATGGCAAAAGCAAGCAAATATATGGTCGGTTTGCGCAGTGATCCGGTAAAATTTACCGTGCTTGGCGTTTTTTACTCCTTGCAAATTTGTCTGAAAGAAATCTTTGGAACAAAATCAATAAGAGAAAGGACATTTGCAATCCAAGGGCTTGGAAAAACAGGATTGCCAATTCTTAAACTTCTTGCCAAGGAAGCAAAAAAAGTAATCGTATCTGATGTGAACAAAACGCTTTTGATGACAGTAGCGCGACAGTTTCCACAAGTTGAAATTGTCCTTCCTTCTGAAATTTCCACGCAGGATGTTGATGTCTTTATGCCTTGCGCGCTAAGCAATGCCATAAATATACGCAATGTCGCCAAACTTCGCTGTAAAATTATTGCAGGTAGCGCAAATTCTCAACTTGAGAACAAATCAATAGGAGAAATATTGTATAAACTTGGCATTCTGTATTCACCGGATTATGTCATCAATGCGGGGGGACTTATTGCAGTTACTGACGAATATGAAAACAATATCTACAATGAAAATCGGGTCAGAAGAAAAGTTGCACGAATTAAAAAAACGCTTTCTTCTGTAATAGAAGGAAGTAAAAAAGAAAAAAAGCCGACGAATATTGTTGCTGATGAAATGGCAGAAAAAATATTTAATACATTTGTATGAATAACCTTCCGCTTCTCCCTGTCGGATATGAAAATCCCACACAGCTTTTAGATGACTTAAAAAGAAAACCTGAGGAGTACTGGATTAAAAGTGGTGAGAAACGCGTACTTAATCTTTTTCACCTGATGGCTAAACGAGTGCCGGCATATAAAGATTTTCTCAAAAAAAATAGAGTTTATAAAGATAAAATTAAAACAATTACTGATTTTCGTCTGGTGCCAACTATTGATAAAAACAATTACTTACGCTCATACCCGCGGGAAGCGCTTTGCTGGGATGGAATATTTGAAAAAAAACGCTGGACCATTTCAACGACGTCCGGTTCAACCGGTGAGCCATTTTACTTTCCCCGAGAAGACCTACAGGATTGGCAGTACGCAGTGACAGCAGAGCTATATTTACTCTCAAATTTTTCTATTGATAAAAAAAGCACGCTTTATATCGTAGGATTTCCCATGGGCGGCTGGATTGGTGGACTTTTTACATATCAAGCGCTAAAACTTTTATCCAAACGGGGAAATTATAATATCAGCGTTATTACTCCGGGAATAAATAAGCTAGAAATTATAAAAGCAGTCAAAAACCTCGGGCACCATTTTGATCAAGTAATCATTGGTTCGTATGCTCCATTTCTCAAAGATACACTCGATGACGGAGAATTCTACGGGATTAACTGGAAAAACTACAAACTAGGATTTATTTTTTCCGCAGAAGGATTCAGTGAAACGTTTCGAGATTATGTGATAAAAAAAACCGGCCTTACCAACCCATATAAAGATACGCTTAATCATTACGGCACCGTCGATCTCGGTACAATGTCTCATGAAACGCCCCTGTCAATTCTTATAAGAAAGATGGCAGTTTCTGATGCAAAAATTTTTCGGATGGTTTTCAAAGACATTTACAAACTTCCAACACTCACCCAATACAATCCAGAGCATTTCTTTTTTGAAGAAATACAAGGCAATCTCTTGTGTTCAGCGTTTTCCGGACTCCCTCTTGTCCGTTATGATTTAAGAGATCACGGCGCCGTATTTACCCTCAAAGATATTGTTTCCAGGTTTAAAAATATAGGGATTGATCTTTTTGATGAAGCAAGAAAAGCACATATTGCCGATACGATCTGGAACCTACCGTTTGTTCATGTATATGAACG
>CAZDTO010000049.1:0-7078 GCA_964508395.1 uncultured Gammaproteobacteria bacterium | reverse complement strand
GTTGTAAGCGGAGCCACGAAACGTGTACCAGGATTGTAGTTGAAAAGCCATTCGGGAAAGATCTGGAGACCGCTAAAGCCCTTGATAAAAAACTGTCTGACATTTTCAAAGAAGATCAAATCTTTCGCGTTGACCATTACCTGGGTAAAGAGACTGTCCAGAATATGATTGCGTTCCGTTTTGCCAATGGTATCTTTGAACCGGTGTGGAACAAAAACTACATTGACCACATCCAGATAACATTTGCTGAGGAAGAGGGAGTCGAAGATCGCGGTGCTTTCTTTGACGGCGTAGGACTGCTTCGTGATGTTGCACAAAATCATCTTATGCAGCTGATCGCCGCAGTGGTCATGGAGCAACCGCGAAGCTTTTCAAAAGAAGGTGTGCGGGATGCGAGGGCAGCGGCAATAAAAGCAATCCGCTGTATAGAACCAAAAGGCGTAGCTCCCTCTGTGGTACGTGGACAGTATGACGGATACAGAAATGAGCCTGATGTTGCAAAAGATTCGATGACTGAAAGTTTTGTTGCAATGAAGTTTTTTATTGATACGGAAAGATTTTCCGGTATTCCATTTTACGTACGTGCTGGAAAAAAGATGCCAAAAAATGTTGTTGAAATCTCGCTTGTCTTTTTGCAAACATGCCATATTTTATTTAAAGAATATGGCTGTCCTGAGATCGGCAATGTGCTGACTATCCGCATACAGCCTGATGAAGGTATCCGTATGCGAATTATCGCAAAAAACCTTGGCACTAAACTCAGCTTGGGAACAGTGGATATGAAATTCTCATACCATCAAACATTTGGAGGCCATGGGGCAGAAGCCTACGAAAAGATACTCGTTGATATTTTTACCGGAGACCAGATGCTTTTTAATAGGTCAGATGAACTCGAGAGCTCGTGGGAATTTATTACCAATATTCTTGAAGGATGGAAGCGGCATAAAAATAAGATCAATATGTACAAAAAAGGTACATGGGGGCCAAAAGAAGCGGATTCGCTTATAGAAAAAGACGGAAGGAAGTGGCTCTAATATGCAATTAGGATTTTTGGGATTAGGCAAGATGGGAAGTCGCATGGTGGAAAAACTTCTTGGAGACGGGCATGAAGTTGTGGTATGGAATAGATCAAGCGCTCCTCTTCAGGAGCTTCAATTCAAAACTTCCTCCTTCGCTAAAGCTTCGGCGGACAAGCAAAATTTAAAAGTTGCAAATACTATTCAAGATTTACTTTTACAACTAAAAAAACCTCGTGTTATTTGGTTGATGTTGCCGGCTGGAGAGGTGACGGAATCAGCGTTGGGAGAGGTTATCAAGTACATTGAGGCGGGTGACATTGTAATTGATGGAGGAAATGCGTATTTTAAGGATACGGAGCGCCGCTACCAAAAACTGAAAACAGAAAATATAAAGTATCTGGGAATTGGAGTAAGCGGCGGAGTTCATGGATTTAAAAACGGTTATTCGTTGATGGCGGGTGGGGATATCTCCGCGTATAAATACATAACGCCAATACTTGATTCCCTTGCAAAACCAAATGGCGGATATGATTATTTTGGCGATGGAGGAGCCGGTCATTTTGTCAAGATGATCCATAATGGTATTGAATACGGCATGATGCAGGCAATAGGCGAAGGTTTTGGAGTGCTGCAAAAGTCTCCCTATAATTTTGATCTTCCGAAAGTTGCTAGGGTCTGGCAAAGAGGGACAATTATTTCCGGATTTTTGATTGATCGTACAGTTGATGCATTAAGCAAAGACTCAATACTATCTAGTATTGAGGGTAGCATTGATGCCTCCGGTGAGGGAGAGTGGACTGTAGCTCAGGCAAAAGAAGAAGGAGTGACGATTGAAAATATTGAACAATCGTTGAATTTTCGAAAACGCTCAAAAGTTGATTCTTCAGTTGCTGAGTCGTTTGCCGCCAAACTTATTGCTGCTCTTCGTCACGAGTTTGGGGGGCACGGAGTAAAGAAACCAACCTAGGAGTTTGTGTTTGGTCTAGACAGGGTGATTGCTTTTGAGATGATTTTTGGCAATAAGCGATTCGGCTAGATCATAGACAACTACGTTTCTCCAAAATGGTGCTTCCATCATTCTATTGAAGTCTTCAGAAGAAATATGACCTGACAATTCTGAAATTTGAAGCCAGGGTTCGGCATGTCCATTGTATAGAAGTATTGGTTTAGTAATATTTCTTACTATACTGTCTGCGATATCATCGACTTTTGAACCGGGACGAATTTCAATTTGTCCACCATGTGATGATCTATTTATTTTTCCATCTTGTTCTTGCTGCGCCATTGCATTTTTACAATAAAACAATGAGAAGATTATCGCTTGACGGGAAAAGAATAAAGATCAAACAGGACTGCAACAACATGACAGCAATCAGACAAACTTACTATATCTCGACGGGAAGATAAAAATTTGCTAGACTTTACCTCATGCGATATTCACAGTTATTTCCAAAAACGAGAAAGGAAGCGCCAAAGGATGAAATAGCGGTCAATGCAAAGCTTCTGATACGTGCGGGATTTATCGACAAACTTATGGCAGGCTCATACACGCTTTTGCCATTAGGTTTGCGTGTTGTTTCTAAGATTAATACTATTATTCGTGAAGAGATAAATGCAACTGGAGCACAAGAGCTTCTCATGCCGCTTCTGCACCCAAAAAATATCTGGAACGAGACGGGGCGGTGGGAATCCGCAAAGCAGATTATGTATCAATTTGAGAAGGATGACAAGGAATACGCATTATCATTTACCCATGAAGAAATTGTGATGGATTTACTGCGCAAGCATGTCGTTTCATATAAAGACTTGCCGGTTAAGATCTATCATTTCTCAACAAAATTCAGAAATGAACTTAGGGCAAAATCAGGCGTTCTTCGAGAACGTGAATTTGTTATGAAAGACCTTTACAGTGCGCATCGAAACGAAACAGAGATGATGGAATATTATTGGCAGGTAGCCGAAAGCTATATGAGAGCATTTTTGCGAATGGGCTTTGAGCCGGTTATCACAGAGGCATCCGGTGGAGTATTTACGGATAAGCATACACATGAGTTTCAAGTAATCTGTGAAGCTGGAGAAGATACAATTTATTTTTCAAAAAACTGGAAATTTGCTAAGAATGATGAGGTTATGAATGATGAGGATCGTAAAATTTCTGATCTCTATACAAATAAATCAATTGAGGTCGGAAATATTTTTCCACTTGGCACAATGTATGCACAGAAAATGGGTGCATTTTTTACTGACCAAGACGGAAGCAAAAAACCACTCTGGTTGTCAAGCTATGGCATTGGCCCCAAGCGCGTAATGGGAACAATTGTTGAGGTTTCTCATGATGACAAGGGAATTAAGTGGCCGCTGTCTGTAGCGCCGTATCAGGTGCATTTGATTGGAATAATGAATCAAGTAAGAATTAAGGGAAAAGCTGAAGCATTATATAAAAGACTGACGTCTGAAAAGATTGAGGTACTCTATGATGACAGGGAAGATGTCGGGGTTGGGCAAAAGCTTGCTGATTGCGATTTGATAGGCATTCCATTTAGGGTCGTTGTTAGTGAACGCACAGGAGACAATGTTGAGTTAAAAAACCGTTGGGAAGAAAAAACTGAACTGCTTTCAGTAGACGAACTCATAAAACTTGTACAATCCCACCTTTCCGACTTTGATAGAAAAGCTCTCGCAAAGCTCCAAAAATAAGAAATTTCCGGAGGTGTCTAGCTAGCACACTCCCCGAGTGTGGAGAAAGCGCCAAAAGTTAAAAGGGAAGGTCAAAGGGAAGCGCTACGTCGAAAAATCTAATCCAGAAGAAGGCATAGATCAGAAGAAAAATAATTCCAAGAACGATGATTACTATTGTTAATAATGGTGATTTTTTTTCCTGAGGATGCGTCACTGTTTGTGGCACGCTTGCTGATGGTCCCTGCATCCCGGCTGAGTCAGAGGATGGGGATAGCTCAGTTATAGGTGATGGCGATATCGGCTGAGAGACTGGTGGATATTGCGGTTCCTCTGTGACCGGCTGATAGGCAATTGGCCGTTTGATCGATTGCATCTCTGATCCAAGTGGTGTTTGCGGCCCGGAAATAATTGGATTATTGGGAAATGATCCTGTTTGGTATGGCACTGGCCTTGCTGGTCCTGCAGGGGGAGTTTCATATTGCTGCATCGGCTGTTGTGGTTTTGGATAAGTGGTTGCTTCAGGTGGTGTCACTGTTGTTTGCGGTGATGTCGATTGCATATGTTCTGATTGAGCCCCTGTTTTATCGGCAAAAGTCGGAGCCGGAGTTTTTGGTTCTGATTGCAGTCCTGCTGTGTCGGCCGTGACTACGACAGAGTCGGAGGCGACCGGGGTTTGAGAAGCAGGTTGCGTTTGTGCTGGTTTTGCTGCAAATCCCATGACACGGTCGTAGGCTTCTTTGAGTTTGGGATCAAGGTTTTGTGGGAATGATTTAGGATCCATACAACAATTTCTATCATCGTGGATTTTGCAATTTATGTCAAGTGCATCTATACTTACACACATGAGAATTATTGTTACGCACACGTCGCCAGATTGGGATGCGATCGGATCTGCCTGGTTGATCAAGAAATTCCTTCCTGGGTGGAACGATGCGCATGTCAAGTTTGTACCAGCAGGGGAAAGGTTTAAAAATGTCAAATATCAAATATCAAATGTCAAATCTCCAATAGAGATTATTGGAGAGGATGAGGTGATTCATGTTGATACAGGGATGGGACCGCTTGATCATCATCATACTTCTGATACATCGATTTCTGCGGCAGGATTGACGTGGGAATACGTAAAGGAAATTCAAAAGTCAAAATTCAAAAGTCAAAATTTAGAGGAAAGTGAGAGATGGCAAGACAAAGAAAAAGCACTTGACAGGATCGTGCAGGTTATTATTGATATAGATCACTTCAAAGAAGTTTTTTGGGAGAATCCGACAGCGGATCATCATGATTTTTCCCTCCTTGGCGTTTTAGACGGATTAAAGCTTTACAAGCCGGATGATGACGATTTTTATTTGCAATTTGGCACACTCTGTCTGGATGCATTGCTGGATCATTTTTTAAACAAGATATGGGCAGAGGAAGAGATTGCAAAGAACGGTATTGCATTTATAACGAAATGGGGAAAGGGTATTGGGTTTGAGACAATCAATGATACAGTTCTGAAGCAGGCGCAAAAGATGGGATATTTTGTCGTTGTCAGAAAAGATCCGAGGAAAGGATATGTGAGGATAAAGGCACGGCCTTTATCCAAAACTAAAAAGTCAAAACTCAAAAGTCAAAATTTAGATGTAGATTTAACATTAGTTTATGAAAAGTTAAAAAAGATTGACCCTGATGCGACATGGTATTTGCATGTCTCAAAAAAAATGCTCTTGAACGGAACGGTTAAGAACCCGAAGATGAGGCCGACTAAATTGAGCTTGGGCGAGATAATAAAAGTGTTGGAAACAATATAATTTTCAATTTGAAATTTGAAATTTTCAATGAATTTGAAATGTTTTAAAATTTAAATTTTAAAATTAATATTTGATTAAAAATTGTAAATTGAAAATTAAAAATTAAGTATGGTTGATTGTATTTTTTGCAAGATCAGGGACAAAAAGATCCAGACAGAATTTACCTACGAAGATAAGGATGTGATGGTCTTTCCTGATATTCACCCGATTAAACCAGTGCATCTTCTGATCATGCCCAAAAAACACATTGCTGATTTCTTGTCCATTCATCCAAAAGACGGGAAGCTCATGGGGAGAATTGTTTCAGTTATACAGAAAATGGTTGAGAAGCATAATTTGCAGGATAAAGGATACCGGCTTGTGGTGAATGGTGGCGGAGCGCAAATTGTTACCCATCTTCATATTCACCTCACGGGACCTTGGGGAATGTCAGTTAAGTTATAGGTAGTTAAAATGAAAGAAGAAGAGTCATACTCACAGCTGCCCGCTGAAGATACCTGTGATTTTGGCTTGAAGTCTATGAACCTTGTCAGTTTATACATAAGAGACGTATTTCATCCCGTCCTGGGATACGATCAGGAACAGCTAGTTTTTTCTTATTCTCCCAATGACAGCCTCTGGCAAGAAACATCCGTTGCAGCATTCAGAAACGATAGGGATGTATACGAAGCATTTTTAGCAGATTTTCTGGCAGTTGAAGATAAAAAACGTGCGGAATGGATTGTAAATGAACTTGCAAACCAGAGAAAAAACATGCCAGATTTAGGGGTGAGTTTTAATCTTGATTTAGTTATTTCCTGCGCAAAACATTATCTAGGTCGGGGAGTGCCGTTTTTAGATCTAATACAGGCAGGAAATATGGGCTTGATGCGTGCGGTTATGAAGTTTGACCCGAAGACCAAGGCTGATCCATCAGGTCCAGATAGCAATAATGAACATATCCGCTTTTCAAGCTTTGCTATTTCCCGCATCCGAGGGGATGTGATCCAGGAAATTGCAGCTACCGCACGCACGATTGATGTGCCTAGGAATATTGACGGTGCGATTTCTAAAGCTAAACAAGCTATTGATAAATTTTTTTTTATCCATGAGCGTGAGCCAAATAAGCAGGAACTGGAGGAAATTATCAGAACGTTAGCAATAAAAGATAAGCCACGTAAAGAGGATATTATTTCGATAATTGCAGAAGATGCTCTCACCGGCAGGATAAGCTATACACGTTCCTTAGATAAACCAACGAGTAAAATAGTGAGTAAAGATGGCGCAGTAGAGGAAGGAACGATGCTTGTCGATATCATCCCATCAGATAGTGATAATGTCGAAGAAGAAGTAGTTCAGAAAGTGTATGAGCAAGATTGCAGGAAGCACATGGAATATTTTTTGGACGGCATCCTCACCGAAGTAGAAAAAAAAGTGATCAAGAAGAGTACTGGTTGGAATGGACAGAGCCCAATGAATATTGTTGAGATCGGGGAAGATATGGGATTTTCACGGCAGAGAGCGGATGAGGTTTATAAAAAAGCAATAGTAAAATTGCGGAGAATTGCGGGTCAGGAAATACGAATTAGGAGTATTTTTTAGCTTTTAACT
>CAZDTO010000048.1:0-7115 GCA_964508395.1 uncultured Gammaproteobacteria bacterium | reverse complement strand
ATAGCCGTAGCCTGATCCAGGCGTTGGATAGCTATAGTTTGGAGTGTAGTAACTCCCACTGGGAGTTGAATAGGGTGTGCCTGGAGTTGGATAATAATACCCGCTAGGCGTGTAGTATGGGCTATAGTATGTACCTGGAGTTGTATATGTGTCTGTGGGCGATGTATAACCACTACCAGGTGTGTAGTACGGAGATGTATATGTGCCACCTGGTGTGTAGTAAGACGGTGAGTAATAGCTTGGTGAGTAATAGGTTGGCGTTGTGTAGGGAGTATAGTACGATGGCGTCGTGTAATTTGGATCGGAAGGTGTATTGTACTGCGGTGTTGCATATGGGGTGTAATAATACGGTGTATAGTATGGTGGAGGCGTGTAGTACGTTGGAGTTGTATAAATAGCTGGAGTTAGATAAGTTGGGCTTGTATAATTACTTCCCGGTGACGGATACCCGTAAGCTGGACTTGTATATGCAGGTGGTGTTGAGTATGTTGGGGGAGTTGGATAGTTGCCTGGCGTATAATAAGTTGGTGATGTATAAGGCGGTGGTGGAGTGTAGTATGTTGGTGTAGTGTAGCTTGATCCTGGTGGTGGAGTGTAGTATGTTGGTGTAGTGTAGGTAGGCGGTGTGTAGTAAACAGGGGTTGTATAACCTCCGCCATCAAATGGAGTGTAATATTGCGGGGTTGTATATGGCGGTGGTGTCGAATAACTCGGCGTTGTGTAGTTTGATCCTGGTAGTGGAGTGTAATAATACGGAGTATTATATTGTGGTGGAGTGTAATAATACGGAGTTGTATAGTTGCTCCCAATTGGCGGCGTATAGTACGAAGGAGAAGCATAGCTTGGAGTTGGATATTCTCCGGATGGTGTTGGGTAATGCTGCCATGGTGTGTAATAGTTTGGCGTCGTATAGTTTGAGCCTGGAGGAGGTGTCTGATAGGACGGCGTAGAGTACATCCCAGGTGTATAGTATTGAGGCGTTGTATAATTAGATCCTTCTGGTGGAGTATAGTAGATAGGAGTCGTATAGAAATTTGTTGTCGGTGGGGTAGCATATGCAACATCAGTCGGTGGGGTATAGTAAGTGCCGGGAATATATATCTCAGGCGGTCGAGGAGCACGAGCGCTAAAACCTTCACACGATCCAGGATTATTCTTGCAATAATCATAACAAGATGCTGGCGAGTCGCATCCACCCATGGATTCAATTGGTTCATGTCTTACTTCGGTTCCTGGAGTGTAGTAAAGATAAGGAGTATAATTATCAGTCGGGCGAGAAGCGCTGGAATCAAATCCGGAACACGTACCAGGGTTTGCCTGACAATAGTCATAACACCCGCCCGGAGTTGTACATCCGCCCATATCAGCTCTTGGTTCAAAGTGACCACTTAATATGTCGGTGGCGATACCTTCAGGTGCTTGCTCCTCACAACTGTCACCATCCCAATATTTATCGGATCCTGCGCAATTGGTTGCTTCAGATGTATCATTAGTTGCAGTGCAGACACCGCCTGGACCGTGGAACTCATTTGCCGGACACGAGACTGTGACATAAACACCATTTGATCCCGGAGAATAACTTCGGCATGCATCTGGGTTTTGCTCACAATAACTTCTACATGATGTTTCAGAATTACATCCGCCCGGGCCACTAAATCCTGTTCCTGAATAAGAAGAACATGCAGTAAAATTGTTTGGATCGGAGCAATAGGCTCCGCACGTCTCTGGAGTCTGACAACCATCCGGTCCTTCAGAGGTTGTCCCTCCCAAAAGTCCTACCTGATTGGCAAAATTTGTACAGCTTTGGGCGTTGGCAGGATTATCACAAAAGGTCGAACAGGTTTCCACTGAATTACAACCTAATGTATCTTGAGCTAGTGTCAAATACTCAGGTTTATCAGGCTCGTCTGTATATCCTCCTGGTATCTCGTTTCGTTTTGCCCACTCGTCACAAGTCTCATGGTTCTCAGGTGCTGAACAATAGCTAAAACAAGACTCATCAGAATTACATCCCAGCTCCTCTTCTGTATCACCCCAGAATTCATCTGTTGGATACTGCGTTACGTCATCGCGATAAAAACCATTCTCCTTGGCATATGAGCTACAGCTATTATAATTAACCGGATCCTCACAATAATTTGCGCACTCTTCTATATTTTTACACCCTCCCAGATCTTCAATCGGATAAGCGAGGTTAAAGCTTGAAGTATCTGTTTGTTGAGATGGAGACGGTGTTTGCGAGAAAACAGAGTTGGTTGCAAAAAATAGAAGAGATATAACGGCCATGATGACAGCTGCTTGTCTTATTAGCTTATTTGATAAGAATTGTCTTGCAATTGTCATATGTTCCTATTATTTATTTACGACAAAAGGATTTTTGTATGTTTCAAACGGATTGACATACTGGGTATCTTTGGCAAAAGGGTTTTGGTATTCAGTTTTCAGTTTGACTGTAGCTTTTTTCTCAAAGAGCGGAATGCCTGTCGTTTTAATCAAGCCAAAATAGCTCATGATAAAAAAACTCCCTATCAATACTAAAACAAAAGAAGAAAGAAGAATAATCTTCTTTCTATGGGACAAGTTTTTTACGTGATCAAATATAGACACAATTTTGATTAATATATCTATATAGACATGTTTGATGCCTCTTTGTCAAGAGGGTAAAATTGACGCAGGTCACAAAGAACTATTGATAGAAGTCAAAATCATAAAACTTTAATTCGTTGACGCAATGGCAGAAAAGCATTCGCTAGCGAAAGACGGCTCAAGTTTTTTACATAACAATTCTTTTTGGCCGCGTTCAATCGGGTCGGAAGCGATTTGACCGATGACTCTCTGGTAACATTCCGGTTTCAGGTGCGGGGGGACATTCTGGCAGATAAATATTGCCTGATCTCTTCCCCCAACAGAGTAAAAGCTTCCTGCATTCACAACTACACAGTTATCATAATATTTTTCTCCTGCCTGTTGGCAAAGCTCAAAAGATTTTACCGGATCGCCATTGGTTAGAGGATGAATTTGCCTTGCTACATTGTCCATGCACCATGCCTCGTATTGTTCATTTCCGACTTCCTGACAAAGCTGGGATGTCTTTGTCATATCGCCATTGTTCATCTGATAAATTCGTGCGGCCTGATTGAGCCAGCAGCCTTTCTGATATTTTTCTTCAAATGCATTGCAGGGAAAGTATGGGTCGTCTGATAACCATTCTCGTACAGGTTCTTTACCAGTCCCCCAATCATGTACACCAAAAAGGTTTTCCATAAAGGCTCCATTGTGACAGGAGCTTAGAGCCTCCGGAAACTGCGTATCATTTTCGTAAATTTCATCGCATGTTTTCAGCGCTTTGGGAATATCGTAATTCCAAATAGCCAGAATTGAATGTCCTGCAGCATGAACGCATTGGAAATGCCTGACCGAAGATGCCTTACATTTATCTGTCATTTTGGCTATTGCCGAGAATCCTTGATCGGAGGCCGCCTCAATAATTGCCCCATGATAACAGGCGTATAAAAAATAATCTTTGCACTTGAGTATCGCGTCAACGCCATATTCCTGATAGGCATAAAAGCCGATTTGATGGATCACGAGATGTCCTTCGCCAGTGTGTGGAAGAGTAGATTTTTCCAGAATTTCAAGCGCATCTTCTACTCCAACCCGCTCTACCAGTTTTCTGGCAGCTTTCAGTCTCTTGTCCTGATCATTTGGATCCAGGATATCTTTCATTTCCGGTATTTCATCTGAAGAGGTTTCAACACCTGCTGTTTCCTGAGTGGGAGTGGGTTTAATGAAGTTATTTCTCCATTTTTCAATCGTAGGAACGCTTTGAACAAGAGCAATCAATATCAAGACAAGAATTATTAAATTTTTTGCCTGTTTTCTCAATTCATCCATATCTTAATTATGAATTATTTCAGAAGTATATCATACCCGTTTTTTTATACATATATAATTGCAGATTTGAGAAAAGTTTGCTAGTATAAGCTATGTGAAAATTCTTGTCGCCACAGACACATACCCCCCGCATCTAAACGGTGGCGCGCTCGCAACGTATCGCATGGTAAACGAGCTTAATAAGCGGGGCCACACAATGATTGTCCTTGCTCCTTCAACTTCTCTTCGCAACTATAAGGAAAAAGGCGGAAACATTACCATTTACCGATTACGGTCTCTTTTTGTGCAAAAGGAACAGAGCTTTAGGATCTCACCACCTATTATCCATAGGGGATATGTAGATAAAGTAGTCAATGAGATCCATCCAGATATAATCCATATCATCGATCCTGGTTTTATACCTGTATCGGCAATGATATCAGGTGAAAAACTGCAAATTCCTATTGTTGGAACCATCCATCTGATGCCGGAAAATCTCATAACTCATTATTTTCATTTGCCGGCAAGAACAGTTAACTTGCTTAGCAGGATTCTCTGGATCCAGTATGCTAGAATTTACAGCAAGCTGGATTGCATCATTTCCCCCACACAGGCAGCTGCTGATCTTCTAATCAAGGTTAAAAAAAGTACAAAAAATAAAATTGAGTACATATCAAACGGCATAGACCTTGAAAAATTTAATAAAAGCAATGATGGGATTTATCTAAAAAAGCGATTTCGGCTTCCTGATGTACCAATGGTACTTTTCGTGGGACGGTTGGATAAAGAGAAAAAGCTTGATGTTCTTTTGCGGGCAGTTTCATACCTTAAATATAAGAAAATTGTATTCCATGTCGTGATTACCGGTGAAGGAAAAGATGGCCCGAGGCTGCATCAACTCGTTGAGACACTCGGTATATCCTCTTATATGACATTTATTGGTATGTTGTCTGCTGAGGATCTTCCGAATATATACAAAACAGCTGACATATTTGTCATGCCGGGCATAGCAGAGCTTCAGAGTCTCGTCACGATGGAGGCGATGGCGACCGGTCTTCCGGTAGTAGGTGCGGACGCTGTGGCTCTTCCCCATCTTATTAAAAACGGGGAAAACGGATATCTTTTTAAACCGGGTAATTCTGAGGATCTTGCAGGGAAGCTTAAAATTCTTTTAGAGGATAAAAAGCTCAGAGAGAAGATGGGCGCAAAAAGTTTGGATATAATTAGAGTACATGATATACGCAGTGTTATTCCAAAGCTTGAGGATGTATATAAGAGGGTTATCCATGAACGTTTAGTGTCTCCAAAAACTCAGAGACAGGAATCAAATTTCATTAAAGATCTAACCGACGCCTGGCTCCGCTTCTTCCGCGAATAATTATATGTCAATTGTCTTAATAAGATTAGCCTGAAGATAAGGTAAGCAATATTTGTTGGCGTGATTGAAATTATGAAAGTTTTATTTTTCAGTAGGTTGTTTTGGCCGCATGTGGGTGGGGTAGAGAAGCATGTGCTGGAGGTCGCTACAGTATTGGCTGAGAGAGGACATACGGTAACTGTCGTTTGTGAGCGACATAGTGAGGATCTGCCTCAGCGGGATTATATCGGCAAGATTCTGATATATAGAATTCCTGTCGGAAGAAGCTACTGGTTTAAGAAATTCCGGATTTGGTGGTGGCTGTTAAAAAACCGCAAGCTCATGTCGCAGGCTGATGTCGTCCATTGCCATGATGTGTTTTTTTGGTTTTTGCCGTTTCATTTCCTCTTTCCCAGAAAATCTGTATATACAACGTTTCATGGATACGAGGGGAGATATCCGCCATCGCAGAGAGCAATTCTTGTCCGAAGACTTAGCGCTGTTCTCTCAAAAGGCAATATCTGTGTGGGGGATTATATAAAGAAGTGGTATGGAACCAAGGCGGATGAGGTGACATATGGTGGCGTTAATATCAAATATCCCGCCTTCGCCAAGGCTTCGGCGGGCAAGCAAAATTCAAAATTTAAAATTCTTTTTATCGGACGACTAGAGAAGGATACGGGGATTAATACATATCTTAATGCAATAAAATTGTTGAGGAAGAAAAAAACTCCGTTTGCCTTTGCGATTTGCGGCGATGGGCCTTTGCGTGAGAAGGCGGAAAAGTTTGGCAAGGTTTATGGATTTGTAGGAGATCTTGGATCATATCTGGATGATGCCGATATTATATTTACATCGTCGTATCTTTCAATACTGGAAGCGCTTTTCCACAGGAAAGCGGTTATTGCTGCATATGAAAATCCATTGAAGGAAGATTATCTTCGTATGGCTCCGTTTGCAGATACTATTTGTATATTAGCTGGTTCTAAAAAAGTAAGCGAGAATGTAGCATCTTTAATAAAAAATGCCAAGGTAAGAGAGGAAGTTGCCGATAAGGCGTATCGGTGGGTGATTAGTCAGTCGTGGAGTAAAGTTGCAGATGTATACGAATCGCTGTGGGGTATGAAGTTATGAGAGTTTCATTAATTACTACAGTTCTCAATGAAGAAAAGACGATAGGGGAGTTTCTAGAATCTGTCTGCCTTCAGACAAGGTTGCCGGATGAAGTAATAATTACAGATGCAAAATCGACAGATAATACAGTAAAAGTAATTCAAAGTTCAATCCTTCGACAAGCTCAGGACAAGAGTTCAAAGTTAAAAATTATTTCAAAACCTGGTAACAGGGCGGTGGGGAGGAATGAGGCCATAAAACGTGCTACTGGAGATATCATAGTATGCAGTGATGGTGATTGTGTTTTGGACAAAAACTGGGTTAAAAATATTATTGCCCCCTTTATTGATAAGAAAGTGGATATCGTTGCCGGATATTACCAAGGAATAGCGGAGACTGTTTTTCAAAAATGTATCATTCCATTTGTGCTTGTTATGCCTGATAAATTGGATCAGGATACTTTCCTTCCTGCCTCAAGGTCAATGGCATTTCGAAAAAAAACTTGGGAATCTGCAGGAGGATTTCCGGAAGAATATAATTATAATGAAGATTTCGTGTTCGCAAGAAAGTTGAAAAAACTTGGTATGAAGATCGTTGTTGCAAAAAATGCCATTGCCTACTGGAGACCCAGGAACAATCTCAGGGATACTATTTCAATGTTTTTTCGTTTTGCGTACGGAGACGCAGAAGCAGGAATAATGCGCGCGAGGGTACAGGTTTTATTTATCAGATATTTTTTAGGAATTTTTCTATTTTATTTCGCATTATTTTT
>CAZDTO010000047.1:1936-7787 GCA_964508395.1 uncultured Gammaproteobacteria bacterium | reverse complement strand
TTTTATTTATCAGATATTTTTTAGGAATTTTTCTATTTTATTTCGCATTATTTTTTCGTGAACTTTTTTTGTTCAAAATTATTTTTTTGTCAATCGTAGCTTACTTTATTTGGTCAATTTTGAAAAATTATCGTTATGTAAAAAACGTTAGAGCATTATATATCCTTCCAATACTTCAATTATTAGCTGATATTGCAGTGATTTCTGGTACTATTGGTGGAGGCATAAAGAGATGGGATATACGAAAGAAGCAATAAAAGGTGCCTCCTGGACGGGAGGAACGCGTGTCTTTATACGAGGAGTTTCTTTTGGACGAACGATCATCCTTGCTCGGATTCTAACGCCAATGCAATTTGGTTTTTTTGGGATAGCAACGATTGTCCTTTCGCTATTGGAAATCTTGACTGAGACAGGTATCAATATTTTTCTCATTCAAAAAAAAGAAAATATTGATCAATATATTAATACAGCGTGGACAATCTCAATTCTAAGAGGTTTATTTATTGGTTTTATTATCTTTATTGGTGCGTCGCCAATTGCATCATTTTTTAACACCAATGAAGCATATCCACTGCTTCTTATTACAAGTTTGGTTCCCTGTATCAGGGGATTTATCAATCCATCAGTTGTAAAATTTGTTAAGGATCTGCATTTCAATCTCGAATTTATCTATCGGTCATCGGTTTTTTTTATTGAGTCAATTGCTGGGTTGCTTCTCGTCCTTTTTCTCAAGGACGTCTCGGGTCTTCTTTGGGGATTGGTTATTGGTGCTTTTTTTGAAGTGTTTTTATCGTTTTTAATGATGCGACCGATCCCAACGCCAAGGTTTAGTCGTTTGTATTTTTCTGAAATAATTGGAAAGGGAAAATGGATGACATTCACAGGAATTTTTGGATATCTTTATTATAATGTTGATGATATTGTTATAGGAAAACTGTTGGGTGCTTCATCTTTAGGTCTTTATGACATGGCTTATAAATTATCACTTTTGCCTATGACTGAAGTGTCGGATGTGGTAATGAAAGTTACACTACCGCTGTTTGTAAAAATCTCCGATGACACTGCACGGCTTAAGAGGGCGTTTATTCGATCTTTTATGATTATGAGTTTTTTTGTTATACCATTAAGCTTGGTACTTTCTCTCTTTCCTCAGCAAATTATTGCACTCATTTTAGGTAAACAATGGATTGCAGCTGCGGATGTATTGAGAATTCTTGCTGTTTTTGGAGCAGTTCGTGCTCTTTCTCTCTCTGTATTTTCACCATTTTACGCAAAACAAAAACAAGAAACGATAACAATTATTACATTAATAAGTCTTATCGGGTTGTCAGTGACAATTGTTCCCTTTGTCAGCCTATGGGGAATGGTTGGCGGTGCGTATTCTTCTCTTTTTGGATTACTCGTATCAATTCCGTTCATCTTGTTTTTTCTAAACAAGCTTTTTAAGAGTCATGGAAAAACGATCTAGTGATGCTTTACTCATTCTTGGAATTTTAATTTTTGCGTTTTTATTCACTTAAGAGAGATTAGCTTTTTGTCCTTATAGATAGAAAAGACCAAGTAATCGTTGAAAAAAATATGATTAGCGCAGTCGTCCTGACCAAAAATGAAGAGAATAAAATAATTGATTGTCTTGAATCGCTTGTCTGGTGCGATGAAATAATTGTCATCGATGATTTCTCAGATGATAGAACCGTAGAGCTTATTGAAAATCTTAAAAATAAGAAGATCATTGTTTTCCGTAGGAGATTATTGGATGATTTTTCGCAACAGAGGAATTTCGGATTAGAAAAAGCAAGCAACAATTGGGCTCTTTTCGTAGATGCAGATGAACAGATATCGCCGTCATTGCAGTATGAGATTTTAAGTCATCTGACAAGCCCGCTTCAGAATTATGCTGGATATTTTATGCCTAGAAGAGATGTGATGTGGGGAAGAGTCCTTAATCATGGAGAGTCGGGTGCTACCCGACTTTTGCGGCTTGCTAAAAAAAGTGCAGGCAAGTGGAAGGGGATAGTGCATGAACGATGGATAATAAAGGGTCAGACAGGTGAGCTTGTAAATCCCCTTCTGCATCTCCCTCATCAGACACTTCATGAGTTCCTCAGGGAGATAAATTACTATACTTCGCTTCGAGCAAGCGAACTTTACAAAAACAGAAGCAAGTCCTCCTTTTGGTCAATCATTCTTTATCCAAAGACAAAGTTTGTCGTTAATTATTTTGTAAAAATGGGTTTTTTGGATGGCATAGAGGGATTGCAGTTGGCAATTATCATGAGTTTTCATTCATTTCTTGTTAGGGCAAAATTATGGCTCCTTTGGCAAAAATAAAAAAATCGGGTTTTATCATTTTTAGCATTTGGACAGCGTTTGTAATAATTTCCTATTTAATAAATCTTTTCTGTAGGGGAGGTTTATGTTTGCCCTTGCGCTTTTGATCGGTATTTATTCCTATATTATCCTTGCGATTGGTCTTAGCGGATTTCTGTATAAAGATATTGTTATTGTTGTAACAACATTGTATCTGTTTTTAGCTTTGTTATGGCATAAAAAATCAGTCGCCCGTTTTTTAATTGACGGAATAAAAAGCTTACGGGGCAATACAGGCTTATCCTCTTTGCTTATTGCGCTTTTGATATTGCAGGCACTTGTTAATCTTGTCGGAGCGCTGGGTCCCGAATTGTCATTTGATGCGCTTTGGTACCACCTGACGCTTCCAAAGCTATATCTAGTAAATCATGCGGTCGTTCATATCCCCGGCGGACTTCTCTATTACTCAGATATGCCTAAGCTAGTTGAGATGTTATACGTTGGAGCTCTCTCTTTTCACAATGAGATTCTTGCCAAGATTATCCATTATTTTTTTGGAATTCTTACTATGCTTGTCTTGTATAGAATATCCAGGAAATATTTTAACCGGACTATATCCTTAATTGTTATCACAGTTTTTTACAGTAATCTTGTTGTAGGCTGGCAATCGACCACTGCTTATGTTGATCTTGCTTGGGCATTTTTTGAAACGCTGGCGTTTTATGGATTTCTCCTCTGGATTGAGACGAAAGAGAAAAAATGGCTTATCGAATCCGCTGTGATGCTTGGACTTGCTGTGACAACTAAATTACTTGCTGTTGGATCGCTTATGATTTTTTTGATACTAATAGTTTTATTAGCAATTAGACAGAAGCGAACTATAAAACAAATAGCGCAAATGTTATTTGCTTATTCATTTATTAGCTTATTAATCCCTCTTCCTTGGTTCATATTCTCATTTGTCCATACAGGAAATCCTATTTATCCCCTGTTTAGTTCGATTTATCCATTAAACCTTGATCCAACTCTAGTTTTACCGATACATTTTATTTCTGTTGCGTGGTCATTTTTTTCCGGTACACAAGATCCCATTTTGCCAATCTATCTTATAGTATTGCCCTTGATTATTTTGTATTGGAAGCGGTTTACGCAGCCGATAAAACTTACAGCCGTTTACTCTCTTTTTGCTTTCATTATATGGTATTTTACATCACAAGGCGGTTCGGCAAGATATCTACTTGCCTATTTGCCGGCATTTTCTTTACTTGTTGGTGCTGTTTTTAATGCAACGGCCGATATCAAAATATATCGCCTCACCATTTACATTATTTTATTTTTGATAATTACATCAATTGGTTATAGAACAATTGCAAATGCTAAATACGTACCCGTCATAATCGGAAAGGAATCAAAGTCTGAGTTCCTGAAAAAAAATCTAAATTTTTCATTCGGCGATTTTTATGATACTGATGGTTTTTTCCGGCAGACAATAAGGAGAGATCAAATAGTCCTGCTATATGGATTTCATAACTTGTATTACGCTGATTTTTCTTTTATCCATGAATCTTGGGCAAAGAAGGGCAATATCTTTAATTATGTGGCTGTTTTGGAAGGAGAACTTCCTAAACGGTTTACGTACTGGGACCTTGTCTATATTAATCCGTATACTCACGTGCGTTTTTACTCACTTGGAGGAAAACAATGGGTTTACTGAAGCTGTTGGTTTGCGCAGCAATTATATCAATGCCTTTAGGACAAGTAACGAGAATTGGCATTGGCCACTATACCGCAGTGACGCTGACTGATCTATTGGTTGCCGTTTTGTGCTTGTGTTGGATAATATTTCTTTGTTTGCAAAGGATAACATGGCCACGTGCAAGTCTTCAGAAGTATATTCTTCTCTTCATAGCTATATTGCTTGTATCGCTTGCTGTAAACATTCGGCGATTTGAGCTTAATGAAATTTTTTCCGGCTCACTTTATCTTTTCCGTTGGCTTTTTTATGCCTCTCTTTATTTTATTGTGAAAGGCTTTGACGAAAAATATAAAAAGAAACTAGTATATCTTTTGCTTTTTGCTGGAAGTCTATTTATTTTTTTTGGTTATCTTCAATACATGCTTTATCCTGATCTGCGAAACCTTATATATTTGGGATGGGATGATCATCTTTTTCGGCTATTTTCAACAGTCTTTGATCCAAACTTTGCCGCAGTATTGATCAATCTTTTTCTTTTTTTGGTTGTCGGAATGATCATTGTTAATAAAAAAAAGTCTGATAACTTTTTTGTCGGGTATATTTGTCTTTTTATACTGGGAACAATCGCGCTACTGTTAACATATTCAAGAAGTGGTTATCTTATGTTTGCAGTGGGTGTGTTAACCATGCTATTTATTGCCAGCAAAAAAAAACTTATGATACCTTTTACTATCGCACTTCTGGTTGGGTTGCTGTTCATTCCCAAAAATCTCCCAAGCGAAGGAGTGAATCTTTTGCGAACTGCTTCAATTGAATCCCGCTTAACATCAATGAAACAAGCTTTAACTATTATTAAAGATAATCCGATTTTCGGTGTAGGGTTTAATATGTACAGTTTTGCACAAGAGCGATATGAATTTACACCACAATCAAAATTTTCCCAAATGCATTCAGCAGCGGGGACAGATAATAGTTTTCTTTTTGTTTTGGCAACAACAGGGATTATCGGACTAGTGGCATATTTGTTGCTTTGGAAGAAAATTATAGAAGTTGCTTTTTCGCATTACGATATTAATCGTCATTCTGGTAAGCGAAGCCAGGTTCCAGACGGTACCTGGCGAAGCGCATCCAGAATCTCAAATGGTTTAAGGGGATTCTGGACAAGCCAGAATGACGGACGAGAAATAGATCCTAAGAAATCTATTGCAATAGTAATTATTGGATCTTCTGTTGGGCTTTTTGCCAACGCGTTATTTCTCAATAGCCTATTCTATCCATCTGTAATGCTTTGGATGTGGGTGCTTATAGCCATTACGGAGCGTACGTAACTTTCACTTCATTTTCCGTCTTATTCCCAGCCTCATCGGAAGCGGTGACCTTTATCGAATTCTCGCCATCATGTAATGGAAGTGTATAGCTGAAGTTTCCACCAGCATCAACGATTGCCCAAAATTCATTCACAGTGATTTTAGCATAGGCATCTGTTTTTCCTGTAACTTTTACATTTTTTTCTCCTCCATGGTAAGACTCTCCCCCTTTTGGTCCATAGACCTCAAGCGATGGTGGTTTTGCTCTATAAATAACGACAATCCCTTCGGAGGAATTACTTTCTTTATCTTTTTCATTTACCGCTTTTGCTGTTATTTCATTTTTTCCTTCAGATAGAGAGACTCCATCAAAAGAAAATGTGCCATCATTTTTTGTATCGGTAATATCAGTAAGTTTATTATTTACAAACAATTTGACACTGTACTTTGGAAGGCTTGTCCCCTTAACAATAATCTGTGCGCTGAAAGTGGCAGAATGTTCTATGTCAAGAAGCGGCGATTCTACAAAACTTGGAGA
>CAZDTO010000047.1:0-1836 GCA_964508395.1 uncultured Gammaproteobacteria bacterium | reverse complement strand
GAAAAACTAATTATTGGCAGTATATTTTTTCTTTTCGTAGTAATTCTATCGGTATTTGCTTGGCAAGCTGGCAGTAAGAAGAGTGGCGAAGGCAGGATCCAGCAAGTTGCCGGTGAAGAAAATATGGAGCCAACAACACAGCAAACAGGTTTAAAAATTGAAGATTTAACGTTAGGCGATGGACAGGAAGTCAAAAAAGGCGACACCGTAGTCATTCACTACAAAGGGACATTGACTGACGGTACTAAGTTTGATAGTTCCTATGATAGGGGAGAGCCGTTTGAAACAGTCATTGGCACCGGTCGGGTGATTGAGGGTTGGGATGAAGGAGTACCAGGGATGAAAGTTGGAGGCAAACGCCGTCTTACTATTCCGCCTGAAATGGGATACGGGCAAAGAGGAGCGGGTTCAATTCCCCCAAACGCCACGCTTATTTTTGTGGTTGAGCTTCTGGAGGTAAAATAATTCAAACGATTATACCACTCTCATATAAATTGTAATGCTTGGTTTTCAGGTGACGAATCTGTTTCACCTTCGAGGTGCAAGAGGATTGCTACATGTCGGGTAGGCTCACGACTTGAATTTTTGAGCCGACTGTCGGATTCGAACCGACGACCTACGCTTTACGAAAGCGCCGCTCTACCAGCTGAGCTAAGTCGGCAAGTGTTGTCTGGCGTAGCCAGATCTCGTCCAGCGAAGCCCGATCTCGCTCCGCGAGACTCCCGCGAGATAATTGTATGAAATTTTGAGGGAGAAGGCAAACTCTTCTAAAAAAGGTTACACCTTCGCTAAGGTGTAACCTTATAAAAATTTAATATTATGGCTGTGGAGTTGAGCGGTGGCGGCGTTTGGAGACTTTCAGTTCCAATAGGGAACGGCGAAGGTCAGCTTCCGCGATAGCAAAGTCTCTTTCACTAACTACTTCTTTTTTCCTCTTTAAGATTTCCTCAGCCCTCTTCTGTGCCTCAATTGCTTTTTCAGCTACGATATCCTCAGCCCGTACGGCATAGTCAGCCAGGATGGTGACAGTGTTATTGTTCATCTGCAGGAAGCCTCCGGTGACCGCAAGCGTTTGCGTTTTGCCTTTCATTTTTATATGCAGTTCTCCAAGTACAACTTTGGTTAACAAATTGACGTGGTGGGGGAGGATAGTAATTTCTCCAGCATCTGTCGGCACAATTACCTCGTCAACCTCTTCTTTAAAAACAATCTTTTCGGGAGAAATTATTTCTAAGAGCATACATGAGAAATGTCTAATTTCTAATATCTAATTTCCCTTCGGCCCGAGCTCAGGGCGAGGGCTAATTAATGACTAATGTCAAAATGTTTAATGAATAAATTTTTCATTTTATCATTGTCCTGCGGAGCAGGATCTCGCTTCGCGAGAGGATTTGATTAGTCATTAGTAATTAGGAATTGGTTATTTTTTAGCATTACTTACTGCTTCTTCGATATCGCCTGTCATGTAGAATGCCTGTTCCGGAAGTTTATCATGTTTTCCTTCAATTATCTCTTTAAATCCCCTGACGCTTTCTTCTCTTTTTACATATTTTCCGGGTCTTCCTGTAAACATTTCTGCTACAAACATTGGCTGTGTCAAAAAGCGTTGTATTTTACGGGCACGCGCAACTGTAAGTTTATCTTCATCAGACAATTCATCAATACCTAAAATGGCGATAATATCTTGCAAGTCTTTGTAGCGCTGTAAGACCCGCTGGACGCCTCGTGCAACTTCATAGTGATCAGCTCCGACAATATTCGGGTCAAGAATCCGTGATGAAGAAGCAAGGGGGTCAACAGCAGGGTAGAGTCCCTGCTCGGCAATTGACCTGTCAA
>CAZDTO010000046.1:0-7810 GCA_964508395.1 uncultured Gammaproteobacteria bacterium | reverse complement strand
GAGTCTTGGCTTGATGACCCACCCAGCAACCCTTCACTTCGTTCAGGGTAAACTTCTTAATCGCTTGCCCTGACGAACGAAGTGAGGAAGGGTGCTACACCCAATCCTGAGCTTGTCGAAGGAAGGATTTGCCCTGATCCAGTGAGCCACGTCTGACGTGGCAAAGCAGGAGGGAAAATAAGAATGGCTACCTATACAACATTTACTTCAGAATCGGTTTGCGCAGGCCACCCCGATAAAATTTGTGACCAGATAAGCGATGCAATAGTTGATGCAGTGCTTGCCATAGACCAAGATAGCCGCGTAGCAGTTGAGATACTGGCTACCTATGAACGACTAGTAGTGGCAGGAGAGGTGCGGTCAAAGGCAAGAGCAAACTACAAAAAAATTGCTCAGAAACAAATTAAACGGCTCGGATACACAAACGGCCATTTTAATTTCTCATATCTTTCTCCCATTGATGTTTTTGTCCATACGCAATCACCCGAAATTGCTGCAGGCGTGGATAAAGAAGGCGCTGGCGATCAGGGCATGATGTTTGGTTTTGCCTGCAGGGAAACAGATTCGCTTATGCCGCTTCCTATTATGCTTGCACATGAACTGACACGAAGAATTGACCTAGTAAGAGAGAAATCAATTCTTCCCTATTTATATCCGGACGGCAAAAGCCAGGTAACAGTTGCTTATCGTAACGGAAAACCCTACAAAATAACCAATGTTGTTGTCGCCGTGCCTCATAAAAAAAATATCCAGTTGCAGCAAGTAAAGAAAGATATTTATGCAAAAGTAGTCTCCGAGGTGCTTGACCGCTATGGTTTTTCAATAAAACCCAGAGAACTTATTGTCAATGGCACTGGCGTCTGGCATAGCGGCGGACCCGCCTCAGATTCCGGCCTGACCGGACGGAAAATTATTGTAGATACATACGGCGGCTACAGTCGGGTAGGCGGCGGTGCATTTAGCGGCAAAGATCCGACAAAAGTTGACAGATCAGGAGCCTATGCTGCCCGTTTCATTGCCAAAAATATTGTGGCCCATAAACTTGCTGACATTGCAGAGGTACGCCTTGCATATTATATCGGGGCCAGAAAGCCGGTAATGCAGGAAGCCGAAACCTTCGGTACTGCTCGTGTCTCCCAGAAAGCAATTACAGATTTTGCAAAAAGGATCCTGGATACGTCAGTATCCGGAATCATTGATGCATTCAATCTTCGCAGACCAATTTACCTCTCAAGCGCAGCTTACGGCCACTTCGGCCGCGACGAATTCCCCTGGGAAAAAATTGTAGTAATCTAAAATCAACCTCTTTATCATTGACACTCGATCTTACTCAACGTACACTATGAGTGAGTGAATAGTATGGATAAAAATACTATTGAACAAAACAAACCAGATTGGGCTATCGGTGATCTCTACCGGCAAGCGTGGAAGATTATTAAAACGCACAAAGTCCTCTGGCTTTTTGGCATGGCGGCAGGTGCCGGCATTGGTATTGACAATATTTTTAACAATTCTTTCAGCAAAGGGGATTTTAGCAATTTTTTAGAAAAATTTAACCAAGACCAGAAAACTCCCTCTGAAATAACCCAAGTGCTGGGATCTTCAACGTCTTTTATTTCTGATATCCTTCTTCGTCTCTTCTCCGCAACTCCATTTTATTTCTATATCATACTTGCTATTGAATTTCTCTTCTTGCTTGCTATTGCTATAATTATCAATCTTGTCTACAAAGCCTGGGTGACCGGTTCACTTTTATCAAGTATCCAAACCGCAATTGAAGAAAACAAACCAACAATCAAAGACTCATCAGCCAAAGCAATACTGCATATCAAACCGCTCATATGGTTATCGATTGTCCCAATTGTTGTTATCACGTTGGCTGCTGCCGTACCATTTCTTTTTATATCCATTGGATTGACGCTTGCAGGAGGAATAAAAAACATCTTTATTTTTTTATTTTTTATCGCAATTATTGTTTTTCTTCTTGCGGTTTTTGTGCTGAGCTTCACACAAATTTGGGCCCAGAGACAAGTTGTCCTGAACAACAAGGGAGGAAAAGAAGCCTTATTCACAGGCCTTAAGATGGTAAAGAAAAAATTCTGGTCAATGCTGCTTCTTGTGATCGTTAACAATATCCTTACAGGAATCATCGTCGCTGTGCCAGTCGGAATTATTGTCGGGATCTTATTTGGCAGCCTATTTACCTCTGATTATCTTGGCGCCAATGCAAAAACTCTTGTTTGGATCATTGTTTCCTTAGTAATGGCAATTACTGTGCTTTTCGTCTTTTTCTTGCCAATCTTAGGAGGCATCATCAACGCATTTAAAGCAGGTGTCTGGTCAATTGCGTACAATAGCATAAAAGGAAAATATGATAAATAACTATGCATCATTTCGGCTTCGCTATCTTGCAGCAGCAACAGATTTTATAATCTTTTCTCTTCTTGTAACACTTGGCATATTTTATATCGCAAGCCAATCAACGCTTCCGCTTGCAGTTTCAGCGCTTGTTTTAGTTCTACTTTTTATCTTCAATCCTTTATTTCTCTATCAAAGCGTCATCTTCACCCACTATTTTCAAGGCACACTCGGAAAACTATTAACCGGCCTTCGTGTTACAGCGGAAAACGGAGAAAAATTAAGTTTTAAGAGGATCGCATTCCGCCAGACCATTGGATATTCATTTTCCTGGCTTATTTTTGGCCTTGGCTACCTATCAATGATCAAAGATCCAAATAAGCAGACATGGCATGATAAAGCAGTCGGATCTATTGTAGTTGTAAAACAGAAACTCTGGCCGCTTGCGCTTATCTGTCTTATCGTCTTCACATCTCTTAATATCTTTCTGGCAACAGAGTCAATCAAGACCCTTATAGCCGGGCCATTGATTAAAGAAGCAAAGATCATCATGCAGAATATGCAAAAACAACAATTCAATCCACGCCAAACCACCCCCAAAACTCCAACTAATGTCACCTTGATATAAATGCTAAAATATAATCTATATGCTTAAACGATATGATGCTGTTCTTATACACTCATATGGTTATGAAAAGCGGCAGGGTGATAAACAACCACCTCTTTCTATGCGTTCAAAGCTGGTATTAGAAGCGGCAAAAGTGCTGATGCAAGCCGGCCAGGTGGAAAATTTTGTTTTCGTAAGCAGACCGGCACTGGGTGTAAAAGAACCGCTGGGTAAAGTAACGGCAGATGAGTTTATGCGCATAGCAGAAGTTGATGATAAACATGTATATGTCAATCCGTCTGCTCCCGCAACAACCAATCAGGAATTACAATTCCTGAAGCTGATGGCAAAAAAGCATCATTGGACACAGGTAGTCAGTATTGGCTGCAAATTACATAAACGGACAATTACGACCCTGGCAGAAAGAGTTTTTAAAGATGGCATTGATTTTGAGTTCAAAAGCGCAGAGGAAGTTTTGCAAACCTACCCCTCTCCCCACGATCAACAGAGATACCAACGCATGATTGCTGACTTACACAACTCAGAAGGAGAAAAGGAATTTGCAAGATATGAGAGTGGCATAGCAAACAAATTCAAATTGCATTTTCCTTTTGGACCGGAAATTTTGGATGTAGTCGCAAGGTTCTATAGACCCAGGGTAGATTAAATTCTTTATCTTTCACTGAGCCACTTTTCAGCTTCCAGTGCAGCGGCACAGCCAAAGCCGGCGGCGGTGATGGCCTGCTTATATTTTGCGTCATGGACATCGCCGGCAACAAAAACGCCGGGAACATTGGTCCGGTAATGATCATACACTTTAATATACCCGAGTTCATCCAGATCAATTCCCTTAAAAACATTGGTATTGGGAATATGTCCTATGGCTACAAAAACGCCATCAATCGGCATCTCCTTTTCCTCTCTGGTTTGATTATTGAGAAATTTTACTCCTGTAACTTTATCCTGACCAATAACCTCTGTTACCTGCGTATTAAACACGAATGAAATCTTAGGATTTTGTTTTGCCCTCTCCTGCATCACATGACTTGCGCGAAGCGTGTCTTTTCTGTGAACTATGGTAACATGCGTGGCAAACCTTGTGAGTACGAGCGCTTCTTCCATGGCGCTATCTCCTCCACCGACAACAATCACGTTTTTCTCTTTAAAAAATGGCGCGTCACATGGTGCACAGGATGACACGCCGCGTCCGATCTTCTCCTTTTCACCGGGTACATCAAGCCATTTCGTATCAGCGCCTGTTGTTACAATTACAGTTTTTCCCTGATAAGACTCTCCCTCTGTGTGGATAGTAAAAGGCTCTTTTAGAAAATCGCCGTCAATAAAATTTTTTTCAACAATGGCTGCTCCATGTTTTTCAGCCTGCTTTCGCATCGCCATCATAAGATCAGGACCCTGAATTCCATCGGAAAAACCGGGGTAATTCTCAACGAGAGTGGTTAACATCAATTGACCACCCCACTTATGGCCAGCAATAACCAGGGTTTTCATGTTTGCGCGGGTGGTGTAGATTGCAGCAGTCAATCCAGCGGGACCTGAACCAATTATGATGACGTCGTAAATTTGATCCATAAATAGAAAGACGATAGATTATAGAAAATAGAAAATGGTTGTTGAAAGTAGAACATAGAAGATAGATTTTTTCTTTCTATCCTCAACCTTCCATCTTCTACTACTACCTTCTATCCTCTACTATCTATCGTCAAGTTAGCTTGCGAGAACTTCCTCTATTCCCTTCTTAAATGAGTCTTTACCCTGCGCGCCAATCATTGTCTTGACTGGCTTACCGTTTTTGAAAATGAGGATTGAGGGAATACTCATAATGCCATATATTCCAGCCGTCTTTGGACTCTCATCCACGTTGAGTTTGCCAACCTTAAGTTTACCAACATATTCCTTACCTAGCTCTTCAATAACTGGTGAAACTACGCGGCATGGCATGCACCATGGCGCCCAGAAGTCAACGAGAACTGGGATAGTACTTTGAATAACCTCTGAATCAAAATTTTGATCGGTGAATGATGTATCAGCCATGAAAATAAATTTTTAATTTAAAATTTACAATTTGAAATGAAATCAAAATGTTTAAAAATTTAAATTTGAAAATTCATTGAAAATTAAAAATTGAAAATTGCAAATTTATATATATTACCTTATCAATAAAATGCTCATTGGTCAAGTAGGACTTCTCTGAAAAACTAAGCTTACTCAGCCGTTTTCTCAGGACCAGCATTATGGAATGTTGTAATAAACGATAGGATTTCTTGTTCGTCAAAAGCATCCATTGTGTCAATCCTTGCCCAAGCAGTAAGCGCTATTTTGTGTTCCATCTGCGGCCGCGGGACAACGATGACCCGATCAAATTCTTTGAGGAAAGATGATAGCTGGCCTGCAAGCTGTTTACACGCATCCGACTGGAAACTTTCCGGCAATCCAATCTCTTGTGCCGGAGGATTGTCTGGCGTAAAAGCGCTCATTTTGCTATCCGCCAACTTTGCAACAGAGAACATCCCTGCAGACGCCGAAGCAAACGCCTCGCTCTCCTGCCTGCCTGCGCAATTATATGAAAGAATTACATATCCATGCTCAAGTGAATGAATGAGATAGCCATCCGAAAAAACACCGCTATATGTACCTGCCTTTGCCCAAACTCCAAAATGCGCACCGGAAGTTGGCGGGTTGGAATTATAGGTAACACCGGAGATATCAGTTACGTGTTGACGCCCAAGATCTGCGACCTCTCTGCCTGGCTTTGGTTTCTGCGGAGTTTGCGGCTTCTGAAAAAATAACCATCCTAACAATCCAAGAACGACTACTACTACAGCGCCGCCCACTAAAAAGAAAAGCCGTTTTGTCTTCTCCCCCTGCTCCATTCTTGCTCTCTCAAGCTCGTGCTTTAACCTAATCTTTTCTTTTTTAGAAAGCTCTTCTTCCATTGTCCATTATCCTATCGCATGTTGCCCAATTTAGCAAGACTATGCTATTAATTACCAAGTTATCCAGGGTTAGAAGGGAAAAATACCTCAGGCGAGAAACTGCCACCTCCACCGCGATAATCAACAGGATAGCAGCGGACGTTGGCCAGACCACCATCGTGGGAAGAGCCACCAACGAGACGTTCCGTGCCCCGAAATACAGGATCACCGAACCATTCCCAAATATCAGTTTGTCCCCACTGCGGATGAGCCATATTGCCACGAACATTAAACTCTATATACTTTCTATTTCTCACAATTCCGCGAGCCTCGCTCATAGCGGCAAATTCTGGAAGGATTACTTCTTCAATTTCCCGTGGGGAAGCTCCAAAACGAGAATTGTCTGGAACATAATCATATTGAGAATTGTCTGGAACATAATCATCTTTTTGAATTCTGTTTGAATCTCGTAAATATGCCATCAGAGGCTCCATGTAATCATCTTCGCCATATCGCTGTTGACCATTATCGTACATTGGTTTCCCTCTTCTATCGCCGATGTACCACCCTTCTTCCAACCTCGCCACGTCGGAAGAAAAGCTGCCATTGTTTATTTGTTGCCAAAAATAATCCTCCGGTTTCACCCTGTCTCTCCCTTTCCACAGCTGATCGCCCTCTGTGAGTTGCAACCCTGGGAAGTAGTAAGTTTCATCAAACCCTGTAATACCCCGCTCCGCAAAGCCTTCAAGTGTTTCAAATAAGTCAGCTGGCGGTTGTGGTATCTCAAAATCTCTACCAAAAGCTGTTTTTAATTCTGCTCTTGCTGATATAACCAATTGATCTGCAGAACGAAGCACTAAAGCTTCCACTGGTCTTTTGATATAAAAATTGGGAGTCGTTTGTGGGACTGCTGTGGATGCTTCTGTTGCATCCCCTGATCTAAGAGCTGCAACAAGTGCTCCTACGCCTGGATCAACGACTTTAGCATCCTGAAGAGTGCGCAATGCATTGTAAATCGCAAATTTCCGTACTGGATCTTCCTTATTACCAGGCTCGTCTAGGATTCTTGCTATTACTCTTTCCATTAGCTTGACTATATATCACACTATAAGGCATTTTGTCAAACCTACTCTATAAGCCTACTCTATCTCCTCCCGCTTTGAGTGAAGGAAGTGTCTGGGGACTGTCTGGGGACGGTCCTCGAATTTATTGGATTATCAATCTAAACTAGGCTAATTTTCCCAGTCACTCTTATACTTTATACAATTGCTTGTGTGTTCCGATTGCTATAAAGTATGCAATGATCTCTTCGTCTAGTTCTCTTTCTTTGTAGATAGCCCGCCAATCAGCTGTTATGTCTATACTCCTGTAGCCTTTCCATCGTCTTTGGAGGGCGTGATTGTTGAGTTGTGGATCGTTCGAATTATTAGAAAAAAGAAGCATTCGTTCTTTCACCCTCTTTTGAATTCTGACATCTACTCTCTTGAGCATCCGATAAAATGCAGGATCGAAAACTGCCTTCATATCCCCTGTTTTTCAAGCCATGCAACTGCCTCTTCTCCTGTTTTAAATACTGGAGAGTGGTTCCCTTTCTTCCAATTCTTCTCTGCCTGTTTCATCACGGAAATTAAATACTTACTTGGTCTTTCACCCGCTGAAACAGAAAGTTTTTTTGATTTTATAAGATCATGAAGAAGCGCATTAACAACAGCGCTTAAACTCAAACCAAGCTCTTTTGCTACTTCCTGAGCTCTTGCTTTTGTCGCTGGATTAGTTTTGATATTAATGACTGCAGTATTCATAGTATATACATTGTATACACCATAAGGACAGCTTTGTCAAGTCTAACGATCTACTCTATCTCCTCCCGCTTTGAGTGAAGGAAGTAAAACCAGCGCTCCAAAAAAGCAAA
>CAZDTO010000045.1:4269-8161 GCA_964508395.1 uncultured Gammaproteobacteria bacterium | reverse complement strand
AACGCGAATTCTTACTGCCTATAAACTTCTTTCGGAAGAAACAACTACGCAAGAAAAGTTTGAGTCGGTTAGAATGCTAATAAAAGGTATTCATCCGCGAATTGACGCTCATCTTGAGAAAATATCGCAGGCGCTTTCAGATTATAAGAAGTTTCAAAAAGGCGAGATTATTGAACTTACTGCAGAAAAATTACCTGAGAATACAGAAGAAGAAAAACGGAAAAAGAAGGCACTGCTTCTTTTCATCAGAAACTGGAAAAGCCTTCAGTCTGAAGTCGAGCGAGTGCGGCAAGAATTTGAGAAAAATCAGCAAGGACAAGATAAAATTACCATAACAAACAAAATACTTGCCGGCGCTAAGGGTCCATTTGGCATTGTGACTATTTGTGCAGTTGTTATTGTTGCAGGCTTTACGATTTTCTCACGAAAAGAAATGAAACAGATTGCACCGGCAACAGTTGTTTCTCAAACGGAAATGAAAAAAACGATCAAGATTATTGAGTTTGATGGTAAGCAAATTCCGCTTTCAGAACTTGAAGTCCGAAGCGGTCCAGATTGTGATAGTCCGCACTATCATGCAAAAAATCACGTCTCGGCAACTGCGCTTGATGGAACAGTGGTTCCTGATCCAGGCGCCTGTGCATTTGGGAAGGAAAAGGATGTGCGAGTGATTGAAATAGATGAGGCCGTCAAATCAAGATAAATCCCTAAATTTCTACAATTTGACTTGTTCTTCCGCTTCTCGTTTGTGAGAAAAAAACTTGATGATTTGTAAAACTAAGGAACTCTTGCATCCACTTATTTTCAAGAAACGCTTTCGTAATTCTTCCTGATTCTGCAATATCTCCAGTTTCGATTAGCAATGTTTGTGCCCGTGAAAAGCTCTTCTCGGGATCATCGTGGTTTTTTACAGCATTGCTTATCGCGTAGTGTGTCTGATCAATTGCAAGGCTTATATCTTCATCATTAATATGGACAATGGCTTCGTTTTTATACCGTGGGATATGTACTTGAAAAAATGACCCGGGTTCTGCTGATAGATGAGGATAGCGATTACGGATTGGAATTTTTTCTGTTGTTACAACAACAAATTCAACACGATTTTGTTTTTTTTGGCGACTATGGAGATCCGGATATTCTTCCATCATTTTTGTAACATGCTCCTGCTGGGCCTCGATGAATTTTTGTAAATCAGGTGAGAATTGGCTCCATTTCATATTCGGGATTCCATTCTCATAGATCATCTCGCGCGTCAATGTTTTTTGCATAATGTGAGGAATGGAAAGTTTCGAGCGCAACTCTCTTCCATTATTGATTAAAGCTGTGTTGATGTACAGATCACCCGTTACATGATCAATCGCGCCTGCCGCTTGTTCGGTTTGGGTAACAAGACCAGTGTCCATAAGTGATTCAATAGATTGCTTGATTGCGTCTTCATAATCAACATGTATCCCAACAAATCGAAGCGCGTTATGTCCATTGGCTGGAGCTTCAGTTTTTAACTCTTCAAGGTTGGCAAAAGCAAACTGTCCTCCACAGTTAACATTCGGAAATCCTGTGTGTTCGTTAAGATCACTTCCATCAAGATGCGTCAGGTTAATAATTCCTTTGATTTGAGGGTACTGGAGAATACGCTGATAAGGCGTACGCGGTCCACATGTTGCAATGGTAGAAACATCAATGATCAGTTCTGGAGGTAAATAAGTAGCGGGTCGAGCATCGCTGCAGCGCCAGATGAGAAAAATATTCCCATGTCGGTAGTTCTCAATCCATTTATTTCTTGCAGTTTCAGCTTCAGGAGACTGATTATCATCCAGAAAATCTTTTCCGTTTCTGAGCGGATGTTCTAAGGTCTTCCCAAGATCTTGATGTGCCGATGTTCGTATGTCTCCGTTTTGCCTCTCGTACATAATAGCAGTGTGTAATTATATAGGATTTGAAAAATTATGCAAACTTTTGAATCTTCTCAACGAGATCAATCAATGTCTCTCCTGCTTGAAATCATCCCTCATTTGTGATAAATAGTAATTCTATGGTTCAAATAGGTGAGATATTTTTTACAGTTATTGGGTGTATGGATGGGAGATGTCAGGAAGTTGTAGCGACATTTGGTCGAGATAAATTCAACGCCAGATATGCAGATACGATAACAGAGCCGGGTATAGTCGGAACGCTTGCAAACAATCCGTCATCAGAATTCCTTGGGAGTGTTAAGAAAAAACTTCTCATCTCGCTTGAGAAGCATCATTCACAAGGCATTATTGTTGATGGTCATTCGGAGTGTGCGGGTGATCCTGTAAACGATGATACACATATGAAACACGTCACGAAAGCTGTTGAGGTTATTAAGTCTCTTGTTGGGACAAAGGTACCAATTATCGGAGTTTTTATTCATCGAGAACAAGCGCATCCCGATACCTGGGAAGTAAAGGAAATTTTTAAGCAGCATTAGATGTTTCATGTATCATAAGTTAGTATATGATACATATTTCGTAATTTAATTATGAGAACCAACGCGATTAAAACACACAAAATTACAACAAAAGACACAGATATAAAAAAGATTCTTGATAAGTACTTGCTGCCACTTGCCGAGCGGTCAGTCGTTGTCATTACTTCAAAAATTGTTGCAATTTGTGAGGGTAGGACGGCAAAAGTCGTCGGTACTGATAAAGACAAGCTCATTGAGGAGGAGGCAGAATATTTTTTGCCAAAAGAGGAAAATAAATGGGGTTTTCATCTCACAATTACTCACGGAGTTATAATCACATCTGCAGGAATTGATGAATCAAACGGTAATGGCCAATATATTCTCTGGCCGGAAAATCCACAGGAATCAGCAAATTCGATTCGTGAATTTCTCGTCTCCCGATATAAACTTCAAAAGGTCGGAGTTATTATTACTGACAGTCGTATCTCGCCGCTGCGGCGGGGTATTACCGGCACAGCTATCGCTCACAGTGGATTTTGCGCGCTCAATAATTATATTGGAAAACCAGATATATTTGGACACAAGTTAAAAGTTACAAAAGCAAATATTGCCGATGCGTTGGCTTCTTCGGCAGTTGTTGTGATGGGAGAAGGAAAAGAGCAGACGCCAATGAGTATTATTACCGACATTCCGTTTGTGAAGTTTCAGCATCGAGACCCGACAAAAAAAGAGCTGGAAGAATTAAAAGTGCCACTTGATGAGGATATTTTCGCTTCTATTCTAAAACGAGCTCCGTGGAAGAAAGGGAAGTCTAGTTAAAAGTTCAAAGTTCAAAATTCAAAGTTTTTTTAACTTCAAACTAATAACTGTAACTTTTCACTTTTAACTTTGTACTTTGAATTATATTTAGGGAGTAAGAGTTGCTGTCGGCGAGGCAGAAACTGTTGGTGCTATATACACAGACTTAGTTGGTATACGAGTAGGGGATGGAAATAAAAGGATCTTTGCATCAGTGCTCCCCTTCAGTACAGAGCCACTTTTATCCTCGGCTAAAACGACAGTTTTTGGAAGAAATGAAATTTTTGTCTCTGTAATTTGCCGGCTTGCGGGTACGAAAATAATTCTAGCTACAGCTCCTTTCCCTTTTTTTGCAGCTTGAGAAGGTGTTGTGCCTATGGCAAATGAGATTCTTCCGCGTTTTTGATCAATGGCATTTAAGAGTGGTGTATTTGTCCCAAAGAATGAACCTGGTTGGATAGTGATATTGGCGATTATATTTGGGTCAAATATCAGCTCAAGTTGTACATCAGTTACTTTGTTGTTTCCGGTATCCAGGATGACATCTACTGCTGATGGTGATGCGACTTGCGAAACAGCAAGCATTTCTGGTAGGAATGAGAGTGTTGTTTGGATTGGTGAAACAGTTGGGATTGGCGCAAGAGAGATTGCAGCAACTTGTTT
>CAZDTO010000045.1:2980-4169 GCA_964508395.1 uncultured Gammaproteobacteria bacterium | reverse complement strand
CTTGGATCCTGCTCAGTTGACCTTCGTCTTGGTAAAGTATTCCGCGTCTTTGAACATAGCAAGAATCCGTATCTTGATCCTACAAAAAAGGATTACAGCAATGAGATTACCACAGAAGTGATTGTCAAGAAGGGTGAGTATTTTATCATGCAGCCGGGTGATTTTGTGCTTGCGATTACACTTGAGAGAATCACTATACCTTCTGATCTTGTAGGAAGACTTGAGGGTCGATCATCGCTTGGGAGACTTGGAATTGTTGTGCATTCAACTGCATCAGTCTTTGATCCCGGTTGGGACGGACAGGCAGTATTGGAACTTGGTAATCTAGGGAGAATTGCAGTTGCTCTGTATCCAGGTATGCGGATTTGTGCTATGACATTTGAACAGATGAGTAGTCCAGCGGAGGTGCCATATAATAGAAAGAAAAGCGCAAAATACCAGATCCAAAAGGGACCGGGAGAGAGCAAGATTTATGAGGAGAAGTGATATTAAGATACTGGGATACTAAGATATTAAGGAAGATGCTAGTACTTAATATCCTAATATCTGAATATCTTGGTATCTTGGTTGATTTATGAAGTATCACGTTTCATTTGATTTAGATTTTAAGCGTAATCCTTATAAAGGCTTATACATTGCGCTTGAAGGTATTGACGGAAGTGGAAAAAGTAGTCAGGTTGATGCGCTTGTTGCTTATTACAAAAAGCAAGGCAAAAAAGTTGTAAAAACACGTGAGCCAAGAAAAAATAAAGGGCTTATCGGTGAATTGATTCAGAAAATTTTGCATGGTAAGGTTGATATTCCGCCGGTTGCATTACAATACCTTTTCAGCTCGGACAGACGAATGCATCATGAAGAAATTGTTGTCCCGGCGTTAAAAGAGGGGTCGGTTGTTATATCTGACCGGTGTTTTTGGTCGGCAATTCCATATGGTATTCTAGATCAGGAAGATTTCCGTAACATAAAAAACAGTGCTGGGATCCTACTTGCTTCTCAAAGTATTCTTTCTATGTATCATCAATTTATTGTTCCTGATTATACGTTTTATCTTATTATTGACGTGGATGAGGCGTGGGTACGCACTAGGGATAAAACACATGAAAAAAAGGAAATCTATGAAAGCAGAGATAAGATAGCAAAAGCCGATCTTGGATATAAATTGTTATTGAGAGAATTTCCTAAGGAGTTT
>CAZDTO010000045.1:0-2880 GCA_964508395.1 uncultured Gammaproteobacteria bacterium | reverse complement strand
GGGCCGAAAATTTTACTAAAACTGGTAAAAGAGAAGAAACTTGTCGAGGGGTTAAGTCAGCGAGAGTTGACTAACCCGGAGGGTGCTGGGTTTGACCTGCGGCTTGGAGAAGTTTATCAAATAAAAGGGAAATCTTTTCTTGGTGTTACGCAGCGGAAGACGCCGGATATTGTCCTTCTTGAAAAATATAATGAGAAGAAAAAGACAAAATTCGTTTTTAAGTCCGGCGATTTTTATTTAATTAAAACAATAGAGTCTATTAATTGTCCTCAAAATCTGACTGCGCATATTTATCCCAGGTCTACAACATTTAGAAGCGGTCTTTTTATCAGGACAACCAATGTTCATCCTGGATACAGGGGGGGATTAACGTTTGGTCTAAAAAATGAAGGCCCGGTGCCAGTAACAACTGAAATGGGCGCCCGGATTGTTCATATCCAATTTCAGGAAGTCAAAGGCGGAGGATCGATATACCGCGGCCAGTGGCAGGGAGGGCGAGTCAGCGCAACGAAAAAAGAGAAGCAAGTTTAAGTTGAATTATATGCCGGAGTTAAAAGAAGCGTTTGGAGTTTATTATGCGGATTTGGCAAAGACAGGTTTTATCACCGAGCCCTTAGACTCTAGTTACTATTATCATAGATTTAATGGACTGGGTGATTTGAAACGATTTGTTTCTTTTGCTTCAAAGAATGGTGAATATAGAGCAAGGAGCAATGAGATGGAGAGCGATGAAACTTTTATTCAGCTAATTATGTGCGCTTTTCATCTAAAGCCGGATGGAACATTTTTTATCTTTCAAAGGGGGAAACAAAGAAGCGATGGCGGCGCCTACGATGAAGCACGACTCGCTGGTACATGGTCTGTTTGTGTCGGTGGACATATGGAAAGAACAGATTTATCTCTAGCTTTTTCTTTCAAACGCGAATTGGCAGAGGAGGCTTATGGGAATCTTGGAGACAAAACCATTAGCTTTATGAATCCAGATGGAGCAGATATTAAAAAAACTAGAGAATATTTTAAACTGCAGCCCCGGGGTATTATTAAAGATACAAGAATGCCTATTGATAAATATCATGTTGGGATAGTAACAAGACTGCTTCCTTATAATCAAGAACTAAGCCTTAAGATTATTGAGAATGGCGAAAATGTTTCCTCGCAATACGTTTCTATTGGGGAGTATGAAGATCTTATTAGGTCAGGACAGATAGAGGTTGAGTCATGGAGCGATGCTGTAGTTAATGAAGAGATTGCTCCTCTAATTACCCAAGAATTAAAAGTTGATCCAGTTTTATCTATTGTAAAGGTTTAAAAGAGTATATAGAGTAGATAGACTATGTTAACGAAAAATGATTTAGAACAAATTAGAAAAATTATTCGTGCAGATGTTCGTGAAATCGTGCGTGAGGAAGTTGATAATGAAACGCAAGCCATAAAAGAAGAGCTGCAGGCAGATATTACTCATGCGCAAATGAGAATCAGAAGCGACATTGATGAATTAAAGAATAGAATAAAGAATCTGGAAATACGAGTAACTAAGATGCATAGAGAATTGAAGGAGGAGATAAAGCTCGTTGCCAATTTTCTCGATCGGGAAAATGTTGCGACGAACAAGAGAGTTAAATGGATTGAAGATCATCTTCAAATCCCCCCAGTGCAAAACTGATCCAGTTTGACCTATTGTAAAATCCCCGTAAACCATCTAGAAAAGACTTTGTGGTGAAAGCGAGAAAAAAACATCCCGAATACCAGTACTTAGGTTTAGCAAGAGAAATTCTTAAAACAGGAATAAAACAGGTTGATCGTGGAACGGGCGTTGCAGATTACAGCCTCTTTGGAAGGCAAAGTGTCTATGACTTATCAAAAGGTTTCCCTCTTTTAACCACAAAAAAAGTTTTTTGGAAAGGCGTTATTGAAGAGCTTTATTGGTTTTTTAGCGGGCAAACAAATATTAAATATCTGGTAGATAAAGGGGTTCATATCTGGGATGACTACCCGTATAAAATGTTCAAGACTAAAAATAAAAAATCAAAAATGACGAAGGATGTGTTTATAGAAAAAATCAAAAATGATAGTAAATTTGCAAAAGAGTGGGGAGAATTACCCCGAATTTATGGAG
Organism: uncultured Gammaproteobacteria bacterium; assembly: GCA_964508395.1. Classification (GTDB taxonomy): domain Bacteria; phylum Patescibacteriota; class Microgenomatia; order Levybacterales; family UBA12049; genus CAZDTO01. The sequence continues at coordinate 764 of CAZDTO010000045.1, read as the reverse complement.
AAATGTGGCGCAAATGGCCAACCAGAACAAAAGGAAGAACTATTGACCAGTTACATTGGGTAATACAGGAATTAAAAGAAGATCCAAATGCTCATAATGCGATCGTTACTTCTTGGAATCCTGAATATCTTTATACAATGGCAGCGTATGATGATGCTTCCAGATTTCCCATCTGCCATAATATGTACCAGATAAGTAATCGAAACGGAAAGCTTTCTCTCATTCTCTATCAAAGAAGTTGCGATTTATTTTTAGGAGTACCGTTTAATATCGCAAGCTACGCACTTCTGACAATAATTTTGGCAAAAATTCTCAAGCTTGCGCCGGGTGAATTTATTCACGTATATGGCGATGTACATATTTACGAGAATCATATAAATCAATTTAAGGAGCAGCTGAAAAGAAAACCAAGGCCTTTTCCAAAAGTTACCATTAAAGGAAAGTTAGACACTATAAAGGATTTTACTCCGGATAAAGTAATTCTTCAGGATTATAATCCTTACCCGCCGATAAAAGCAGAATTAACTGTAGCCGGTGGTCTATACGAAGGAAAAAACAGCTAATGTTCGACATAAATTATGAAAAAACCAAGAATCAGTATTATCGTCGCGATGGATGAGAAACGGGGGATAGGGAAGAAGAACGCAATTCCATGGCATGTACCGGGAGAATTGAAACGATTTAAAGAGATTACCACGCCGCATCCGATGATCATGGGGAGAAAAACTTTTGAGTCAATAGGCAAAGTGCTTCCCGGCCGGCCG
>CAZDTO010000044.1:0-8637 GCA_964508395.1 uncultured Gammaproteobacteria bacterium | reverse complement strand
TTTTTGGCGATGAAAAAGAAACTGGTAAATCTGTGCAATCTGATATCAGTGAGGGGAAAATAACATTTCTTTTAACTCATGCATTAAAGCATGCGGATAAAAAAATGTTGGATTTTTTAAAGCGTAATTATGGAAAAGGAGATATTGCAAAAACTGATGCGAAAAAGATACGTGAGATTTTTATGAAGACCGGCGCATATGACTATTCTCGCAAAAAAGTAAATTATTATTCAGAAAATGCGAGAACAGTACTTGAAAAACTTACGATTAATAATTATTTTAGAAAAATACTGCGTGAATTTATTAACGAACTGATGGAGAGAAAACACTAGTGTGATAGTCAGTAATATTTATTATTTTGTGTATCATATACTAACTTATGATACACAGCCTTTGCAGGTATGAATAAGCAAATACCAGAGCATGTTGGTATTATTATGGATGGGAACAGGCGGTGGGCGAAAAAAAGAAGGCTACCGCTTTTTGCAGGTCATAATGAGGGAGCAAAACGAATAGAGCCACTCGTTGCATATGCTGCAAAGCAGGGAATTAGTTATCTGACTTTGTGGGCATTCTCAACTGAGAATTGGGAACGTGGAGATAAAGAAGTGAGAACACTTCTTGCCGTCTTTCGGAGAGTATTGAAAGACCCTATGCTTGACCGGCTTCAAAAAGATGGCGTGCGAGTTAATGTCATAGGAGACCTTTCACCGTTTCCGCGCGATATTACAGAGGGAGTTAAAAGGATTATACAATCCAGCAAGAACAATAAAAGAATAACAGCAACATTTGCGCTTAACTACGGAGGAAGAGCGGAAATTTTGCGAGCAGTAAAACAAGTCACAAGTCACAAGTCACAAGTCACAAGTGAAAAAGAATTCGCACAATACTTATACACTGCTGGGATGCCGGATCCGGATATGATCATCCGAACGGGTGGCGAGACTAGATTGAGCGGATTCCTGGCTTGGCAATCAGTGTACAGCGAACTTTATTTTACTGAAACTCTATGGCCTGACTTTGACGAAAAAGCATTTCAAAAAGCACTTGATGAGTATGCGAGGAGAGAGAGAAGGTTTGGAAAATAACTGTTTAAAGCGGGTCCTGTCGCCAGTTTCCTTCCCGCTATGCTCGCTCTAATGAGCCACTACTCAACGAGCTGCGCGTAGCGGGAATCCTTCCACTGGCGCCACCCGCTATAACTATTTGACATATCATTATTAATGATATTATAGTAGAATAGATACGTAAAATGCCTGCCAGAAAAAAATCTAAAATTGTAAAAAAACCCAAGCGGATAAGGCCAAAGTTTACTCTTAAGGGGGTAAAAAAACCGCCTTCTGAAGGGGAGAGTGTTGTAAAAGAGTCTGCTGAAAAAGTCGAGGAAAAACAGGAATCCGAAAATGAACTTGCATCCGTTGTCCAATCGCCAACCCCCAGCGCTCCTGAATCAGTAGGGATTCAACCGGAGCCAAAACCGCAAGAGCCGTCAATCGATACTTCTCCACAGCCATTCGTGCCTGTGGGTTCACCAGCTAATACGGTGCCACCGCCTCAGACACAATTTTCTGCTTCACCACCGCCATCGCAATTTGTTGTGAGCAGTACGGCTGCTGATGCATCTGCGCCACAGTCTTCAGTACCGCCAAGTACGCCTGTATCAGAATCCGCAGAAAAACCGATTATTGAGTCGGTTTCAGAGAAGAAGGCAAGGTCGTGGGTATTTCCTTTGATCCTTTTTCTCATTTTTCTCCTTGGACTTGGCGGTGGACTTTTTTACTTCTTTTACTACTTGAAGGGAGATATACAAAAATTACCATTCACAACACCCGTTGAAACCAAAATTACCAGTACACCATCGCCAAGTATTGCATTGGTCACAGAGATTCCCAAAGTAGCGGTGAACCTCTCAGAGTATGAGATTCGCATACTTAATGGTAGCGGCATCGCAGGAGAAGCAGGTAAGGTAAGAGCGCTTCTTGAGAAGGAAGGGTTTATTGTCAGCGACACTGCCAATGCAGAAAAATACGACTATGAAGAGACTGTGATTGAGGCGCGCGAAGGTGTTAAGAAGGCGTTTATTGATAAGCTTGCAAGTGTGCTTGGACAGTCTTATGTTGTTGCTTCTGATACTGCTTCACTTGTAGGTGAAAATGTTGATGTTATTGTGATAGTTGGGAGTAAAAAGTAAAATTTTGAACGATTGCCTTCACGGAGTAATACTAGGAAAAATAGATGGAATTGGGGGAGTTATTGTTGGGCCCGCTGGTGTAACCGTTGCTGTGGGGATAGGTGTTGGTGAAGGAGTAGACGTCAGAATAAGGGTTGGTGTGATGGTTGGTCCGGCCGTGACAGATGGTGTTGGTTCAGCTGTCGGCGTTGGGGTAGGAGTCGGCGTAGGTTCATAACATCGTTCCTGTGGTGCTGTTCCTCTAAGAAATACCTCTGGATAAGCGCTTTCCGTGGCATCTTTCTCTTCTACGAAAAGCCCTTTTTCTTTACAAACAAATATTCGTTCGACACCGGATGGGGCAGTAAATGTTTCAACAGGGGTATTTTTTAGAAACTGTTCCATAATATTTCTCCAAATCGGTGCGGCTCCCAGGGATCCTGCGATGCGGTCCATTGGCGTCCGGTCATTATTGCCTACCCATACACCGATGACAATACTTGGTGTATAGCCGACCGTAAGTCCATCTCTATAGTCATCCGTCGTTCCTGTTTTTACCGCCGCGGTTCGGGAAATGGTAAGCGCACTGCCGAACGTGTCTGCGCGAGCCTTATTGTCTGAAAGTATGTCAGTAATAAGATATGCCACAGCGGGGTCCAGCACGCGGTTTGTCTGTTGTTGATACTTGTAAATGATATTGCCTCGTTTATCTGTTACCGTGAGTATGGATGAGGGTGTTACTTTGTTGCCTCCATTGGCAAATGCTCCATACGCTCCTGTCAGCTCAATAAGCGGTACCTCAACTGATCCTAGCACCATGGAAAGCCCATATATGGATGGATCTTTGATCGTTGTTATGCCAAGTCGATTCGCCATATCTGCCGCATTGCGGACTCCTACTCTCTCTAGCACAAGCACTGCCGGGATATTAAGCGAATTGGCAAGTGCGAAACGGACCGGTATATTTCCGTGATACTTTCCATCGTAATTTTTCGGTTTGTACCCGTCGGGAAAGGTTACTGGTTTATCTTCAATGATGGTTGCCGGTGTTACGATTCGTTGGTCAAATGCCTTAGCATAAACGATTGGCTTAAATGACGATCCCGGCTGGCGGGGGCTAAGCACCATGTTTATTTTTCCCTGTTTTTCATCCTGCCAGTCGTTGCTTCCGACAAGAGTAAGAATCTCTCCAGTCCTTGGGTTCATCACGATCGCTGCTCCATTGCCGACATTGTTTTGTGCAAGTCTTCCTACTTGATCTTTGACAATTTTCTCAGCGGATTTTTGCAGCTTCAGATCGATTGTTGTTTGTATTACATATCCGGATCTAGCAACTTTTTGTTCGCCATATTTTTTGATAAGCTCATCTTTGACCATCAGGGCAAAATGAGGCGCTGTGACATTGAGTCCCGTTTCTTGCGGAGCAAATTGCAGTTTTTCTTGTTCTGCGAGAAGCTGTTGATCTTGAGTAATAATTCCAAGTTTTTTCATCTGTTCAAGAACGAGTTTTTGACGCCTTAGCGCCATTTCTTTATCCCCTGAGATTGGGGAGTAAGCAGATGGTGCAGGCAGCAGTCCAGCAAGAAGCGCACTCTCTGCAAGGGTTAATTTCATTGCGGGCTTATCAAAATACGTTTCTGCAGCGTTTTCAATTCCGAATGACCCTTCGCCAAAGTACACGGTGTTAAGATACATTTCCAAAATATCGTCTTTACTAAACCTTCGATCCACCTCTAAGGCAAGCACTGCCTCCTGATATTTACGCAGTAAATTTCTGTCCTGGGATAGGAGTGTATTTTTTACTAATTGTTGCGTGATAGTTGATCCGCCCTGACTTATTTCTTCTTTTGTGATATCGACAAGAAGCGCTCGAATAATTCCTCTTACTGAAAGACCTGGGTGTTTGTAAAAATCTTTATCTTCCGTTGCAATAACAGCTTGTTTTGTATATTGCGGAATCATGTCAAATGAGATATTTTTTTTATCCTCCGCTTCATAGAAAGAAAAGAAGGGTTGGTTATTTCGGTCCAAAAGCAATACACCGGCGCTTTTTTTGGTTATGATGCTTTCTTTGCTGCCCAGATCCCAAACAAATGTTAGATAAGTAATTGGCGGAATGACAGCCAGAATTATTGTAAGAACAATTAACGTTATAACCAGTGGTTTTTTCCCAAAATGCCATAAATTTTTCCATTCAATATTCTGAATGAATCTTTTTATATCACCCTCACCGTGACGGGAAGTTTTAATAATTTTTTTAGGTAGATTGGTTTGTGGTGCAGTGATTGCTTTCTGCGCTGCCCGTTTTTTCATTGTCTCAAGCGCCCTGTCAGCATCCGTCATATATTCGTCTTTTTCCATCTTCTCTTATTTTTAGATGTGATGCAAACTGTTTAACGTTCGGAACTAAAATTTTTTTCCGGGCGTAACTCGTCCCCGATGTACATCGGGGACTCAAACATTCGTCCTCAAAAAATTTTGTTCACTCACTCTAGTTATTTTTAATTATAGCTTCTGCGGGTTAACGCGGATGATGCGGTCGTCATCGAATCCTGGGATACCGCGGCCGTCGCGGTTGCTCGTTGTTATATAAAGCATATTATCCGGCCCCACGATTACTTCCCTTATTCTACCAAACTCTTTTTTAAAATGAGTTTTTAATTCCTTTACAGAAGTACTGTTTAAGACAGCCTGATAAAGCGCATTTCCTCGAAGGCCGGAAAAGTAGATTGATCCATTTAAGTAAGCAGCGCCTGAAGGCGCCCAGGTATCGCTGCCGCTTTGAATAACAGGCGTTATCATTCCGTTTTTTGCTTGCGTCCCACGGATTGTTGGCCATCCATAATTTTTCCCAATTTCAATGAGGTTCAGTTCATCTGTGGCATTTTGTCCATGTTCAGTTTCCCATAGATTTCCGTTGTTATCCCACGTTAATCCCTGCGGGTTGCGATGACCATAGGAATATACCGCATTATTGAATGGGTTGTCTGGAGCTGGTTTGCCTTCATCTGTCAGGCGAAGAATTTTACCGGCAAGTACTTTGGCATCCTGTGCAAAAGATGGATTCTGCGCATCACCGGTTGTTATATACAGAAGACCATCAGGGCCGAATTTGATCCGTCCGCCGTTGTGATTTGGCGCTGACGGAATATCATCAACGATGACTGTTTTATTATTGAAAGATTGGCCATCAAATGTATACCGTATAACCCGGTTCTGCGCCCGATTACCACGGACATCGTAGGTATAGTAAACATAGACGAAGTGATTGGTTTTGAAGTTTGGATGAAGGACAATCCCTAACAGTCCGCCTTCACCGATTTCTTTTGCATCATCAATTTTCGCAATTACTGTTTGCTTACCATTTGCCGGGTTAATCAGTTTAACATTACCAGCTCTTTCTGTGACAAGCATGCTTCCATCATTAAGAAATGCAATCGCCCAGGGGACATCGAGATTTTTTGCAATGACAGTTGTCAATGGGATATCCCGATCTACTGCTGTTTTCTCTTGTTGCGTTTTGTTTGACTGGTTAGTACGGAAATCCTTTGCGTTGTTTTTCAGAATGAAAAACAACGCAGTTAACAGGATTATGCAAGCAGTGATGATAATTAATATCCGTTTTTTCATAATTTGAGTGTAGCATACCTTAGAAGAAATTATGTTAATTGAGGTTGTTGCAGCTTTTTTTGCCGTTCTTCAAAGTACGAAATTTTAAACGCGGCAAAATCAGCGGATGCAAGCGCTATTTTTTGCTCTTCCATATATCGTGCGTGGGAGTATCGATAGTTTTCCCCATTTGTTTTTGCGAGCAATTGCTTTGTCAAAAATGTCGCACCGGTTATACCATGGGATGCATCTTTTGCAATAGCGCCGAGTTCTATATCAAATTTTTCTCTGGGAATAACATAATCAACCAAGCCAATAGCGATCGCTTCATCAGCATGTATGTTCATGCCGGTGAGAAGCAGTTTTTTTGCTCTTCCTTCGCCAATGAAACGTGGCAACCGAAAGTATGCAAGGCCAGTTACGACTGGCTCTTTGGGTATGCGAAGGATGAGGTCGTCGCTTGCGACACGAATATCGCTTGCAAGTCCAATTTGGACACCTGCACTTATTGCAAAGCCATGCATACCTGCAATTACGATTTTATCCATTGTTTCAAGTGTACGCATGACCTTTTCCCATTTCTTAAAAAATGCAAGGTTCATTTCTTCGGAAGTGAGGTAGTTAAGGTCAACTCCCGAGCAAAATACTTTGCCCTCACCACGGATTGTGAGTACTCGAGTTGATGTATCCTGTGCAACGATATCAACCAGACCCTTCAGATCATCGAAACCCTGTTTATTGATTGCGTTTCGTACATGCGGACGATTTAGGACAAGCTGAGTAATTCCATCATCTCCTTTGAGAAGGTACATTGTTTCCTTCTCGATGCGTTCTACGTTTGATTGAAGCTGTGTTGGTAGTTTTTCTCTTTCGACCATATTCTTTCAAAGCTATTACATTATATAAAAAAGGATCGGGTTTTGCTACAATTGGTGGATAGTATTGCAGGCATTATGAATGATAACCAACAAACCATGCGTAGGATGCCAGATGAGTATTGGCGGAAAAAGTTGACTCCTGATCAATATAAGGTGATGCGGGAGAAGGGAACGGAAGCTCCATTTGCCGGAAAATACTGGAATAATCATGAAAAGGGCATGTATGTTTGCGCAGCGTGCGGCGCTCAGCTTTTCTCATCAGATACCAAATTTGACTCCGGCACCGGCTGGCCAAGTTTTGACAACCCGGTAAACCGGGAAAATGTCCAGCTTAGTGAAGACGTAAGTCATGGTATGTTGCGTAGTGAGGTGGTTTGCAAAAACTGCGGCAGCCATTTAGGCCATATCTTTGATGATGGCCCAAAGGAATCTACCGGTAAGCGCTATTGCATCAACTCCTGTAGTCTTGAATTTCGAGCAGAAAAATAGTTGATATATTTATGCCACTAGAAAGATTGCGGCGGATGGTAAGATTGGGTGAAGGACAAGGTAAAAACATTGAAACAAAGGAAGATCCGCAATATCCTTTACTGCGTGATATATTAATTTCTACAACATTTGCTCCTAATAGGGCAATAAATAATGGTTTGAAGGGAATTTCATTGGGTGAGCTTGGGATTGAAGCTGATTTACTTCTTAATAAGACTGCGCATGATCCTTTGAAAAGAGAACACGCTAAGTTAATCTTATCTACAGTAGATAGAAAACTTCTTATACAAGAATGTATTGTCGTTGGAAATTCTCATCAATTGGAGTACTCATTTAGTTCAAGCTTATTGGGTATGTCTAATTTAAATCATCCAGAATTATTACCAAAGCAGTTACGTCAGAAAAAATTTATTGCTGCAGTTTTGCATACACATAGTGATGTTGATATTTCCGCGTCTCCAAGAGATCTGCAAGAATTGTTTCTTTCAGATAGTGAACCGATTGCAGAAACAGCTGTATTTATAGCTACAGTTAGGCAAAAAATTCTAATATTCAGAGGAGCTAAAACTCCCCAATGGGATAAGAAAAAAGCCCAAGATATGATAGGTGAATGGCAATACCAGTTATACCACCGCAAACTGAACGCAAAAAGAAGTGATTATGGTGTGTCTCTTGAGGTCGCTGCATTTATTAGAGAAATAGCATCAGCCTATGATTTACGATTTTTTTCAGGGATTAATGGCAACAATTATGTTACGCCCCAGTCCGCATGAAAAAGAAGAGAGCCTCATATTAACGACTGGGTGATTGATTTATCCTTGTAGAATGAGAAGTATTATCTCCGATACGATAGTACATATTGGAGCGTGATTGATAAACGCGGGTCCGGCCGTTTTCCTCGCTGAACCGCCAGTTATAGGTGTTTGCGTTAAGATTAATCGCAATCTCCGGAACTTCTTTGAGAAAAACGTATGCTTTTCCATCAGGACGGATTTCCGGAGCTGTAGCATCAAGCAGATACCACTTTTTGCCAATACGGACGTTATTGCTTGCATGGGGTCTGAGATTTGGAGTTTTTGTTTGGTCAAATGTAACATTATTTTTCACAAGCCGTGATTCAATGCCAAACCCCTCAAGAAGAGTTTGCGCGACAAGAGCATGATGTCTGCATTGCATGAGCTTATGTTCTCCGGTTGCGCTTAGAGTCACCGGGTGCCCGCCAAACATTGAATAAATCCGGTCTTTAATATCATAAGGATACTGCGTGTATACGTATTGGCCGACACGCTCTGTTGCATATTTTTCCCATGCCTCTTCTGTGACTTCCGGCCCAAGCCTGGCGCTGAAAATTTCATAAAAGAGCGGTTTTGCTGTTGCAAATAATGCTTCTTTATCGATATGTATCTGCTCTCTTGATCTTTTGGCGGGATCAAGCTCATCCTCTGAGCCCATGTCAATTAATCCATCGGGAATATAATCCGGTATTCCTTT
>CAZDTO010000043.1:0-8804 GCA_964508395.1 uncultured Gammaproteobacteria bacterium | reverse complement strand
CTAGGCGCAATGACATGTCCAACCTCGTAGGTTCCAATACTTACCTTATCAAATCCTGCTTCTTCAAATAACGCTTGCAACCCCAATCGTTTAGTCTTTTGTAACGCCTGCAAACCATATACAACGAGCGTTCTATTACTGTCTACAAGCGGCACCATGTCCGCAACCGTGGCCAGCGCAACCAGCTCTAAATGACCATCCTCATTGTCATCGCGAGCCCGAAGGGCGTGGCGATCTCTTTTAAAAGATTGCTTCTCCCTCGGCAAGCTCGGGATCGCAATGACAGAGAAATGCTTTCGAATTTCCTGGCTTAACAGCCAGGCTACTCCTGCTCCGCACAATTTAGTCGTATGAACAACTGCATATGCGTCTGGAAGTTTTTTAGATCCGCCAGATGGCGGAACGTGATGATCGGTTATGATAACGTCCATCCCTTGTTCGTTAGCAAACCTCACTGCTTCATTTGCCACAATTCCATTGTCAACCGTAATAATCAATTTTACGTTCTTAATTCTTAATTCTAAATTCTTAATTCCCGTAATTGAAAGACCATAACCTTCATCAATCCTATGGGGAATATAAGGCATGACATTGGCTCCTAAACCATGAAGCGTTTCCCAAATAATTGCACTTCCAGTTATCCCATCAACATCATAATCGCCAAACACAACAACCTGTTCTTTTTTTTCGATTGCAACTTGAATACGCTTAATCGCTTTTACTAGTTGCTTTTTATCAATACCAACATTATCAACAGTTACATCCTCAAGTTTGGGATTGAGAAAATCTTCCCTTTCTTTTTTCGTCTTTATTCCGCGGTTTTCAAGAAGAATATTAACAAGTTCCTCAACTTTGAACTTTGAACTTTGAACTTTGAACTTATTTAGGGTTTCCCATTTCATCACTAACTCCTTAATTGAAAATTGTCTCGCGAAGCGAGATCCTGCTCCGCAGGAAAATTTTCTTCTGCTATACTATAGCAAACATGCTGCAAAAGATTCCAGATGAAATACTGGCGATAAACAATATATTTGAAAAAAATAAATTTGAAGCATACCTTGTTGGCGGCTGTGTCCGTGATCTTCTGTCCGAAAGGGCCATAAAAGACTGGGATTTTACAACAAATGCTACACCTGATGAGATCCTCAAGCTTTTCAAAGATGCGTTTTATGATAACACATTTGGAACTGTCGGCATCCCTCTTGAAAAAGATGGGATCAAAACAGTTGTCGAAGTGACGACCTACCGAACGGAAGGAAAATATATCGACAAAAGACATCCGGAAAAAGTTGCATGGGGAACATCCATTGAAGAGGATCTCTCCCGCCGCGACTTTACCATTAACGCCATCGCTTTACAAATTAATCGTCATTCTGGGGAGGAACGACTCCAGAATCTCTCAGATTATAAAATCATCGACCCATTCCACGGCCAGGAAGATATTAAGAAACAACTTATCCGGGCGGTCGGTGATCCTAATGAACGATTCAAAGAAGATGCACTACGGCTTATACGGGCTGTTCGACTCGCAACGCAGCTTGGATTTGCTATCGAAGAAAATACCCTGAAGGCAATAACAAACGATGCTTCCCTGCTTAAACACGTAGCAGCAGAAAGAATCCGAGATGAATTAATGAAAATTCTTGCAAGCGAATATGCATATGATGGCATTATCCTTTTGAAAAATACTGCTCTTTTAAATTACATTTTGCCGGAGCTTCTTGAAGGGGTTGGGATTTCACAAGAGCGTCCGGGAAGACATCATAAAGATGATGTTTTTACTCACAACATATTGTCGTTGAAATTCTGCCCATCACCTGATCCGATTGTTCGCTTTGCAGCGCTTTTGCACGACGTAGGAAAACCGAAAGCAATGTCAAAAGACAAAGAAGGCTTGGTGATCTTTCACAATCACGAAGTAATCGGAGCAAAAATTGCGTCTGATATCTGCGAGAGATTAAAGTTTCCCAAAATCGACAGAGAAAGGGTAGTCAGTTTAATCAGATGGCACATGTTCGGCGTTAATGAAAATCAAACCGACAGTGCAATTAGAAGATTCATTAGAAAAATTGGGGTTGAAAATGTCAAAGATATGATGGATCTAAGAATCGCCGACAGACTTGGAAGCGGCAGACCCGCGTACAGCTGGAGATTAAAACTTTTTAAAGAAAAAGTTGAAGAACAATTAAAGCCTGCTAAATTTTCGGTCAACGATCTTGCAATTGATGGTAATGATATTATGAAGGAACTAAATATAAAACCTGGTCCCAAAGTCGGCGAAATCCTGCAAAAAATATTTGAGGAAGTCGACGAAGACTTATCAAAAAATAATAAGGAATATCTGTTGCAACGAATAAGAGAACTAGTTTAATTTCTTCTTTCTTTGCGGGAAAGATCACGCTTCGCGTTTTGGAGAGAACCCATAAAAAGACCTAAATCTATCCAGTTAGCATCTCGCGCTTTATAATCTCCGGTAGTATGATAACCTGCACCTATACTTTTAAAATAAGAACTTTTCCATAATTCTACTGAATTATCGGGATTAGAAACAAAAAAACCTCTATAATGTTCGACGTCACGCGCTCGAAAAACTATACGAGCTTTATCTACTTCGCCAAATGCTGCAACCATAACTCTTGCACTGTCTCCTGATTCCTGATGTATTATTTGATTAATCACTCTAACCTTCTTTTGCTCCTCATCACTTAATGCATAAATCCTGTCACGTGGATTAAAATAGCTTGCTATCCCTATCTGCCACTTTTTTAATTCTCTGCTATATTTAAATTGTGCTAGCCTGCCTTCAGGTGGAAGCTGTTTGGCATAACTTTTTCCATAATTTCTGACAAACTCAATAAGATCTACTCTAATCTTTAGAGCTAACGCATCTCTCTCTTTTTTCTCTCTGTCTATAATCGACGGTGATGAAAATTTTGTCTCTGCTCTTACCACGATGTCTTTATATAATAAGGTATTATGAGCTGTCAATACGTAATTTCAATAAAAGTCGCCTGAAAAATAGATCCAGATTTGCTATTATACTTCTATGACAAAACAACAACTTCAAGAAGATCTCAAGCAAGCAATGCTGGCAAAGGATACGTTGACAACCTCAGTCCTAAGGCTACTTCTCTCAGCAATTAATTATTACGAAATCCAGAAAGGCGGGGCTGGGTATGAAGCGACAGAAGAAGATATCTTAGCAGTTGTTCAAAAAGAAGCAAAACAGAGGAGAGAATCAATTGAGCAATTCCAGAATGCCAACCGGCAAGATCTGGCTGATAAAGAGAAAAGGGAATTAGAAATTTTACAAACCTATCTGCCTACACAATTAAACGAAGAAGAGATAAAGAAACTTGTCCAAGAAGCCATTACCCAAACCGGCGCATCGTCAATGCAGGATATAGGCAAAGTCATGGGAATTCTAATGCCAAAAACCAAAGGCAAAGCTGATGGAGGATTGGTTAGTAAACTCGTCCGTGAAAAACTTACTTGAATATAATAGCCATTCTACTTAGGCTAATTTAATTTTTGGGCTGCAGCTGCAATTGAGCTCCATCAAATACGTATCTTTCTCCTGATGGGCCATATTCCACCTCACCTATTTCCATATTCTTTAACCTATCTTTACGCCTTCGAGCATTTAATTTAGGAATCCATTCTTCATTTACAAATAGATCATCTCTTGGATCTCTTTTTGCTAAAAAATCTAAAATTGCTTCCTCATCTGCTGATCTATCTTCAGGTGTTCTTGTGACGTCACAATTATCCTTATCCACCTTCCCTCCTCCAAGGGCTCTATGAAACGCATCGTCACTGTATGGCTCAAGATATACTTCTTCAAACTTTGTTTGTAATTCTTTGTTTAGCCATATTGTTACAAACATATGATAGGCTGCAGTAAAAGCATCTGAGCTGAAACGAAATGAATTCTTTCGGCGCCATCCTTTTAGGGTTTCATCAGCTGTTTCAGTTGTTGCCAAACCTAAATTAATCATAAGGCTTTTTACTTCAGGAATACCGTATACTCTTTGTGTCTCACCCAAATTTTCAACATCCGCAGCAGGAATTGTTTCTAATTCTCGCTGTATGCCAAGGGGTTGTTGCATTCCTGGGAGAATTCCTTGTTCTGCTTTATTTACTGACATAAATAATTGTTACTAATATAGTTTATTTCGTAATTTAAATCAAGACTTGGCTCGTTTACGAGCTATTTCGTCCCAGACGACGAGAATTGGTGCGGCGTTGAAGATTGAGGAATATGTTCCACTTGCGATGCCTATTAAAAGCGCAACGATAAACCACCGTATGCTTTCACCGCCAAACAAAAGAAGCGTAAATAATACGAGCAGAGCGGTAAGTGATGTGTTAATAGATCTACCCAATGTCTGAAGAATTGCGGTATTCACAAGTTGATCAAACTTTCCGCCTTGTCCACGCAATAAGTTTTCTCTAATCCGATCAAATACTACAATCGTATCATGTACGGAAAACCCCATGACAGTAAGAAGCGCTGTCATAAAAAGACTGTCGACTTCAACTGCAAAAAAATGACCGAAAAGAGAAAAGAGACCAACTAGCACAAAGACATCATGTAGTAGAGTAATGATCGCGGTAATACCGAAGCGCAAGCTGCTTGCCGGCTTTGGCACTTTACGAAATGACCATGCAATATAAAAAACAATAAGAAACGATGCGATCACAAGTGCCTTAAGTGCGTTGATGGTAATTTCCTGTCCTATTATTGGTCCAACTGTAGCAAATTCCTCTTGTTTGAAATCTCCAATATTTTTCTTCAGGGAGGTGAGAATCCGCGTATTCTGCCTCTCGGAAAGTGGTTTTGTCCGAATAATCATTATTTTATTTGACAACTGAAGGCTTGCGATCTCAATGTTCTCTTGACTGTACGTCTTTGTGACTTCGTCTGCTTGTTTCTGATTTACTTTGTTTGGAAAAAGAAGGCTTATTCGTGAACCGCCAGTAAAATCAATAGAGAGATTTAGCCCAAAAAGGACAAGCGAGATAATCCCGGGCACAAGGATAAATCCTGAAAAAAGAAAGTACCAATTTTTCTTTCCTATGATATTCATACTCAATATATCACCGGATTTTACCGTAAAGAAATTGCAAAAAAGTTCTTGTCAGTGTAATAGCTGAGAACATGGAAATAAGCACACCAATTGCCAATGTAAGAGCAAACCCCCGCACAACTCCTGTTCCAAAATAATAAAGAATAGCGCTGGTGATAAGACTTGCAACGTTTGAATCGCGAATTGACGGCCATGCACGGGAAAACCCAAGAGCAAGCGCAATATCTTTTGTCCTGCCCTTTCGTATTTCTTCACGCATTCGTTCAAAAATGAGGATATTTGCATCAACTGCGATACCAATTGAGAGTATAAGCCCTGCAATGCCAGCGAGCGTAAGCGTGACAGGAATAAGCCGAAAAATCGCAAGAACAATTAGCGTGTAGAAAAAAAGCGCTATACTTGCCACGATACCGAGTTTTCCATACAAAATGACCATAAAGACAACGATAACAATAAAACCAATAATTCCTGCAATAAGACTCTTTTGAAGAGAAGTATTCCCCAGCGTTGCACCGACTGCGCGCTGTTCAAGTACCAAAAGCGATACGGGAAGTGCTCCGGCATTTAGTTGAATACTTAAGGCTTTTGCCTGCTCGGGAGTAAATTCCCCAGTAATAACTGCACTCCCACCTGTAATCGCCTCATTCACACGAGGCGCTTCAACTACCTGATTATCAAGCACGATCGGCAGAATCTTTCCGACATTGCGCTTTGTGATCTCGGCAAATTTTTTTGCACCATTTGCCGTAAATGCCAGTTGTACCTGCGGCTTTCCAGTATTTTGATCAAATGTTACTGTCGTCTGCTGCAGATCACCCCCAGTAAGATCGGTCTGTTTGCCATCTACTCCAATAAGTTGGACAATCCCTGCAGGCAAGGCTGATGGCGATGCAATTTTTGCAGACCCGCTTGCGCCTTCCTCCCAAAACGATAATTTTGCCGTGGTGCCAACGAGCCTCACTGCCTCATCAACATCAGTGACCCCTGGCATTTCAACAATTACACGATACTCTTGATTTACCAGTGCGGTCTGGACAACCGGCTCAGAAACTCCGAAAAAATTAATTCTTCTCTCTATAATATTTTTTGCTGACTCAAGTGCGCTTGCGCGTTGATCTTGCGGTATTCCTTTCATATCAGCTTGAAGCGTTATGCTTGTTCCACCTGCCAAATCAAGCCCTCTACGGAGAGAAAGATCTCGCTTTAAATGCCATGAGCCAATAAAAAAATTCGGATTAAATCCCGAAAACGTTTTGTGGATGTTGAGGGGACCAAGGTCTATCCGTATTTCAGGTGGAATATTAATAATTGCTGAAACAAAGAGGAGAAGGATGATGCCCAGAAGAGACAATCGAAAACGCTTCATCATGCAAGCATAGCCTCCTCATCGCCTATCAACATAGTGCGGGAGTTTGATAAGATGGAAGAAATAAACGGATCGTTTCTTTTTTTTCTAAATTTCAATTCATCCTCCGTCATTGCTGTATAGTTAATCTCATGACCCAGCCGCGTTTCTTCATTTCGCACAAGAACCGCAAGTTCGGGCAATACAATCGTCCCAACAACAAGCAGATCCACGTCGTCAGGATTCCTGTCGGTTCTACGAACAAATTTTCCGGAAAACATAGCGTATTTTATCTTACCCAGTTTTGCGCGGTTCTTAAGCATTTCCGCACCTAATCCGATTGTTTTAACAGCAATAGCGAGAAGATCAAAATAGAAAGGATATGTTTTATCGAGACAATAATACAGTCTATTTGCACGCTGCTCCTTAATCAGGATTCCCTTTTTTTCTAAAAACTGCAGCTCTCTTCGCACTGCATTTATCTCATCCTCTGTTTTTCGGACAAGCTCACGCACGTGATACATCTCGTATGGATCAGTAAGAAATACGGTCAAAAGTTTTACTCGTGATTTTGATGTAATAAGATCCGACAACATATACATACCGTAGAGCGTCGGGCAGAAAAAGCAGGCTTACTTTACCTCTACGACTCCATCCATAGGCAGGATTTGAAACCAAATAATACCTCTGACAAAATCTATTGTTTTACCGTTTTGTCCAATAAGTTTAAGCCTATCGGTCCTGTCGTCTTTACTCCATGTCCCATCAATTCTTTGGCCATTTTGAAAAACAATTGCCTTACCTGACCCGGTCGTCTTATAAATAAGGTGCAAGTTATTATCATAACCGTCATTTGCCTTACTTTCCACCATATAAAGTATAACGATGTTTTTTGCAGCCTGTTGCATATTTGTATTTCTGTCTTTATGAGGCTCATTTCCATGATTTCTTAAGTACAAATTTTCCTTTGGTGAATATTGCCAATTAACATTAAAGTCATTATACCCTTTCCAGAATCCAACTTGAACTTCCTGGCTTTGTGCCCTCTCAGCCGGCTTTGCCTCATCCTTAAATTTATATGTGACAAGCTGTTCGTCCCATTTATCTCCATCCTCATCAACATCTGTTAATCCTCGTTTTTTGGCAGCCTCCCAAAGTCGTGTTGTTGTGGCATATACTGTATGTTCTGTAGCAACATCTCTTCCAAGTCTTGTGTCATCGCGTACAAATGTCGGAGCGCTCAGACCAAACTGATCAAGATCATTATATCCGCCCCAGTTATACTTCTGTATTTGCCCTAATGCATCAGCTTTTGCGCCATTTGCACATCCAGAACCTGTTTGCCGATCACAATGAGCTCCTCCGACATGGGCATATAGAGGATTTGCTCCATACTCTGATAAAAAGGCAATAAAGTGAGTCCTAGCAGATCTTACCGGGCCGACAATTCCTGCATCCTGACAATAATACATTGCAAGAAAACGCGTAATTCCGCCTTCTGCCACCGCTTCATAGATCACATCGGCAGCAAATAGTCCTGACTGCGGTCGTGCTTCAACATGATTTTCGATCATCACACCAAGAGGCCTATGTCCTTCCCACCACTTCTTTTGGTCTTTTGAATAAAGTACACCGTTTAAGGGACACTCTTCTGTTTTTGGCTTTGCTTCATCAAAATCAACAGCCTGATAATCATTCTGTTTTTTTTCTTGACCCATTTGCTGTTTATTACTTGTCCCGACAGAAGTAGACTGTTGTGCAAAGAGTGCATATGAGATACCAGCTGAACTTATATAGACAATAATCGCAAGTATTATAACTTTTATCGTATTATTCATACTTTTACTGTTGCGTGGGCTATTGCTTTCCTTTCTTCATCTGAAAGATCAAACTCATGTCCTTTTCCCATGATTACTCTTTTGGCATACCATCGCATGCCCGAACGGGAATGAAGCGCAGAAATCACAATACCGGTATCATGTGAGTCAACAAGAGCAAGTGTAAAGCTCTGATCTCCACCGGTATCTTTAAAAGGATTAAAACGTATGAGGCCAATTTTTTTAATATGCAACGCCCCATCTCTTTCAAGAGTATCACACCGATTTTTAAGTGCTTCTAACTCTTTTTTAAGATCTGATAATTCCGAAAAAATTCTATCGAGCACATTGTTTATTGTCTTTTTGTCTGTTCCTGCCGTGAGCTTATTGTAATTAGTATTATATCTATAGAGGATAAGCGAAAGCGCAAGTAGCCAATTAATCCCAATAAATAGGGCTACTGCTTCGAAACTGAATACCATATATACGCATCTTAGCCTCTTGACAGCCTCGTGTCAATAGTGTAATCTAGGCTCTTATCATGGCTAAAAA
>CAZDTO010000042.1:0-8840 GCA_964508395.1 uncultured Gammaproteobacteria bacterium | reverse complement strand
TCGGCGTTGCCGATATGGATTCGGAAAAGATGCATCAAACCATTGTCGCATTGTCTAGTCCCATGGATTGTTGAAAATCCTCCCTGAAACCCGTTTTTCTTCAGAATTGTAATCACGCTCTCATCATAAGTACCATATGGATAGGTAATAAGCGGATAGCTTTTTCCAAGCTGACTTTCAAGTTCTTGTTGTGCTTTCATAATTTCCTGTTCTGCCTGTTCCATAGATAGATTAGGAAGTGATGCGTGTGACCAAGTATGGTTGTAGGCAAAAACCAAACTACTTCCAGTCATCTCGCGAAGCTGTTCCCAACTTAGGTAATCTACGCCCTGCATAAGGCCCGTTGGCACCATAATATTGCCTGTAATATTGTACCTACGAAAAATAGGAAATACATAAGTGAATGCGTCAGCGTACGCATCATCAAGGGTAATAAGAATACTTTTTTCAGGAAGTTGTCGCTTTTCAATCAGTGCGCTGACTAACTCATGGGCGGGGAGCGTTCTATATCCATGCTCAGAAAGATAACGCATTTGAGCCTCAAAATATTCCGGGGTTACAGTCAGATTTTGATTACCGTTTTTGTACGCCTGCTCCATAGGCTGAATGTGGTGATAAAGTAGAACTGGCACTGTCAGACAAAATGCGTCAACAGTTGCTGCCTGGGCTTGTGGGATCTGTACAATGGGCTGGGCTGGTTTTGCCGTCGGTGTAGGTTCGGCTGCGCCGGATGTTGGTTCGGGTTTGGTGGTAGGTGTCGGCAATGATTGTATGTCATTTTCGGTTGTCGTGGTTGGAATATTTTTGATTGCAACAGTTTGCTGTGAAAGTACTTCCGGTTTAGAAACTGGCTTCCTGTTCACGTAAATAGTTAAGATAGAAAGAAAAATAATAAGAAAAGTCAGGAATTTGTTTAGATTGTAATAAAACGAGGAACGGGCTGACTTTAATTTTTGCGAGCGCGACGGTCTCTTTTTTGCCATACTGTATAAACAGCTCCGTATTCTAACACGATACAGCTGCTACAGCAAGCTATAGTTTGTTTATTGTTGCTTATAATTAAATTTACTCCCGTGTCTTTACAAACTGGAAGTAATTGCCATCCACGTCTTCAAAGGTTGCGATCATTCCATACTCTTCAACATGGTAAATATCAGCAATAAGCTTGACACCCGCGTCTTTTAGCCGTTTAACCTCTTTCTCAATATCGTCAACTTCAAGGTTAAACATGATGCGCTCGGGCTGGTTGTTCTTCCCATTTACCTTTGAGTGATGCATTATGTAAAGATTGGCAGATCCTTTCATATCAAAGGAAAATCCTTTTTCTCCTTCTCCAATTTCCATTTCCATGGTTTGTTTGAGGCCAACTTTATCTTTGTAAAAATCAGCAAGTTTTTGCGAATTTTGGCTAAACAGAAGCACTGCTTCTAATCCTAAAATCATATTTATTTCACCCCCTTTCAAATCTCTTGATTTGAAAGCCCTTACAGGATCTTCGAGATCCCGAGATCCGCAGATCGCAGGGCCCCAGATTCCTCTATTACGAAATCCTTATTTCATAACGAAAAAACAGTATACCATAGGGTAAGAGAAAATAATAAAGCATTTTTTGATAAAATTAACGTCATGAAAACAAAAAAGCTTACTTTCAAATCAAATAAGTATAGTGTGCTTTCACCTCGAAGGTGCAATAGCCTCGTCACCTTCTGAGTTTAGTCTTAGGTTATTTATCACGTAGCGAATCTGTTGCACCTGGAAGGTGTAAAATTACAAGCAATGTAACTATCACCAAATCTTGGGGCGGTCGGCGGGAGCAGTATACATCTTATCACCTTCTTTTACATCAAAAGCTTCCAAAAACGTTGGTGTAACAGATAAAACAGCATTTACTCTTACTTCTCCCGGTGCATGAGGGTCTATCAATGTTAGTCTCTTTGCCTCTTTAGGAGTAATTTTCCCTGCCCAGACCCGAGCGTAACCCGCGAAAAATCTTTGCTCTGGCGTCATGTCATCCGCAAAGCTGGCAGAATTTTGTTTTTTCAAATACATTTGAAAAGCATCAAAAGCAATAGCCATTCCGGCAACATCGGCAATATTTTCACCTAATGTCAGCTGTCCGTTTACCTGCTGGCCGTTTGCTATGTATTTTCCGAAATGTTCAACAAACTTTCCTGATTTCTGTTTAAAATTATTTGTATCTTCATCTGACCACCATTCATTTATATTCCCTTCGCTATCAATTTTAGAACCCTGATCATCAAAGAAATGGGTTAACTCGTGACCAACCACCATCCCGATTGCGCCGTAATTATACGCCTCATCAACTGACGAATCATAAAAAGGAGGCTGAAGTATAGCTGCAGGAAACGTCATTTCTCTTTTTAGATCAGAACAGGCATTTACCAATGTGGGAGGCATAGCCCACTCACTCCTGTCAAACGGCTCATCGAGCTGTTTTAATTTCCGTCTGGACTCAAACTCAGAAAGCCGTAGGTTATTCTGTGCGTATGTGTCGCTTAGTATGTCAACTTTTGAAACATCGATCCATTTTTCAGGATAGCCCATTTTGAATGTAATAATATCCAGTTTTTGAAGTGTAAGCCTTTTGGTTTCATCAGTCATCCAGTCAAGATCTCCCACTCTTTGTCCGAAGCTATCAGTAACATTTCCTACTATCTCCATTACTCTGGTTTTATCCTCATTATTGAAATACTGCTCGCAATATAATGGCCCAACTGCTTCGGTAAGACGCCCTGCATGCATCATTTGTATGGTCCTTTTCCATAATGGCTTAGGCTCTTTTAATCCCTGGATTACCTGTCCGTGGAACTTGAAGTTTTCTGAAACGAATTCATCGCTAAGCATGCCTGCCGTGTTTTTCAATAGAGTAAAGGTTAGATAATTCTTTACATCATTTATATCCGCGTTTTGCAGTATGTCTTCGGTTTTTTTAACAAACCCCGGCTGCATGATAACAAAATCTTTAATATCCGCAATACCCATGCCTTGAAAATAACTATCCCAATTTATTCCCGGAAAATCCGCGACTGCCTGACCCTTTGTAAATTTATGGTAATTTTTATCAATTTCTCTTTCTTCTTCTTTTGGAATTGAAGCCTGTGCAAGTCCATGTTCTAGGCGGAAGACTGAATCTGCGGCGATATCTGATTTTTCTTTCTCACGTCCTGATAGTTGGAACATTTTTGAAATATAGTTTTTATATTCATCTCTTATCTTTTGCATATCTTCATCATCGCTCAGATAGTAGTCTCTGTCAGGCATTCCCAAGCCATCCTGTGCAAACAAAAATGCATTACTGCCGGCCTTTTTAGGGTCTTCATCCACCATACAACCAAAAAAAGGTGAGATTCCTTTCAAATGAAGTGTCGCTAGGGTCTTCACTGCATCATTGCTATCTTTTATTTGATCAATTTCGGTAAGTAATTCGGAAATAGGTTCAATACCTAGCCTATTTCTTGTTTCCATATCCATTCCGGATATATAATAATCCCGTACCAATTGGGCGTTACTTCCAATTTCTGCATCTTTATTTCCTGATGCATCCTCGCAAATTCCTTTTAAACGCTCCATTGTCCGATGTCTTAATATGTCAAAAGTTCCCCATCTGGATTCAGATGGAGGAATAGAATTTTCCGAAAGCCATTGGTGATTTACATAAAGATAAAAATCTTCTTTAGCGGAAGGTCGGGGTAGATTTATTTCTGAAGATGCGCCGGCCTCTTGATTTTTTTCAGACTCTATTAACTGTGCCACTGCCGAATTCTACTGTAGGTTTTAAAAAAAAGCAAGTTACTGTTTTACTCTTGCTTCGGCGTAAGGAGTACCCAATTATGCGAGACAGAGGGTTCGGAGCATAGGTTACGGTTAAAACAGCATGGTC
Source organism: uncultured Gammaproteobacteria bacterium (assembly GCA_964508395.1). GTDB lineage: Bacteria > Patescibacteriota > Microgenomatia > Levybacterales > UBA12049 > CAZDTO01. Next base: position 4,939 of record CAZDTO010000042.1, on the reverse strand, counting down.
TTCTCATGCCTTTGTTGAGTTTTGACAGGGCAACTTCAATATGCTTTTGGCGCGTTTCCGGAGTTTTGACAGCGCGTATCCAGCGAATCCAATCCCAACGTGCAAGTGGGGTAATGTCCTTCCATAAAGCCGAAGCCTTGGGAGAAGTTGCCAAAGATTTTTTTAAATCAACTGGTACTTCCGGCTCTATCCATTCTTTGGAAGGCTTAAGCGAAACTTGTACAGTATCGCCTGCCGCGGCACGAGCATCATCAAGCAACTTTTTATCAGGGGCAAACCAATGGCTCGGTTTTTTCCCTGGACCATATCTCCCATCCGGTTCGAGTAATGTTTTAAAAGGAGTACCATTGATAGCGCCAGTTACCATTGTCATGTCTCTGGATGGAAGCTTTGCGGAGGCACTCTCAGGCAGCCTGAGTATGGTCCATGCTGCAGCCGCGTTTGACGCGGAGCCGATTTTAAAAAGTTTCGTTTCAAAACGTATTGTCGACATATGAAGATATTATACCAAAGGTTCGAACTCCGTCTTGGGTTGATCGTTTGCTATAGTTTTTGAGGCTAAAAAAATGGGGTGGAAGACGGGTGCTGCCCCCGCGACCTCCAGGTCCACAACCTGGCGTTCTACTGTTGAACTACATCCACCATGAGACTAGAATTATGAATTCAAGTCTGTATGATAAATTATATCATTATCCGATATCGGAAACATATTTCAGTAAACCTAGTGATTCTTATCTGAAACGACTATGTTTATATTTTACCAAAAGAGGAAATGACCATTAATCAACACTCTGTACGCCCAGAGGGAGTCGAACCCCCAACCTTGTCGTTAGAACCGACCTGCTCTATCCATTGAGCTATGGGCGCCCAACTTCGCTCCGATTAACATCGGAGCTACGATGGGCAATGCCTAAATTGCCATCTGTATTGTACCAACAATTGGCCATGGCGTGCAATTGACAAGGCTGAGGCGATACCGTATTATAAATTGTGATGGTATCTGTAGAACATAAATTCGTTCAATATTTGCTTAAAAATCAAGTCATTTTTGCGCTTCTGATTGTTGCAGCCGGCTGGTTGATTCTTGAGCTTAGGGGCATTCTCATCTCGCTTTTCATTTCATATATCGTTATGGCTGCGCTTATGCCATATGTTTCATACCTGCAAAAAAAAGGATTGCCAAAAATTGTTGCTGTACTTATCCCTTATGTAGGGATTTTGCTTCTACTTATCCTCCTTATATTCCCCCTTATTCCATTCTTTGTTGCTCAGATAAAATCGCTGCTTACTGGTTTCCCTGAATACGTACGGCAATCTGGGACAACAATCGGCATCACAATCGATGAAAAAAATGTTCAGGACTTTGTGACCAGAGAGTTTAATAGCATCGGAAGAAATGCGTTTGCCGTTACGACAAAAGTCTTTGGCGGACTATTTTCCATACTTACCGTGCTTGTCGTTAGCTTTTACTTACTTATGGACCACGGGCGTTTCAAGGTCTGGATCGCTTCTTTCTTTGATATCAATTCCCATGATAAGGTTATCAGTGTATTGCGACAGGTAGATGATAAGCTTGGGGCCTGGCTCCGGGGGCAGATAATGCTTTCAACTTCTATCGGAGTCATGACGTTTATTGCCCTTAGCATTATTGGTTTTCCAAATGCAGTGCCGCTATCACTTATTGCTGGTATTCTTGAAACAATTCCGACTTTAGGTCCAATACTCTCTGCAGTTCCGGCCATAATTATTGCACTGACTATTTCTCCAAGTATGGCTTTTCTTATCATCGGCCTTTATATTATTATACAGGCTCTTGAGAACAACATTCTCGTTCCCAAGATTATGCAGCGTGCGGTCGGACTTAATCCGGTAGTTGTTATTATTGGAGTTATTATCGGTGCCAATCTTCTTGGTGTCGCAGGCGCTCTTCTTTCAATTCCATTTATTTCTCTTCTTACTGTTTTGTACCGGGGATTTTCCTCCTCTTCGGAATAATCCATGCGCTAAGTCAAGGGGTAGTTTGTGCGTCTATACATTGAAAACTTGTTTCAAAATATATGCAGAGCGTGTAATCCGCGCCGCTATCAACGATTCTGTAATTATATTCATTATTAGCTATTGGATCCATAGGAATCTTAGATATATATGATGGTACGAGTAAGGAAAGCTTGTTTGGGTATATATGATTTTGTTGAAAGTATGACGTGAGTCCCTCTCGTATGATAAATTTGTCTCTGGTGCGCTCTGCATCAATTGCTTCTGCGACTGTCTGGCTTGAAGCTGTAATTCTTCGGGGAAATGTTCTATCGCCCGCTAAAAAATTGAAAATTATTTGCGTATCAATAGCTACCAAAAAAAATATCGCGGCAAGACTCAACAGACGCAATACATAAACAAATTTCTTTTTTCGGCCTAGCTTTTGCCCGTATCTTTGCTTGAAGTCTTTAAGAGATGATACAACTTTTTCCATGAATCTGCGTAGCTACTTTTACAGTAGCATCATGATTCATAATTTGCAAGGGGACTCTTGGCTATTCCTTATCTTTGAGGATCTGGTTGATATGATGAAGCATCGCGCTTGCCCAAATTGCATATCCAAAGTCAGACGGGTGAAATCTATCATCTGCGATTGCCTCAGGGTATTGTTTGCCAAATACAGCGGTCAAACTGAAGAGATCAACTATTGTGGCACGCGAGCTTACGACAACGTCACTCATAGCGTTGTTAAAACGTCGTATGATAAATCTAATGATTCTTTTGCTATAGCCCGGGATAAGCGGAGTGACAGAAAAATCAGGAATGTTATTAATCACGATTTCCGCATGCGTTTCCTGCTCCAGCCGGTCAATAAGCTCTCTTAAGTCCTTCTTAAATTGCCATGGTGTTGAGAATACCCGAATATCATTCACGCCTGCTGAAATAGTAACCAGGTCAGGATTCAGTGCAATTGCGTCATCAAGCTGATTGGCAAGAATATCTCTTGTCGGAGCGCCTCGTTTGCCAAGGTTATGATACTGAAGATTTTTTCTATGATGCCTTAAATATGAAGCAATAACGCTTGCAAATGAGCGGTGCGTACTGGTTGCGCCAATTCCTTCAGTAACACTATCGCCAAGCGCCACATAAACGTATGGTTTTTTTCTAAACAGCCAAGAGTAATAGTTTTTCATAATGCACTTACAATTATACTACATCGTGTCTAGTTTGGTATAATTAAGCCACATGCGGGTGTAGTTCAATGGCAGAACACCACTTTTCCAAAGTGGACACGAGGGTTCGATTCCCTTCACCCGCTCCCATGAAAAGCGCCGGATAGATTGACAGTGGCGCATATTGTTGATATTATCCTTCACGATGACTAATCACGAAACAGAAGACTTAAGACTTATTGACATTCCGGTATTAGAACCACGAGTTGAACCCGATCAGAGAGACATTGTCTATAAAGAGAATGTTCGCCTTGCTCCTGAATGTGTATATGCATTAAACTTAACGAGCATAGCCGATGCCTTCTTGGGGCCAAGAGTAGAACTAAAGACACCAATCTTTTCCGTTGTTAAGGTGTTATCAGAGACAGGAGCCAGTTTAGTGATACAAACGCTGGATAAAAAAGGAGAGAATCCTGCAAGACCCTACCGGCTGCAATCTGCTGAAGTTTATTTACTGGGTAATACGTTTGGGTTCAGCGATCAAGCTTTTGCAGAAGTCGAATTTGACAAAGAAGATTTGCAAGAAATTCCCGGTATTGAAAACATGGCAATGTGCCTGCCTTTTGATGAAAATAATTTTAGTGAACATGTAAAAATTGAGCGTTTTATCGATAAATTGCAGCGTGCGCTCATCGAAGAAACTTGTAATCCGCTTACTCTTGAGGATTATGCTGGTGAGGAGCAAGCAGGAAAAAATGCCTTTGTACGGCGATTTGTTTCTACTTCCTTTCTCCATAAAGATGCAATGGATGGTGCTCATATTAGGCTTGATAATGACTCACATGAGCCGGAAATTTTTCAGGCACTTAGAGCCGCAGGATTATCCGAAGTAAAAACAGGTAAAAGAAGGGTGGCAAATGCACTAGTTCCATGGCCTGACGGATTTCCTGTGCTTGATGTTGATCAATCCGCTGGCATGTCACATTCACTGTCAGAGGGTTTTTATCTGACAAAAAAAACTGAATTTTCTCCTCATGATAACGTCCATACCAACTACTACCAGCTCAGCTTCCACAAACCACCTCTCATAAAGACTTAAGGACTTAATTAATAATAAGGGTAATAAGGGGACGGTCCTGAAATATACTGATAGGGCGATCTAAAATGAACATAGTCTCTTTTTTGCCTGTTTTAGTAAAGAGGAATAAATGAGTGTCAAAAACTATTTATCATTTGGGTTGTTCTGTCGGCTAATCTGAGGACCGTCCCCAACAGTTATTAAAAACCTTCTAAAGGGTAGTCTACCATGGTATAATTTGATCGGAGCTGTATTCGCCGCGGTGGTGGAATGGCAGACACGAAGGCCTTAAGAGCCTTTATCCGCAAGGATGTGAGAGTTCGACTCTCTCCCGCGGCACTCTTCGCGAGCTCAGAAAAAACTGAATATGATCATGTCATTTTTCGTTTATATTCTTGAATGCAGCGATGGCATGTATTACACTGGCATTACTTGGAATTTTCAGAAGAGAATTGCAGAACACAATGAAGGAATCAGATGTGCGATTCAGCCTAAAAGAAGACCAGTTGAGCTAGTATATTCAGAAGAGTTTAAAACTAGAAAAGAAGCAGCGGCTAGAGAAAAAGAAATTAAAGGCTGGCGAAGAGAGAAGAAATTTGCACTTATCAGTAGCTTACGTTGAGGAGTGAAGCGACGAAGCGGAGTGTAGTTCATCGGTAGAACGCTCGGTTTGGGACCGAGAAGTAGTGGGTTCAATTCCCTCCACTCCGAC
>CAZDTO010000041.1:0-9219 GCA_964508395.1 uncultured Gammaproteobacteria bacterium | reverse complement strand
CAAGGAAGAACTTGCATCATGTGATTTGCTTTTTATGGGCGGGGCACAGGACAGACAGCAAAAAATTGTATCTTCAGATCTTGAGAAAGCAAAAATAGATTTATTAAGAAAGATGGTAGAAAGTGACATTCCCGGGCTTTATATATGCGGCGCTTATCAATTCCTGGGAAAATATTACAAAGAAGCAGATGGGACAATAATTCAAGGCTTAGATATTCTTGATCTTTATACAGCAAATCCGGGAGACAACCACAAGAGACTCATTGGAAATATAATTGTTAAAATGGAAAATTCCCTAGGTGTCCTAGCTAGTCCACCTCCCAGGTTGACAATCGTGGGATTTGAGAATCACGGGGGACGAACATATCTTGGCAAGGCTGTGAAACCGCTGGGGAAAGTTGTTGCAGGTTTTGGTAATAACGGCGAGGATAAAACAGAAGGTGCGATATATAAAAATAGCATTGGAAGCTATCTCCACGGTTCGATCCTGCCAAAAAATCCTCATCTTGCTGACTGGCTCATAACAAAAGCTCTAGAAAAGAAGTACAAAAAAACAATTGAACTTTCACCTCTTGACGACACGCTTGAATTGCAAGCTCATAATGAGATTGTAAATAGGTTGGGAGTTAAACTATAATAATAACCATGCTGTTATGCTAAGGCTTCAGCCGAAGCATCTTTTGGTTGTTATACAAGATTCTTCGCTACGCTCAGAATGATAAGCAAAGTGATTATGAAAATAAATGTTCGTCATATCGCCAAACTTGCCAATCTTACCCTTTCTGATGAGGAAATAAAAAGGTTCGAAAATCAACTTGAAAAAACATTAACCTATATCTCCAAATTGAATGAAATTAAAACTGATAATGTCGAAATAACATCCCAAGTAACTGGACTTGAAAATGTCATGGACGAGGACATTCCCCGCCCATCATTTTCACAAAAAGAAGCGTTAAAAAATGCATCGCAAAATCATAATGGTTTTTTTGTTGTCAAAGCAATTTTAGAAGAATAACAGCTATTTTATGAGACTCAATTTATTAACACTCAGAGAAGCGAAAGAAAAAATGCGAAACAGAGAAATTTCGTCTGTCGAATTAACGAAAGACTGTTTAGCTCAGATTAAAAACACTGAGAAAAAGCTCAACGCTTTTGTTACAGTCACAGAAGAGCAAGCTCTTCAAGATGCAAAACGAGCAGATTCTCTGATCGCTAATGGACAAGACCTTCCGCTTCTTGGAATCCCATTTGTGATCAAAGATAATTTTTCGACACATGGAATACAGACAACTGCATCAAGCAATGTTTTAAAAGGCTATATTCCTCCTTTTGATGCAACGGTTGTCTCACGGCTAAAAAATGCTGGGATAGTAATGCTTGGAAAAACCAATATGGACGCATTTGCACATGGCTCATCAACAGAAACATCAGACTTTGGCACAACAAAAAATCCCTGGAATATAGAGTTTCTTCCCGGTGGTTCATCTGGTGGAACTGCAGCTTCTGTCGCAGCAGATCAAACAATTGCTGGTATTGGATCAGAAACTGCCGGTTCCATACGACAACCGGCAAGCTGGTGTGGTATTGTGGGACTAAAACCAACCTATGGTAGGGTCAGCCGATACGGCGTCATAGCCATGGCTTCTTCGACTGATTCGCCAGGTCCAATGACCAAAACAGTTGAAGATAGCGCTCTCATATTAAATGTCCTGGCGGGAAAAGACCCACTGGATGCTACATCATCATCTGCTCCAGTGCATGACTACACAAAAGCTATTAAAAACGATATTAAAAAAAGAAGAATAGGAATTTCATCAATATACACAATTGGAGTAGAAAATGATGTACAGAATGCTTTTGATAATGCTATTGAAAAACTGAAAGAATTAGGAGCTGAAATAATTGATTTAGGTGGAAATGTTTTTGATCCAAAATATGCAATCAGTGTTTATACAATCCTCCAACGTGCTGAAGTCTCATCGAATCTTGCCCGTTTTGATGGCATTAGGTACGGACATAGAAGAGACCATTTCGGAGAAGAAGCGAAAAGACGAATTATGCTTGGGACATACACGCTCTCTGCAGGATACTACGACGCGTTTTATAAAAAAGCATTGAAAGTTCGAACATTAATTATTGAAAACTTTATTGAGATGTTCAAAAAAGTTGACGCTTTTGTTTCACCGACAAGTCCATCTCCTGCCCTACCTGTAGGATCAAGCAAAAACCATCCTATGTTTGGCGAGACAGCAGATGTACTTGTAGAACCATCATCAATAGCTGGTCTTCCAGGAATTAATGTGCCTTGTGGGTTTACATCAAAAAAAAATCTATCAGGTCCTGATTTACCTATTGGACTACAAATTATTGGTCCGCAATTTTCGGAAGAACTAGTTATCAATATCGCAAATAAGTACGAGCAAGCAACTGACTGGCATTTGAAGAAACCAAAAATTTCATATGAATAAATATAAATCAGTTATTGGACTTGAGGTACATGTTGAGTTGAAAACTGCATCTAAGATGTTTTGTCGATGTGACGCGACTTATTTTGGCAAAGAGCCAAATACTCATACCTGTCCTGTATGTCTTGGATTGCCGGGAGCGCTACCGGTACCGAATAAAAAGGCGATTGAATGGTGTATCATGATTGCCCTTGCATTAAACTGCAAGATCAATACGCTTTCAAAATTTGATAGAAAAAACTATTTCTATCCTGATCTACCAAAAGGCTATCAGATAAGCCAGTATGACATGCCATTCGGGGTTAACGGGTGGATGGACATTAAATCCGAAATCCGAAATCCGAAATCCGAAACAAATTCAAATTTTCAAAATTCAAAACGAATCAGAATAAGAAGAGTCCACATGGAAGAAGACACGGGAAAACTTATTCACCAGAAGATTGAAGATAAAAATGTAACGCTTATTGATTTTAATAGGTCGGGAATCCCGCTCGTTGAGATAGTCACAGAGCCGGATTTCAACAGCCCTCAGGAAGTCACAGAATACTTACAGAAATTGCAACAAATAGTTCGCTATTTAGACGTTTCAAATGCGAATATGGAGCGAGGAGAAATGCGGCTTGAGCCAAACATATCGCTCAAAGGTCATCCTGGAGTCCCGCATAGCGGGACGATAGGATCTCAAAAGCAGGGAGATTCTATCGCTTCGCTCCAGAATGACACTGACCTTCCTAACTATAAAGTTGAAGTAAAAAATATTAATTCGTTTAAATTTGTAGAAAAAGCAATAAGATATGAGATTGAAAGACAAGAAAAGATACTTGATTCGGAAAAATTACCAGCTCAAGAAACACGAGGCTGGGATGAAGACAAGGCTATAACATTTTCACAGAGGGCAAAGGAAGAGGCAAATGATTACCGGTACTTCCCGGAGCCGGATATACCACCGATAAAAATCTCGGAATCTCAAATCTCAAATCTCAAATCTCAAATAATTGAGCTGCCAGATATAAAAATTGAAAGATTTAGTACGCAATATGGTCTGTCAAACTACGACTCGGGAATACTTACAAGAGAAAAACATATAGCCAACTACTTTGAAGATGCAGTAAAAATAGGCGCAGAACATAGCGTTACTCCAAAGCAAATTGCAAATGCTATTATTAATAAAAAAACTGATACAACAACAGTTCTCCCCGCAACGCTTGTTAAGCAAATCGTTTCAACCTCACAAATAGCAGCGATTGATGATGAAGAAATGAAAAAAATTGTTGTAAAAATAATTGAAGAAAATAAAAAAGCTGTTGAAGAGTACAAAAATGGAAAGACAAATGTCATGATGTTTCTCATCGGGCAAGTTATGAAAAAAATCAAAAAAAAGGTAGATATTCAAAAAGTTAAAACTCTTATCGAAAATCAATTAAAACGTGATAAAATCTGATAACATGGCAGATTTTGTTCACCTTCATAATCACTCTGAGTATTCTCTTCTTGACGGACTTTCAAAAATTGAAGTGATGGTGAAACGGGCAAAGCAGCTGAACATGTCAGCCCTTGCTATTACTGATCATGGCAACCTTTACGGAGCAATCAAGTTCTATAAATCGTGCAAGGAACATGATATAAAACCAATCATTGGTTGTGAAGTATATATTGCCAAGCGGTCTCTGCATGATAAAGATGGCCGAGACAAAGACTATAATCACCTCATCCTCCTGGCAAAAAATGATATAGGCTACAAAAACCTCATGAAACTAATAACTATTTCACACCTTGAAGGTTTCTATTACAAACCCCGGATTGATATCGATGTGCTTTCCAAACATACAGAAGGCCTCATTTGCTTAAGTGCATGTGTGAATGGCTATATCACCGATCCGCTTATTCATAATGAACATGAAACTGCTGAAAAAAGGGCAAAAAAACTTGCAGAAATTTTTGGCAAAGATCATTTTTATTTAGAGTTACAAAAACATACGCATGTATCGCTTCAGGATGAGGCTAATGCCGGACTTGTTTCACTTGGAAAAAAACTAGGCATACCGGTTGTTGCTACCAATGATAATCATTACGTCTATAAAGAGGATGCTCAAGCACAAGAAATTCTCCTATGCATTCAAACACAAAACACAATCCTGGATAAAGACAGAAAACTTTCAATGATTGATTCTCCAGATTTCTATATAAAAACTACAGAAGAAATGGAATCGTTATTCGCGCTTACCCCCCAAGCAATAGAGAATACCGCAAAGATAGCAAATATGTGCGACCTTACTATCACACTTGATAAATGGATCATGCCGAAATTTACTGTACCAGGAGACATCCCGCCGGAAGAATATATGCGCAAGGAAGTTGATAAAGGGCTAATGTATAGATACCATAAAATTTCACAGGAAATTCGTGATAGAGCCGATTACGAGCTTTCAATTATCCTCAAGAAGGGTTATGAAACATATATCCTTATTGTTGCTGATTTTGTAAACTGGGCAAAATCCAAGAGGATCACTGTTGGACCAGGCCGTGGATCAAATGCCGGATCAATTGTGTCATATGCGCTTGGAATATCCGATATTGATCCTCTTTATTTTAAACTTCCGTTTGAAAGATTCTTAAATCCTATGCGCCCTTCCCCGCCTGATATAGATCTTGATTTTGCTGATAATAGAAGAGATGAAGTAATTCAGTACGTAACAGAAAAATACGGTAAGGATAAGGTAGCACAAATCATAACGTTTGGAACAATGGAAGCAAGAGGTTCCGTAAGGGATGCCGGACGAGCCCTGGGAATGCCATATTCAGGTCCAGACAGGATCTCAAAAATGATACCTCCTGGCTGGCAGGGACACGCGATGACGATTGAAAAGGCACTTGACCAAAGCCCTGATCTGAAAAGAGCATATAACACAGAGGAGGAAACAAGAAAACTCCTTGATTTGGCTAAAAAATTAGAAGGTGTTGCACGCCATGCTTCTACACACGCAGCAGGAGTCGTTATCGCGGATAAACCGCTCACCGAGTATACTCCATTACAAAAGGAAACAAACGGAGATAAAATTGTCACGCAGTATGACATGTATGCTGTTGGCGAAGATGGGGTTGGACTCCTTAAAATTGATTTTTTGGGTCTTCGGAATTTGACAATTATCCAAGAATCCCTACGATTTATTGAAGAAAACCAGAACAAAAAAATAGATTTCTCTAAAATATCATTTGATGATACAAAGACATATGAGCTTCTTGGATCAGGAGAAACAACTGGAATTTTTCAGCTTGAATCAGCAGGGATGAGACGATATATCAAAGAACTAAAACCTACATCTATTTTTGATCTTCAAGCTATGGTTGCTCTGTACAGACCAGGGCCAATGGCAAATATACCAGAGTTCATTCGAAGAAAAAATAATCCGTCACTTATCTCATATCCTGACCCCAGGCTTGAAGAGGTGCTAAAGGAATCCTATGGAATCCTCACGTTCCAGGATGACGTACTCCTAACTGCAATACATGTTGCCGGTTATTCATGGCTTGACGCTGACAAACTGCGGAAAGCGGTTGGTAAAAAAATCCCATCCGAGATGAAAAAACAGCGGGAAAAATTCGTATCAGGCTGTGAAAAAAACGGCATGTCAAAAAAGAAAGCAGATGAGCTCTGGGTACAATTCGAACCATTTGCAGGTTATGGTTTCAACAAAGCTCATGCTGCATGCTACGGCACGATTGCGTACCGAACTGCATATCTGAAAGCCCATTTTCCCGTTGAATTCATGACCGCACTTCTTACTGCTGAATCACGTGGATCGTCCGGACCGACCAAAAATGAAAAAATAGCCCAGGCAGTCTCAGAATGCAAACGTCTCAATGTTTCTATATTGCCTCCAGATATCAATAAATCCGATAGTGAATTCTCAATTGAAGACGGCAAGAAGATACGATTTGGACTCTCCGCAATCAAGAATGTAGGACATGCTGCAATCCAAAACATCCTTTCGGCAAGAAACGAAAAACGATTCAAAGACCTTATGGACTTTTGTGTACAAGTCAACCTCACAACAGTAAATAAAAAAACACTTGAGAGCCTTATTAAATCAGGTGCCATGGATGAATTCGGAAAAAGAGCATCTCTTCTCATTTCAATCCCCGAAGTAATAAACACAGTTAATAAAACGAAACGACAAACGATTGGTGGACAATCATCGCTTTTTGGTGAAGATCCAGTAGTAAAGCCAACGCTTAAAACAGCTGCTGATGTTGATGATTTCTCACTTACGGAAAAGCTAAATTTTGAAAAAGAGTTCTTAGGATTTTACCTTACTTCTCACCCGCATATGGAAACACTCTCATATATCAAGTCGGTTATTACGCATGAGATAGATTTCCTGGAAGGAGAAAAAGAAGGAACAATTGTCCGCGTTGGAGGAATTATTGAAACAGCCCGACGGGTATTTACCAAAAAAACAAATAGTGAAATGGCATTCATCGGTATAGGAAACGAGCGCGGAATACTCATTGAGTGCGTGGTGTTTCCAAAAGTATATGCGCAATACAAAAATCTATTAATAAATGACAGTGTCATTGTGCTGGAGGGACGGATTGATACAAGAAACGATAAGCCCATGATCATCACAGAAAAAATATTTCCGGCAAAAAAACTATCAACGTAAACTGCGGTTGTATTTCAATTCTGTTTATTGTAAAATTGAGAAGGAATAATACGAAGAAGTATGGCATCAATCACGCCTGAAGTGCTTGGGTATGTCGGGTCAATTCCCATCACTAATTCAATCGTTAACACGTTATTTGTTGATGCGGTAATTGTCGGTGGAGTATTTTTCTTAAAGAGAAATTTCCAGAAAATTCCACGTCTATTTCAAAATATTATTGAGCTTATCATTGATACGTTCTACCGTTTTATTGAGTCAGTTAGTTCTAAACACGTACAAAAAATTTTCCCCTTTGTCATGACGTTCTTTCTTTATATCCTTATTGCAAACTGGAGCGGGCTTATACCCGGAGTGACAAGCATTGGGTTTTTTCATCAAGGAGAACACGGTCGTGAACTTATCCCTATTATGCGGAATGCGACAAGTGATTTAAACGTTACATTTGCTCTTGCTATTATTTCCCTTGTGACAACGCATATTTTTAGTATTCAATCCATCGGTATTAAGGAATACATAAGCAGATTTGTCTCGTTCAATCCAATTTATTTATTTGTTGGGATATTGGAACTCATTTCAGAAATTACAAAAATTTTGTCGCTCTCTTTCCGACTCTTTGGCAACATATTTGCTGGCGAGGTAGTACTTCTTACCATCTCATCCTTACTTGCATTTATTGCTCCAATTCCATTTTTATTACTTGAAATCCTCGTTGGTTTGGTACAAGCCTTGGTATTTTCTATACTAACAATGGCATTTATGACCATGCTTATGACACCACACCATGAAGAAAAACAACATGCGAAGGAGGTGAATAGGTAATGGATTTCAACGTTACTGGAGGACTCATTATTGCCATAGGAGGTCTTGGCCCTGCAATTGGAATTGGTCTTATTGGTGCTAAAGCAATGGAAGCGCTGGGAAGAAATCCTGAGGCGTCAGGAAGAATTCTCCCTGCCATGCTTATTGCAATGGCATTCGCTGAGGCAATAGCAATATATGCATTGGTCATTATATTCGTAAAGGGATAGAAAACTATGGAGATTATCAATAATCTTGGTATTGATCCCTTGCTTCTGGTTGCGCAGGGTGTCAATTTTTTAATCATTCTTTATATTCTAAAGAGGTTTGCGTATAAGCCGATCCTTTCGATGCTTAAGTCACGTGAAGATGCGATACGCAAAGGAATCAAGCAAGCTGAAGATGCGCGTATCCTCCTTGAAAAAACGCAAGAAAAAGAAAAACAGATACTAAAAAAAGCCCAGGCAGAAGCAAAAATGATGATTGAGAGAACAAAAGAGGAACAAATAAAAATAATCCAGGACGCACGAGAAAAAGGAAAACTCGACATGGATTTACTGCTTGAAGAAGCACGAAAACAAATTGCATTTGAGACAAAAGAAGCTGAAAAAAAATTGACCGTACATATCAGCGAAATTGCAATGCTTTTTCTAAAAAAGTCGCTTTCAGAGCTTTTAACTGATGAGGAGGAAGAAGTAATTATAGATAAAACTTTACAACGATTAAAAAATAAAAAGACAAACTAGGATATGAAAAAAGTTATTCTTAAACAACTTGTGGATGCAAGCTATAGCAAGCAAGGTATACTTTTACAAAATAAGGTTTTTGATATTGCAGATCATCTGAAAAGAAAGGATTTAAAATCCTACATCAAAGCACTAAAAATGAAAGAGGCAAAAACTACTGTTTTGATAGAAACAACATCCAAAAAAAAACAATTCATTGGCACGACCACACACAAATTGTTTCCGAATAAAAAAATAAGATACATTTACTCACCAAATTTACTATTAGGCATAAAAGTTACAAATAATGATATTGTATATGAAGCTAATCTTGCGCATAGTTTTAACGCATTATTAACGAGCATATATGACTGATACCCAAGAGATTATCAAGCTTCTAGAAAAAAGGCTTGCAACATTTGAAGATCAGAAGTCATCAAATGTTGGGACTGTTGAAAAAAACCAGGATGGCGTTATAACCGCATCAGGTCTTTCAAAAGCCATGATGGGAGAGCTTGTCTCCTTTGATAAAGGGAACAAAGGCCTTGTTCTCAACCTCGATGAGGA
>CAZDTO010000040.1:0-9567 GCA_964508395.1 uncultured Gammaproteobacteria bacterium | reverse complement strand
TGACAAAAGACCAACTAATCCGTTCGTGAACGAAAATTTTTTTCCGGGCGTAACTTCCCCGCCTTGGCGGGGTCAAACATTCGTCCTCAAAAAATTTTATTCACTCACTACATATGTATAACAAATGGCAACTTACAGACGAAGAGGCGAGTTTATTTGCGCAAATCAGCAGTGAGAATACGAAGGAAGGAAAACCACAGGTTCTCTGGGGATGGAAGCGGGATTTGGTAGTAAATAAGCAACCATTACCGCAGTCACGTACTGTCTATTTTTCTGCGGATCTTGGTTTAGACAAGCAAAACAGGCTGTATATTAAGCGGGCATATTTTTTTCTCTCATCCAGAGCAAAAGAGGATGAGATTAGAGTGCTTGCAAAAGCAATAGGGCAAAGTAGAACACTCGGGCAGTATCGGCTGAATACAAATGTATCCGCTGAGCCGGGATATCCTGGTTTTTTACGACTTACTATCATTATTGGCAAACCAACTCAATACGATACGAAGGCAGTTAGCAGGCTTCTTTGGCGAAAGCCGCGGCTTATAATTGAACCGCCCCGGATTATCCCTCAGTGGCAGTCCTTTGATATTTCATCCTTCGCGCCTTTTTCTCTTTGCTGCGGATCGGGGCTTTCAACCGAGTCAGGATTGCCGCTTCTTGGTACGATTCATGAGCTTTTCCATGTCGATAATATCGCGTCAGACGAATTTATTTTTGGCGCAAAGGACGAACTTCCAGCAAAGCTTGCGGCAGATGTTGATGGTCAATTCCGCAAGTTTTGTCAATTTACTGTTGATGCGATTCACGCAAACCCATCAGTCTCCCATGAGATTATTGCAGAACTTTATAAAAAGGGAGTTGTCAGACAGATATTTACTGATAATATGGATCATATTTTGCGTAAAGCCGGCGTGCCCTCCATACAGACGCGCGTGAGCATTTTTCCCGACCGGTTTCCTGTAAAATTTGACCCAAGCGTCAGAACACTTCTTGTGATCGGCGTTGCTGTTGACAGAAGAGAGGTTATAAAGCAAGCGCGGGGAAAGCGGATGAGAATTATTGCTATTAATCCGGTCCTGGGAGTTGCGCCACATTCCCGCAATATTGACTATCTTGTCAGGGGAGATATCTTTTTCAAAGGGACAGCAGGGGAAGTATTGCCGAAAATGGCAGAGTATTTTCAATAATTTTCAATTCGAAATTTGAAATTTGAAATGAAATCTAAATTTGAAAATTTAAATTTTAAAACATTGAAAATTCATTAAAAATTAAAAATTGAAAATTAAAAATTTTAGACCAAAAACTATTCTCATAACCGGTTCTGCGGGTTTCATTGGCAGTAAGACAGCAGAAGCATTACGGAAGCAAGGCTATAATGTCCGTCTTTTTACCGGCAATGTAGGGAATATCGCCGATTGGAAAAATTCGCTGGCGAATGTTGACGTTGTTTTCCATGCAGCGGGGATAAGAACAGAAACGGAAAAAGATTTTGACGTCAATGTGAAGGGTACAGAAAATCTCTTTAAAGTAGTTTCGGAAGGAGTCACCTTGCTTCGCAAGGAGACACCTCCAATCGGTTACAAAAGGTCTCTCCCTGCAAAGCAGGGTGAGACCTTGCAAAAACCGAAGCGCGTCATTCTTGCTTCCTCTCAAGCAGTTTATTCAGGCAACACGCCGCCATATGTTGAAACAATGAGAGTTGATCCAATTACGTTGTATGGCAAGTCAAAATATGAAGCTGAAAAGATTGCTCAGGAAGAGGGAAAACGGTTGGGTATAGATGTTGTTATTTTGCGATACGCGGCGGTGTTGGGTCCAGGTATTCGGGAAGAAAGCAATATGTCCGGATCGCTTGCCCGTTGGGTAAAAGCAGGTATTAAGGGAGATCCGATTGTAGTCTATAAAGATCCAAACCGCGTACGTAATTATATTCATATCGATGATGTCGTTTCGGCAAACGTACTTGCGGTTAGTACGCTTCCGCCAGGCATCTACAATGTGTGCGGAGATGAAAAAATAAAACTTATTGACCTTGCAGAGATGATTAAAAAGATTACAGGCGGTATATCAGAAGTGAGTATCGCTTCGGTTCCTCTTGCCCCGGGTGATAGCGGAGACCAGACTGCATCAAATCTAAAATTAAAGTCATTTGGATGGCGACCAAGTCATACGATCGAAGAAGCAGTACGTGAATACGTTGGAAGCGTAAAACTTAAAGCTAGAAGCGAAAAACTATAGCTAAAAGCGTAAAGCTGAAAGTTTTGAGTTTTACGTTTTGGTTTTGCGCTTTGCGTTTTGCACTTTTCGCTTTAAATGTATAGGAATATCGCTGCGATATTATTTGGTTTTCTATTAGTTATCATTTTTTTCTGGTCAAACCTATTTACTCCCGCCGTTAATATTACCCCAACTGTCGGGACAAATGATTTTACTGATCTTAATTATCCTTTGCGGCATTACTTTATCGAGTCGATCAAAAGGGGAGAGCTTCCGCTTTGGGCAAGCGACATCAGCAGCGGATATCCGATTCTGGCTGAAGGACAGATAGGGGCGCTGTATCCACTTAACTTACTCTTTTCGATTTTTGATACACAGACATCGGTAAGTCTTACTATAGTCATCAGTTACTTTTTTATTTTCCTTTTTAGTTTCTTATACTTTCGCAAGATTGGCATCGTTCTGTTTGCTGCCTTTTTCGGAGCAACGATTGTTACTTTTTCCGGTTTTGCGGCAACCCAGCTTATGCATTTTGGCATGCTGGTTTCCTTTTATCTCTTCCTCACGCAGCTCTGGTGCCTTGAAAATCTTCTCCAAAGGCAAAAGTTTCACGCCTTCCGTCATCCTGGAGTCCCGCGTAGCGGGACGATAGGATCTCATAACGGTTTAAGAGATTCTATCGCTTCGCTCCAGAATGACAGGAATAACATTATCTGGATCTTTCTGATGGGAGTTTTGCTGGGTCTCTCAATTCTGGGCGGACACCCGCAAATCATTACATACAGCCTGGTATTCCTTTTCCCATACTGGTTATTCTTTTGGCTCTTACGTAAAAAATCTCTTCTCCAGTTACTTAGTTATTGGTTATTAGTTATTAGCATAGGCCTTGGTATTGGTGCGGGCCAAATTTTACCGCAACTTGAATTGACACAATATTCTCAACGTTCCGGAGGGTTAGGCAAGGAGGATATTTACCGGTTCAACTTTCCCGCTGATCACTTAGTAAACTTTGTTTTGCCGTTTTGGGGACGAGATATGAGTAATACTGTCGAAGCTTTCCAGAAAAATGGCTGGCCGGATGATGAGCGTTATGTATATATGGGGATTATTGGTTTTGGGTTATTGATGATTGGGGTTATTAGGTTGGGTAAATTAGGGGTATTAGGAAGATTAGGGGTTTTAGGGGGATTAGGGAAATATGGAACTATTTTTATTGTTACCATTATTTTTTCTCTGCTTGTTTCATTTGGGGATCAGACCCCGTTTGGATATATATTACGTATTCCACCGTTTTCGTTTTTCCGCCTGCCGTTTCGGTTGTTCTTTCTTCTTAATTTTGCGGCAGGCGGACTTGTTGCCATCGGTGTGCAGACGTTGCTATTTCGTCATTCTGGTAAGCCGAAGGCGCATCCAGAATCTCTGCGAGAGAGATCCTGGAGTCCTCCACGCTTCGCTCTGAGTCCCCAGGATGACGGGAGGAAATCTCTTTTTCGCTTTGTTGTTTTCAGTTTTTTGTTTTTAATTCTTTTCATGGACTTGTTCTATTCAGCCAAGAAACTCCATCCAGCAGTTGATGCTAGGCAGTGGTATGCAATTCCCAAGGCTGTCTCGTTTCTGAAAAAAAATCTCAGAGCACAAGAGCGCGTGACAACCCAATACTATTATTATCCCAGCAGCAAGATTTTTCTGGAACAGCCTGAGATCTGGCAGGACCCAAAGACACTTATCCATCTTCGTAATTTACTGCCTGCATTTAATAATTTACTTTACGACATACCGTTAAACATCGGTGCTGGCAACGCAGCGGGTTTGTATGTTAATCGCTATCGGGAGCTTGAGAATGAAGTGTTTTTTAACGGCTTGCAATATAAAGGGTTAGCCGCAACATCAATTACTGATTCGTTTATTTTTATGAATAAACTAATGGGTACGCGATACGCAATTATTGCGGGAGATGTGAAGCATGAGGGTATAAGGAAAGTTTTTACAACTAATTTCAAAACAGGACAGGACAATATTTCTGTTTATGAGTTTGTTAATCCGTTGCCTCGTGCGTTTGTTGTGTCTAAAGTAGAGCAAGCATCGGGAGAGAGTATTAAAAATCATTTATTGAAAGGCGATTTTAATCCGAGGGAAACAATATATATTGAAGAGGTGCCGCTACGTCATTCTGGTAAGCCGAAGGCGAATCCAGAATCTGATTCTGGACAAGCCAGAATGACGAATGATGCAATGATTACATCATACAAAGATACAGAGGTTGTAATAAAGACGAACACATCAGCTGCCGGCTTTCTGTTTTTATCTGACACCTATTATCCGGGTTGGAGATCCTACGTTGACCCTTCGGCAGGTCGTAGATCCTCGGATGAGGGCTCAGGGCAAGTTGAAACAAAGATATATCGTGCAAACTATGCGTTCCGTGCGGTTTCGGTGCCGCAGGGAAAACATACGGTGATATTTAGGTATAAACCGGCTAGTTTGTATTATGGCGTTTTGATAAGCTTGGGAACATTTACTATCATCTCATTAGGAATTGCGGTTTTTCTATTTGTTGATAGCAGGAAACATAAGAAATAATTGTTATATTGTTGAATTGTTTCATTGTTGATAGTATAGCAGTTTATCTGCCTGCCACGTCTGACGTGGCCTGTCGGTAGGTTTGTAATGCATACATTGAATGAGAAGTCTTCCATCGATCACGATTCAAACAAATACACTCAACAATAATATTCCTGTATTTCGACGTGTCCTTGAATCAGTAAAAAAACAGGATTATCCCCACGATAAGATAGAACATATTGTTTTTGATAAAGAATCAACAAATGGCTGCGACAGACTGGCAAAAAAATATGGCTGTACGGTGTATAGGCGGTCCGATCCCGTAGGACAAGAGGAAGTACAAACTGTGGGAGGATTTTTAATTGCAAAAGGAGAATTAATCCTTATTCTTGAGGCTGACAATATTTTGATTGGTAGTGATTGGTTACTTAAAATGGTTAAGCCATTTGTAAAAGAAAAGAAAATTGTTGCTGCGTTCAGTGCGTATAACACATTTGAGAAAGGGATGTCTATTACCACCCGATATGCGGCATTGTTTGGCACACCTGATCCGACTGCCTACTATTTAAAAAAATCAGAGAAAATAAGAATGGATCAAAAAGAATATGACAAAGGAATACGCATCAAAGAGACCGGGGACTATTATATTGTACGTTTTACAAAAGAGACATTGCCGGCGATTGGGGACAATGGACACATGTTTTTAAGAAGAGCGATCCGGCAAGTTCTGGATAAGCCGGAGGATTATACCCACACGGACGCGTTTGCCCGGCTTCTTACGAAAGGTTATGACACGTACGGCGTGGTGAAAAATTCGATCATACATGTTGCAAGGCCAGATATTGTGGGGTTTGTAAAACGAAGAGTTCAGGTTAAAAAATTTTATTATGACGGCCGGCGTGGGAGAAGGGCCTATCTTACATATGATCCATCTTCTGCAAAAGACAGACGTAATCTTATGAAGTATATATTCTTTTCTTTTACTTTTATTGAGCCTTTTTATGAAAGCATGAGAGGATTTATAAAAATAAGAGATAATGCCTGGTTTCTCCATCCGGTTATGTGTTTTTTTATGGTGATTGCATATGGAATCTCAGAAATTGAGTTTTATATCAAAAATCTATTTAGAAAAATTCTTGAGTTTTTAAAACAAAAAAATAGCTCTTGGAAAGTACAAATAATATCTCCATATCTTGAGGATAGAGAACACATACTGGATTTTGGCTGCGGAGATCTTTTATTCTCTCAAGTTCTTCTTAAACAGCTTCCGCGTCTGAAAATTACCGGAGTAGATATTATAGATGTATCCATACATCCCGAGAATATGCGGTTTGTTCTCTATGAGGGAAAAATTCTGCCGTTTGCCGACAACTCTTTTGACACAGTCATCTGCATCTATACATTACATCATTGTGAAAACGCAGAAAAGTCGTTGAAAGAGTGCCTCCGTGTTGCCAAGAAAAGGGTGCTTATTATAGAGTCAATTCCCCGTACAGCAATTGAGAAAAGAATCATGAAGTTTATTGATTGGATTGTTAATGCCTGGAAGCCTACGCCTATTCCATTGTCATACCAATTCCTGACAGAAAAAGACTGGAACCGGTTGTCTCATAAATATCAGGCGAAAGTTATTATCAGAACCATTCATCATGACTTGCTCTTATTGGTGACAGTCGGAAAGCAGTCTCTTATTGAGATTTCGAAGCGATAATAAGAATTCAAAACCCGTCACTCTGGCTTGTCCAGAGTCTCCAAGCGTTTAGAGACTCTGCCCTTACAGGATTTTCGAGATGCTCCGGCTTTGCCGGATTACCAGAATGACGTGAATGATTAGGTTTTGAAATGAGTTCTAATTACATTTAAACCCCCATAGACTACAATTGTGGTCACGGTAAACAGGGTAATAAGGCTCCCAACCAGAAATGATACCGGTTCATAGATAAATTTAACCGAATGTTTTCCTTTGCTAAGCGGTACAGCGCGAAAGAGATAGTCAGCTTTCAAGATCTCCGTTTTCTTGCCGTCAACATACGCATTCCATCCCGGATAATAGGTATCCGTCAGAAGCAAGTATGCCGCAGTTTTGGAATTTGTTTGTATCAATACTTCCTGTCCGGAATTTTTTTTATCTAATTTAACAATTTTTCCAGTTTCTTCTGAGCGTTCACCGGCAGGAAATGATTTTTGTGCTTTTTCCAGAATGACAGTTTTGCGCGGGTCAAATGAGTCTTTTTCCATTTCTTTGACAATTTCTTCGGATTTCATAACTTTTACGTCTGTTGCAAGAAGGGCATTGGGGATAAAACCGGGATTTTCATATACTCTAAATTGAAGGTTGTAGCGATTTTCTGTTGAAAAGCGCAGAATAAGCGGAGATTCTGCCGGAAATGGGGAAATAAAATATTTTGTACCAAAGAGGCTTAATAATTTTAATGATTCGTTTGAAATTTTTACCCTGGAGTTATCAGTACTAATTCCCTTGAGTATCTCATCTTCTATTTCTCCAAAACGCGAAAGCGAAATAGAAGCGTAGCCATTTGCACTCTTTATGTTAAAAAGCATATTGGTATTTGCCGGAAGCCAGTTAAACAGGAAGCGGTGAGCGGCGATGTCAGTAAGCCAGCCGCCTGCCTGTGCGAATATTTGATTGTACGGATTAGTATTGAAATCTGTAATTTCAATACTATAAATGCGGAAAAAGCCTTGGTCTTGTTTTAGAAAACGTGCAGTTTCAGGAGGCTTTAACCAGCCTGATGCCTTATCAAGAACATTATATGTGTAACAGAATCTATAGAGATCAAAAACAGAGATGGCTACAATTAACATTGTTAAAATTGTTTTTTTTGATTTTACTTTTTTAATCAGCATATCAAGGGCAATTGCGGCAAGTACAGTAAGTGAAAAAGACGCAAAGATAAGAAAACGTGAGGGAACCCTAAATGAGCTAAATGGCGGGAGAGTTAGTAAAATTCCAAGAGGGGTTTTTCCTCCCAAAGAAAGGGCTATAGACAGTACAAAGAGAATACCGAAGATTAGCGCATACTTATTTTTTTTTGCGGCAAAAAAACCTAATACTGACAACGCCAGAGGAATAAGTCCGATGTAACTTGCATTTTCCCAAAACAGTCTTTGCTGCGCAAATGGCGGATTATAACTTGCCGTTGCGGGATTGCCAAAAGCAAATGGCACGACAAAAAGTATAAGTTCCATCAGGCTATAAGGATAATCGCCTAGGGTGGCCGTAATACCTTTTGCGCGGGTGGAGAGCGCATAAAACTCCAGATTCGGGATAAGAATTATCGCAGACATCCCCAGAGCTGTTACTCCTGCTATGATAAAGCCTGCCATAAGAGAGACTTTTTGTTTTGCATTTTCCTTAAGAAACAGAAGGCGAAATAAAAAATATAAAATCGTGATAAAAAGAGAGTAAAGCGTGATCTGCGGATGACTTGCGTGAATCTGCAATGCGAATATCGTAGCAAGCAGAAAAATATACCTTTGTTTTTTCGTCTGTAATAATTTTTCAGTGAAAAAAAGCGCGGCGACAAAAAGTGCGATGACAATAACAGATTGCGAGTGAATTTTGGCAGTAATAGGGGCGCTATATGAGAATACTGCCCCGCAGAATAGCGCGGCATTGGTAGAAAGACCGATAGATCGGCAGAAAAGATACGTAAAGAACCCCAGCAGAAAAACGTAGAAGACCATAGCAAATGTAAGCGCAAACGGGATGTTAAAAAAATACAGCGCAACAAGAGTAATCGGAAAGAAAAGATGAGTTGCAGGAAAAGAAATTAGTGAAATACCACCATTAAAAAAATCAGTCCATAGCGGTATTTTTAAGTCTTGGTAGGCATTGCCTAAGAATTGCCAATAAGGCAATATCCCAAGTGTTATATCTCCCAAGCCTGCAGCGGGAGTAACGATAATATATCCACCGAAAAGAACTTTCCAGAAAAAAAAGACCGCAATGAGGGCGAGGAGTAGGATTGGGAAAAAGGATTTGAGTTTTAACATAATGTCAAATAAATACCAATTTCAAATATCCAATTCCCAATTAATTACTAACCTTACGCATGTCATTCTGGAGCGAAGCGATAGAATCCCTTTCTCTGAGATCCTATCGAGGCTTTCAGCCTCTCCAGGATGACAAGAGTGCGTAACGGAATTAATTATTTGAAATTTGATATTGGAAATTTGAAATTCTCATAGTGGTTCCGGTCCTGTTTTTGGCGCTTTTCTTCTCACCGTATTTGCCCTCGATTTCCAGTCAAGTTCAGATGGATTGACTGCATAGGCTTTCTCGTATTCCTCAATTGAGTCTTTGTAAGCTCCGAAAAATTCGTAAAGTTCGCCAAGCGCACCGTGGACCTCTTCGTTTTTCGGATCAAGTTTTTCTGCCTGAACTAGATCCCAGATGGCACGGTGAAGGTTAAGATTCTGCTGAAATCCTTCCGCCCGGATCAATGCATACGCAGAATCAAGATACTCCTTGGCTGTTTTTCTTTCGGGATGATTTGGGAATACTGTCTTGGACATACCAAGCTCTCTTTTGGCTGCAAGGTCATTGGGATCAAGCTTAATTGCTTCTTCCAGCTCTTTTTTCGCACAGGCAAGACAACCTGAACGAAGGTACACTTTTGCATTTATTCTGTGTCTAAATGGATAGTAGGTCTTGAGCAATTTTGCGAAAGAATCGGCATATTCATTTTTCAGTCCGTCATAATTATATTTTTTCCAGTAGTTTGTTTCTGCTGATTCTTGGACTTCTTGCGCTGTTGCTTTTTCATC
>CAZDTO010000039.1:0-9760 GCA_964508395.1 uncultured Gammaproteobacteria bacterium | reverse complement strand
ATCTGGGTTTTGCAATAATGTTTCCCGGAGGTATCTTAAATCAATCTGCTTATTTCCTGCTGTTTCTATTGGTAGTGTCATAGGGATGATTTCCTTTTTCGTCCCGTTCCCATTGCGGAATATATCTTGCGTCTACTTCAAGCCACATATTTCAAACTAAACTTACGATATATTATAAGATTTTATTATTGAAAGTCAATATGTTATGCTACAATCTGGATATGGAGCATGAAGTACTGAATGATCAAAGGTCTGAAGCTTTTGCTGAGGATTTTTTCAGAGGGAGAGTAGTTAGTCTAAATGGCATGCTTCGCGGTATTGGGGTAAGGGCTTTTGAAAAGCATGGAAACTACAAGCTCTTGGAAGAAAATGATACTGGCGAATCAAAACCCCAAGTGTACATAGAAACTCTTCTCATGCAGAGACTTCCTGCGATTACCTTTGTAGATTTCTGGGATGATGTTCTCATAAAACATCTTTCGCGATGCTCAGATAGGGAATTTTGTGTTCCGGGAGAAAATAATTTTCCCCAACGAGTTGGATTGGGTCTGGTACGTGAATGGATGGCGCTTGAAGAAGTTGAAAAAAGTAATCTTGAGACCGCAAGTTGTAATTCCTTTCTTGCCACAGGCAATTCTTTTCCGTGGGAAAAAGACCCCGAGCTTCTTACCGAAATAACAAAAACAGTCATACTTATCGGGAAAGCACACCGTATTCTTCAGAGTCGTTCGTGAACGAAAATTTTTTTCTCCCACTTCGCGGGACAATGCGCTCGTAACTCTCCCCGCCTGCGGGCGGGGCTCAAACATTCATCCTCAAAAAATTTGCTCACTCACTTCTTTTAGAACGTTACTGTTTTCCCACTTGCGTGTGCCCATTTCTATAAGGTACAATGGAGCCTATTATGCGGACATATGAGCTTGTTTTGGTTTTGAAACCGTCACTCTCGGAAAAAGAGAGAACAAAATTGCTTGAGACAATAAAAGGTTGGTTTGGCGATTCTAAAGTCGTAAAAGAGGAGGATTGGGGGCAAAAACCTCTGGCATATAAAATTAAAAAAGAAATCGCAGGGTATTACCAGATGCTTATGATCGAAAGTGAAAAGGGAGTGCCTCCTGTGGGTTTTGAAAAGAGATTGATGGAACATGAGAATGTATTACGACATTTATTGCTTAGACAAAAATGATTTTCCATTTATCATTTATCATTTTCCATTGATTTATCGATCGGAAAATTTATAAAATTGTAGAATAAATGGTAAATGGAACCTGGAAAATGAAAAATCGTTTATATGGCTAGATCATTAAACAGAGTACAATTAATCGGTAACTTAACTAGAGATCCTGAGCTTAGGTATACTCCAAGTGGTACTGCAGTCTGTACCTTCGGCATGGCGACAAACAGGACATGGACGACTGACACAGGAGAGAAACGCGAAGAGGCGGATTTCCACAGGATTGTAGCTTGGAATAAGCTTGCTGAAATCTGCAGCCAGTTTTTGGCTAAAGGAAGAAAGGCCTATGTTGAAGGACGACTCTCTACAAGAAACTGGACCGGACAGGACGGCGCGCAGCGAAGTACAACAGAGGTTGTCATTGATGATATGATTCTTCTTGATAACAGAGGATCTGGCCAGACCATTAGAGCCGGAGGTGCTGTAAGTACTGAAGGATCTGCCAAGCATCAAGATGCGTCCGCAGACGCGCCTTCGACGGAACAGGCCAACATCACCCAGCCGGTAAATGAGAGTGCTTCTGCAAAAAGAAAAAAAACAGAGCCAAAAACAGAAGAGAGTCAAACGGAGGAAGTCAAGGCTGAAGCAGTAGCGAGTGACGAAGTAGTTCCGGAAGATATACCGTTTTAGCTTTAGTATTTATCTATGAAAAGAAAGACACCGGTAAGAAAACCCAGGAGATTGGTTGTGCCATCTCAATGTTTTTTCTGCAAAGAAAAAACAGAGCCATGGTTTTCAGATACCGCAACGCTTAGAAAGTTTACTACTGAACGCGGTAAGATTGTCGCACGGATGCGTACAGGTATTTGCGCAAAGCATCAGAGAAGACTAACTGCTTCCATTAAACATGCCCGGCATATAGCGCTTCTTCCATTTGTCGCACAAGAGTAATCTCATATTTAGTTATTAGTTATTAGTTATTAGTTATTAGTTATTAGTTATTAGTTGGTGAAACCTGTGCAGATGAGGACTGTTCGATTTTTTCTACTACTATTCAGCGCATTTCTAATTGGCTATTATTTTGGCGTCACAAAGATCACGATTCAGTGGAAAACGTACCAGCCGCATATCGAAATCACAAGCAAAGAACCACCACCTTCAGTATCATATATAGATTTTACCCAGTTTTGGACTGTTCTTGCCAAGCTTGAGCAATCATATTATGATAAGAGAGCCTTTGATTCACAAAAAATTCTTGAGGGCGCTATCACCGGTCTTGTTTCCAGCTTTGATGATCCATACACTGTTTATCTTCCCAGGCGGATCAATAATGAGTTTAAGCAGGGCCTTGCGGGACAATTTGAAGGCATCGGAGCAGAGCTTGGCATAAGGGATGATAAACAGATTATCATCGTAGCGCCGCTGGATGGGAGTCCGGCAAAAAAAGCCGGTCTAAAGCCCCAAGATGCGATTTTAAAAGTCGATGGGGAATTGACCAGCGGATGGTCGGTCACTAAGGCAGTTGAGAACATCCGCGGGAAGAAGGGAACGAAAGTTACTCTTACCATCCTTCGTGAGAAAGAAGAAAAACCTCGTGATGTAGACGTTGTCCGTGACACGATTACTGTGAAGAGTGTCAGCGCCTGGACTAAGAAAATAAGCGAGATTGATGGCATTAAAAAAAGTGCTGTACTTGCAAATGAAGGTGAAAAGAAAATTGCGTATATCCGCTTGTCGCAATTTGGCGACTTAACTAATCAGGAGTGGACGCAGGCAATTAAAGGAATAGCCAGTATTAAGAATGATCAGTCGCTTTCAGGTATCGTCTTTGACCTTCGCAACAATCCCGGAGGATATCTCTCAGACGCGGTTTTTATAGCCTCAGAGTTTCTTCCGAATGGTACAACAGTTGTGCTGCAAGAAGACTCAAGCGGTGCAAGGAATAAGCTTACAGTTGAGCGTGAGGGGACACTGCAGAATATCCCGCTAGTCGTGCTTATTAACAAGGGTTCAGCCTCGGCAAGTGAAATTGTCGCAGGCGCTCTTTCTGATCACAAGAGAGCAACACTTATTGGCGAGATATCATTTGGCAAGGGAACAATCCAAAAAGCAGAAGAGCTCGCCGGAGGGGCAGGGCTTCACATTACGGTTGCGAAGTGGCTTACTCCAAATGGCACATTTGTCCATAAGAAAGGCATAACTCCAGATGTCGTAGTTGCCTCCGATGAGAACGAGAGCGACAATGATGTACAACTTGCAAAAGCTATAGAATATCTGCTAAAATAGCCTATAGCATGGTTAATAAAGAGGTAAATGCACAAGACATAGGTCAGGAAAGTTCTTCTGTCGCCGAAGAGTTTCGCAGGCCGCCACAGGAGAATGTTGCTACTCAATATTGGCTGCAGAATGGGCTTCTTGAACCATCAAAACCACTTGACGCTGTTTCAAAAGATGATTTACGTTCGTTGCAAAGATTTACCAGTTCAGAGCAAAGGTTAGGCCATCCTGCATATCAGCTGACATCTCAAATATCAAAAGAAGATCGGATCAGAGAGTGGGGCAAACGTGCTCCCGGCGTAAATCTTGAAGGAAGACGCGATATCTGGGATGAGGCAATGGAAGATTACTTCAAAAGTAATGAAGATTTTTTTGCAAGCCCTGAGGGAACATCTGCTAAAGAATTTCTGATTAGATTCGGATTTGATCCTCTTGCCTTCACGAAAGACACGTCACACACGCTTTTTGATTGTTATTTCACAAAAGATTCTGCGGATAGCCGCATCGGTAAGTTTATTGAGGATGTGCTTTCCGCAGAAGGCCTGATGCATACAGGATTAGAAGCTACCGATTTTGATTTGATACGAGGCGACAGGGAGATCATCTGGACGCTCGCGCATATATTTGGAGATCGGTCCTCGGCAATCATAACCCATCTTCTTGATAGTGAAGTGACAATTATAAAAATCGCCGAAGGAGTAGAAAGTATTGATGGTTTTCTGCAAAAACTGCGTGCAGAAACGATGAAACACGATGCGGATAAGACAGTCCAACCAGCTCCTGTTGATCAAGAGAAACCAAAAGCGGTCAACGAGGTTGTCGTTGATGAGGCGGCAAGGCACCGTGAGGGACTGAAAAATGCTGGTATTCCGGATTGGATGCCGGTGGAAGAAGCAGACCAGGTTATTAAAAAATTCAATGAGATTAACGGTGATGAGGAAGCAGTGCCTGATGACTACCCGATAGGCGATACAAAAGGAGCGTGGCTGGTACAAGCACTTCGGAAATTAGGGTTTGAGGTTGAAACACAAGATGATATCGATGCGGGTGTTACAAGAATCACAAAATTCAAGCGGCCTAGGACTGCTGTGATAATAAATGAAAAACAATCTGCTCCCGTAAAAAAAACTCTGAAAGGAGTACCGCCATTTGCGCCAGTTGTTTTTGAAGATATTCCACAAACTGAAGAATTACGAGTTGATAGTAAGATAGAAGATTCTGTTGGAGCTTCTGCAGTGAGTCAGCCACCAGCAGAAAGGCGAACTAATGAAAGAGCAAAACCTGAATATGTTCTGCTTGAAGCCAGTGAAGATCCGCTTGCAAAAATAGACGCAATCTATGCCAAGCTCATAGATCCAGAATCAAAATATCATGCTTATGTTTTTATGCCGAGAACTGAATTGGATTCTCATGCAATGTCAATCGGCGGTTTAATTCAGGATGAGCTAAGAGAGAAGAGGGGGCTGTCTGCGACAGAGGTCTTATTTGGTAGAGGACATAGAATGGACATAAAAGGAGGTCGTGCTGTTATCATTGAGTTTATCAATAAAAATCCCCAGAGAGTTTCTCTTCACAAATAATTATAAATAATCTGAGATTACCCCAGTTTTGCTTCAAAATACCACTGTCATTGCGAGCGCAGCGAAGCAATCTTCTCAGTTGGCATGAGATTGCCGCGTCGGGCTGAAAAATCAGCCCTCCTCGCAATGACAGCAACAAAGTGGGGTAATGTCAGGTAAATAATATATTGCAAATAAGGCATTTTTTGGTAAAATAGTTTTACTCCTATGCGGAAGTTGATACTTCTTATTATTATTCTGCTTGCCGTCCTTGGTATTATCAGTGCCGCGAGTAAGTATGCGCCCAGCCTGGAAAAAACAAAAGAAACGCTTAAACAGGGGAATGAGAAGGTTAAGATCGTTTCTGAAGAATCAGTTGTTATTGATGTGGTCAAGCGCGTAGGTCCATCTGTGGTAACAATTTCATCTGCAGCAACGATCAATGAATCAAGTCTGTTCTTCCAGGATCCGTTCTCTTTTTTTGATACACCAAGCCCCAGACGTACAGAGTCGCAGGATATCGGATCTGGTTTTGTTCTTAATAAAGATGGCATTATTGTGACTAACAGGCATGTCGTATCGGATAGAGAGGCGCGTTATACTGTCATCACCAATAACGATACTAAATATAAAGTTGAGAAAATTTATCGTGATCCGCTCAACGACATCGCGATTTTACAAATCAGTCCTTCAGAGAATGTTGGTGAGAAACTAAATCCTATTGAGCTTGGGGATTCAGACAGTTTACAGGTTGGTCAGCTTGTAATTGCGATAGGCACAGCACTTGGGGAGTTTAGAAATACCGTGACAACGGGGGTTATCTCAGGCCTTGGACGAGGTATTGTCGCAGGTTCAGCATTTGAAGGATATGCAGAAGAGCTTGATAACGTTATTCAGACAGACGCTGCTATCAATCCTGGAAACAGCGGCGGTCCGCTTCTGAACTCAGCAGGGCAAGCCATTGGGGTTAATGCCGCCATTTCCCAGAGCGGAGAAAATATAGGTTTTGCACTGCCAATAAATGTTGTTAAGGAGTCATTAAAAAATTTTAATGCCGGGGGTCAGTTCAATAGACCATATTTGGGCGTTGCGTATCGGATGATTACCCGTGACATCGCCATCCGCAATGACGTTCCTGAGGGTGCATATGTTTCTTCAGTTATTGAAGGATCATCTGCAAGTAAAGCCGGTATTAAGACTGGGGATATTATAACGAAGTTTGACGGACAAAAAATAGAAAGCAAGAAGACAGAGCTCGCAGCGCTTATTGCAAAAAAGAAAGTGGGTGACCGCGTGACTTTGACGCTTTGGCGAGATAACAAGACACTGGATGTTCAAATAGTGCTTCAATCCACACCCGACCAATAAATCCGCCGTACACCCCCCGAGTGTGCAGATGAGAATCGTTTTCCTTGTTGCAAAAATGAAATTGATTACTATATAATACCCAAATGGCAGCACGGACAGTATCAGGCAGGGTTAAAGCAAAAGCACGCGGAAGGCAGGTTTCTGTTGCGCAAGCGGCAAAAAAACCACGGTCAAGAGTCTCAGCAGAAACAGAAGACGTATTTTCCGAATTTCCACAACAAGAGGCAAAAGCGCCACTGGTAAGATTCCGCAGAGCATCGGTAATAAAACTTGTTATCCTGAGCATTATTGTTGTTATTGTCGTAGGGTTTATTTCATATAACCGCGGTTTTTTTGTTCTCGCAACAGTCAACGGCCAGCCGATTGACAGGCTTACATTTATACGGGAGACAGAGCGGTTGGCTGGGAAACGAACGATGGAAACGCTGATTCTTAAAACGCTTATTAATCAAGAAGCGCAGAAAAAAAATATCAGTGTGACGCAAAAAGAGATTGACGAGAAAATAAAGGAGATAGAAAAACAGTATAAGGAGCAGGGACAGGATCTAACGGCGGTTTTAAGCTCTCAGGGTCTTTCTAAAGGTGATATTGCCGATTTTGTCAAGCAGGATCTGCTGATGGAGAAGCTCGTAAAACAAGATATAAAAGTGACCGGTAAAGAAGTAGAGGACTATATTGCAAAGAATACAAGTTCTCTTCCGCAGGACAAGACGCAAGAAGAAATAAAAAAAGAAGTGTTGGGCATGTTGACTTCCAGTAAGGTTGATGAAAAAAAGCAGGCACTTATCGCACAGTTGCAAAAGAACGCAAAAATTGTTAACTACACACCATATATTCTTCCTTTTTAAAAACCTCAGAAAGAATTTTAAAGCTCATTTCATTTACAAGTAATTCAAATAAATTTAGTTAAAAATTCAAAATGCAAAATTCAAAATTACAGCTCAAAATGCAAAGTTTTTATGACTTTTAACTAACAACTGTAACTTTGAACTTTTAACTTTGTACTTTGAACTTTTTATGTTGACATTGGCTTTAAAAATTAGTGTATTATAAGAACGGGAAGAGTTTAAACATGCAATTTTTCAATCTCTCAGAAGAAGACGAAAGCAGTATTCTTATGATCATCGGTCCGGCGTTTCTTACGCTTGGAATTACCATGTTTCTTTTTTTCAACATGCCAATATAATTCATGTTACAATAATTTTGTGGAGGGGATTTTTTCTGAAATCACCGTAATCATTGTCTTTGCAGCTGCATTTTCCCTCCTTTTCCGCTTATTCCGTCAGCCGCCGATCCTGGCATATATCGTGACTGGAATTCTGCTTGGTCCTCTTGGTCTTTTTCATCTTGAGCATATTGATGATCTTCGTATGCTTGGACAGCTTGGCATCACACTGCTTCTTTTTATGCTCGGACTTGAGCTCAAACTTCATGAGCTTCGATCGATCGGAAAAACTGTGCTTATTGCGGGATTTCTTCAGATGTGGTTTACATTCTTTTTGTGTCTGTCGCTTCTTCTGCTGCTTGGAATTGACCGGACATCATCTCTGTATCTTGCTGCGGCAATTTCGTTCTCAAGCACGATTCTTATCGTAAAGCTATTATCAGATAAAAAGGACTTGACAAGTCTTCATGGAAAGCTTGCAATTGGCATTCTTCTTGTGCAGGACTTTTTTGCTGTTCTGACAATCGCGATTCTTACCGGAGTGCGTACAGGTGGTAATCTTTCATTTGTCACTTCAGAAATCGGCTGGGTGATTTTAAAAATGATTATCTTATCGGTGGTTGTTTATTTTTTAAGTACGCGGTTTTACCCCCATATTTTGCATAAGATTGCGTACTCATCTGAGCTACTGTTCCTTTTCAGCCTTGCGTGGGTGTTTGTCTTTGCAGCAATAGTCAGCTCGCATGTTGTAGGATTTTCTATTGAAATAGGAGGCTTTCTGGCAGGACTTGCCTTTGCGAATGCCGCTGAAAATTTCCAGATAGTAGCTAAAATGCGTGCTCTTCGTGATTTTTTTATAACCATTTTCTTTGTCATCTTAGGCCTTGAGATGCGCATTGAGAATCTGGCTGCTATTCTATTACCGGCTCTCATTCTGTCTATTTTTGTTCTTAGCGCAAAACCGTTTATTGTTATGATCATTACTCACTTTCTCGGGTATAAAAAACGCACATCATTTATGGTAGGAATAACAATGGGACAAATATCTGAGTTTAGTTTAATTCTTCTGTTTTTAGGTTTTCGCTTGGGTCATCTTACAAGCGATACAATTTCCCTTGCGCTTTTGGTCAGCATAATCACATTCGCACTCTCTACATTTATGATGCAAAACGGGAATGTTTTATACAATAAGCTTATCCGTTATCTGCGGTTTTTAGATACGAAACACGTCTTTTTAGAAAGTAAAATTGAAGAAACGGAAAATAAATCAGATCTAAAAAATCACGTTGTGATTGTGGGCGGGGACCATATGGGGGAGAGTATATTGCGATCCCTTGAAGAATCGGGAGAGGATGTGCTCGTAGTCGATTTTAATCCTGATATTGTTAAAAGACTGCAGAGTCGGGGAGTTTTGTGCCTCTTTGGAGACATCGCTGATATAGATATTCAGCAGAGAGCTGGTCTTGACTTGGCCAGACTTGTTGTCTCAACAGTGCCTGACATTGAGGATAATTTACTTCTAATTGAAGGACTTGCGCAAATGAATAAGAGGGCCAAAATTATCGTCATGGCGGTTGACGGGCAGGACGCAAAGGCCTTGTATAAGGCAGGAGCAGATTATGTTGTATTACCACATTTAGCAGGCGGACGACATGTCGCGCGGCTTCTTAAGGATATGAAGCATGACGGCATTGTCAGCAAATATAGGGAGAAGGATTTACAGTTTCTTACGTGATCACTTGCCTTATTGACATTTAGTAAGAGATATTATATTGTACTGCCAGCCTAAAGAGAAATATTATGGCTTCAAAAGTTGAGATGGGTTTAGCACGTAATTTTAATAAGGATTTTTTTGTGCAACGAAATTTGCCTCTTGATATACATGACCGTCCTGTGTTTAAAGCTCCAGGTCCTATTGAGGGCAGCAGTATTGAACAGCCGTTTGATGGTACAGTTGTCATTTATCGGGAAAGCAAGTCAGCTGCGTCAAGAGCGGTCAAGACTATTTACGTATTTCCAAAAGACGAGGCGTCAATATCCTGGGTAGTTGTGCAAAACCGCGGTGGTTTTCATTTTGAACGGAGAAGCGCGGATGATAGGAGTATACCGGAAAAAATACGTATTGCTTCACAGTGGGCGGCCGATGTGCAGCAAGCACATAAAGCAGGCGCATATTCCAGTAAGATGCTTTAAATCAAAGTAGTAAGCATCAAATCC
>CAZDTO010000038.1:0-9834 GCA_964508395.1 uncultured Gammaproteobacteria bacterium | reverse complement strand
ACACATTGCCTACTACCTGAGTTTACTTCCTTACAAAAAGCAGCGCGTTGGGGATATTGCGGCCGGGACCTGCTTTGTAGCCCTGGTACCAGAGCGCCACTGATCCGCCGCTGTCAAGATTGAGTGCATTTTCTATCCCAAGTGCTTTTAAAACATGTCCAACTTCTGCGACTGTTGCATTGTGGACCACTCCAATATAAGCGGTAGTTCCGCCTCCTGCGATAAAACTTCTCGATCCTTTGCTTCCTTTTTTCGGATCTCCATCGCCTCCAAATACCACGTTTCCACCAAGAAGTGTCATGGGTTGATTTGCGAGCACCGCGTCTACATCTGTTGCCCGTCCCCAGTCAAGCGATTGACTTACAAATCGTACCGTATTCCCGTAAAAAGCAACAAGCGGAACAGTGCTATATTTATTGTTTTCTGAATTGAAATAAACTTTGTTTTTGTTCATAAGAAGCGTGTCAAAAGAGTTTGTTTTACCTTCACAGCTTGGATAGGCTGCAGGGCAGAAGTAAGAGCCATTAATACCGGCGAACGCGCCGTTTCGTGAGACATAATCACCCAATGATGTAACAGGGCAATCATTCCCGCAATCGCCATCAGATGCGGTATCAACCACAGCACGGGCAATATTAAGATCGATACTTACTATATCAACAAGATATGTGGTGCCAAGAGCAGAAACTGCCTGTCTTCTAAATCCTGAAGAAGGGGGCGTATTAACATTGGGAAGATTTTCGGGGATGACAAAAGTTGCTGCAATTTTATCCCGTTCAGTCTGGATTGATTGATTAAGACTTGCTAGTAAAGCTGAAGCCGATGCATAGTTTCTATTTGCTAGAAGGGTTAGCGATTTACTAAACTGCTTATCAAGCTCATCCGTCTTTTTTGATATGTCTTTCAGTTTCAACAGGTTTTCATATGTTGTGACTGCGTTGCTGTAGGTATTCTGAATATTGCGTATTTCTTCTTGCAGTTTTTTATTAACGACATACTGGTCTTCGTTTTTTAATACTTCAAGATCTTTTTGAACTTTTATAAGTTGCATTTGAAGAGTCTCCTTGGTGCCAGAAAGCGTTTTGATTTGACTTTGTAAAGTTATTGTCGAATATGAATAATATCCAAGAGCACTAATAGAGCCAATAAAGAGAAGCAGAAGGGCTTTTATTCCCAAATTGGGTTTAAATAGTAGATTTGTTTTTATCAAGGCAGGAATCTTCATGGAGATTTAATATGTTATAACGCTAGCGTATGTAGTCTTTTTTTTTAAACCTCTCTTCAATTTTTTTTAGCTTATCACCGACAGCTCGTTCTACATCGACACCAGCAGCATTTGCAAGCTGTATAGTGGTCATAATAACATCGGCAAATTCCTCGTAGAAATTTCGTTTATCAAATTTTTCAAGTTTTGCTCTTCGTTGTAGCTTTAATACAGAAAGGATATCATTGCAGAGTTCCCCAACTTCCTCATTGAGTTTAATTGTCTTTGTTAGAATTTCTTTTTCCCGCTGCGTATACAATTTATATTTAGGCGTGCGAAATTGGTCTGAAATTCGTATGCGGTCTTGTAGTCCTTTCAGATTCATACTTCTATTATTATACAGTATACTGGCATAATATAAATATGGCGATTACTCACAAATTTCGTGAGCCAATGTGGCATCTGAAGAAAAATGATCCAATTCTTGCCGTCATTATCAAAAAGGTTGGAGTATTGGAATGGAAGCTCGGCGGTGATTATTTCCTTGATTTGGCTTCCTCAATTGTCCAGCAGCAGTTATCGATTAAAGCCGGAGATACGATCTGGAAGCGTTTCATTGCTCTTTTTCCTGACAGCAAACCAACGCCTGAATTGGTGGCCGTAATTGATGGACAAAAAATCAGGGACGCAGGTATTTCGTGGTCAAAAATTTCTTATATCAAAGACTTGGCAAAACATGTGTTGGAAAGCGGTATCGTGTTTGAACAATTCGAAATTATGACTGATGAGGAGATTGTGGCAGAATTGGTTAAAGTAAAAGGAATCGGCCGGTGGACTGCAGAGATGTTTCTCATGTTTACAATGGGAAGGCCTGATGTATTCTCGTACGGGGATCTCGGTCTTCGAAGAGCGATACAAAAATTATATGGTTTTGAAAAAGAACCAACAAAAGAAGAAGCTGAAAAGATTGCTGGGAAATGGAAACCGTATAGGACTATTGCGTGTCGTTATTTGTGGCGGAGTTTGGAGCTATGATATGATAGGGGAAATGAATGCAGATCTTGCAAAAAAGGCAGCTTTAGTCCGTAAGTTATGTTTGGAGTCTACGACACAAGCGGGATCAGGGCATCCGACCTCTTGCTTGTCTGCAGCGGATTTGGCAACTGTCCTCTTTGATAAATATTTTGTTTACGATGTCAAAACGCCTGATAATTTATGTAACGATCGATTTATCTTGTCAAAAGGCCACGCTGCGCCACTTTTGTACACGCTCTTTGCTCTTTCCGGAGGATTACCAATTGAAGAATTAAAGACGCTTAGGAAATTTGGCAGCAGACTTGAGGGACACCCAACGCCTGTATTCCCTTTTGCGGATGCTGCGACAGGATCGCTTGGGCAAGGCCTATCTATTGCTGCAGGACTTGCATACCTAGCAAAGTATGAGAATTTTGGTTTTACAACCTATGTGCTTCTTGGCGATGGTGAGCTGGCTGAGGGGCAGATATGGGAGGCAGCAAATTTCTGTTCGTATTATAAACTCAGTAATTTGGTTGCTGTTGTTGATGTCAACAGATTCGGTCAAAGTCAGGAAACGATGTTTGGCCATGATATAGAAAAATATCAGAAGCGTTTTGAAGCATTTGGTTTTGCGACACGAGTCATTGACGGCCATGATTTCTCAGAGATTGATAAGGCTTTTGCGGTTGCAAAGCAAAATGAAGCAGCAAAACCCTTTGTCATCCTTGCAAAAACAAAAAAAGGAAAGGGTGTATCCTTCATTGAGGATAAAGACGGATGGCATGGGAAAGCGCTTAAGAAGGAAGAGCTTGAAAAAGCAGTTAAAGAGCTTGGAGATATAGATGAATCTTTGCGTTTTTCGCTTCGAAAACCAGGAAAGTGTGAGCTTCATCAACCTCACACCGTACACGCAGAAGTCCCCCTTGCTAATTATTCTTCTGAGAGTGAGATAGCAACTAGGGAGGTATATGGAAGTGTTCTTGCCAAGCTAGCTCATCTCAATCCTCTGATTTATTCTCTTGATGGTGATGTAAAGAATTCAACATTCAGCCAGGATTTCAAAAAGATTCACGCTAATCGTTTCATTGAATGTTTCATTGCTGAGCAAAACATGGTAGGTGTTGCTGTCGGGCTTTCCCGCCTTGGGAAAAATCCATTTGTGTCAACCTTTGCAGCATTCTTGACACGCGCAGTTGATCAGATCCGCATGGCGGCAATCTCAAAAGCAAACATCAATTTTGTTGGTTCTCATGCTGGAGTCTCAATTGGTGAGGATGGACCATCGCAAATGGGGCTTGAGGATTTTGCGCTCTTTGGCTCAATACCTGACAGCATTATTTTTCACTCATCGGATGCCGTTTCTACGGCTAAAATTCTCCCTCTTCTTGTACATGATACAGGCATTTCTTATCTTCGAACCCTTCGGCCAAAAACGTCAGTTCTGTATGACCTAAATGAGAAATTCACAACCGGAGGATCAAAAATTCTTCGCCAGATGCCATCTGGTGCATGGTCCGGCTCAAATAAAAAAGATTCATTAACAATTGTTGCAGCAGGCATAACTGTCCATGAATCGCTTAAGGCTTATGAGCTATTGCAGAAGGAAGGTATATCTGTTCGGATAGTCGATTGTTATTGCCTTAAGCCTATTGACTCCAAAACGTTGAAGCTTTGTATCTCTGAAACTTTGGAGCCGGTTATTATTTCGGTTGAAGATCATTATGAACACGGGGGATTAGGGGATTTTGTCTTATCAGCCCTTGCGGATACAAAGGCAATTGTTCATAAGATGGCTGTTTCTAAAATTTCCCGTTCAGGCACCAAAGATGAACTTCTTGATGACGCAGGCATCAGCGCAAAACACATCGTTGCCATGGTTAAACAACTGTTAAAATAGTCCTCATATCCTCTTGCTATAATAGAATCTATATGGGTAAATTGTTTTCTGGGAAAGTGCGGTTGCTTGTTAATATTTTTGTTATTCTCCTCTTGGGTTTTATGCTGTTTTTGGTTACGGTGTATAACGATTCTTTGAAACAACTTTCAGCTAAGCAATTTAATTTGTACGCAAAAAAAGTCTTGGGAGAAAAAGTTGTTATTCCAGAAGTTGAGGCAGAAAAATCGAAAGAGAAGCAGGAAGCATTGCTTACACAAGTAGTAATTGCTGTTCGGCAAAATACGAATACAGCTGTTGGTCCTATTATAAAACAAATACTCCAAATACGAATTGGTGACATGATCAATTCATATAGTCAGGTAAAACGTCTCACGCAAGATACGCAAAATATAAGACAAATTGTGTTGGATAAGTTAAGGGAGGTTGCTAAATAGCGATTAGCGCAAAGTGTAAAGCGAAAAAGTAAAAACTACAGCTTAAAACTTAAAACTGAAAAAAACTTTTGCGTTTTGAGCTTTAGTTTTACGCTTTTAGTTTTTAGCTTTAAGTTGTTATAGTTTATTGAGGATTAACATGTCAGGATTTATATTTGATCATAAATTTTACACTATATAGTATAATGTATACATAAATTGATCATGAATGATATAAAAGATAGATTCAAAAAGATAATAGAAAAGATAAATATTGATAATAAGAGGAAGCAGATCCGGGAAATTGAAGCCTTGAGCCTTCGACCTGATTTTTGGCAAGATCATCAAAATGCTGCAAAGAAGATGCAGGAGCTTGCCAGTTTACAAAAGGAAATAGAGAGTATTGAGAAATTGCAATCCTTAATTGATGAGGGTAGGGATGAAGAGGCGGAGAAAATCATCTCACAGCTTGAGTTTTTTCTATTTTTTTCAGGAAAATATGACAAGGAAGGGGCAATTCTTGCAATTCATTCAGGGCAAGGCGGGGTTGAGGCCATGGATTGGGCTGAGATGCTCTTTCGTATGTATACCCGCTATATTGAGAAGCGGAGATGGTCGTATGACATTATTGAGCAGACGCCGGGTGATGAGGCGGGCTTAAAAAGCATTACAATTGCAGTTAGTGGTGATTATTGTTATGGCCATCTCAAGCATGAATCAGGTGTGCACAGGCTCGTGCGTCAATCGCCTTTTAATGCGGATAAGCTTCGCCAAACCTCATTTGCGCTGGTTGAAGTATTGCCGGTTATAGAAGATGCCGGGGAAGTTACTATTTCCGATGATGATCTTGAATGGGAGTTCTATAGAAGCGGGGGAAAGGGCGGACAGAACGTGAACAAAGTTTCAACTGCAGTGCGCCTCAAGCATAAACCAACAGGAATTGTTGTCACAGCCCAGGAAGAGCGTTATCAAGGACAGAATCGCGAACATGCGTTGAAGTTCTTACGCGCAAAACTGTGGGCGGTGCAGGAAGAAGAGCGAAAAAAAGAGGAGCAGCAGTTAAAAGGCGGTTATAAAACTCCCGGCTGGGGCAATCAGATTAGATCCTATGTTTTGCATCCATATAAAATGGTTAAAGATCTCAGGACAAATTTTGAAGTCTCCAATCCCGACGCAGTGCTTGACGGGGATCTCTCCGGCTTCATC
The DNA here is from genome assembly GCA_964508395.1 of uncultured Gammaproteobacteria bacterium. GTDB lineage: Bacteria > Patescibacteriota > Microgenomatia > Levybacterales > UBA12049 > CAZDTO01. The sequence goes on along the minus strand of CAZDTO010000038.1, from coordinate 4,097 downwards.
GAGTCTGAACTCCGTCAGCTATCATAATCAGATCTTAAATTAATCTCCTTTAGGCTGAGGGTTGTAAAATGGTGGGAAATGTGCTTTACTTGAGATACCATTTTTTATATCATGGATAAACCATTAGAAAAGATAGAAAAGAAAGAAGATGGAAAGAAACAACCAGATGAAGAAGGGCTTATGCACGCATTAAAGGCGCCAGCAGGACCGCTTTTTACGCGAAGACTTGCCATCATTTTGACCGTTGCTTTAATACTTGGAGTTGGCAGCGGATTTGTGGCTTCACAAATTAGACCAAAGGCTCAAAAAGCAGGTACAGTCGCACTTGATGGAAGCACCTCAGGAGGAACAATTAAAAAAGGTCAAGTATATGGTTCAGATAACACTTCAGTATTTCGTGATACTGCTGAGGGGGTTTTGAAGGAAGGAGGGATGGATGGTGAAGGGTCGCACCATTTGGTACGGCCGGGAGGCGATAGCCAAAATGTATATTTAACTTCTTCAATTGTTGACCTCTCACTTTTTATTGACAGAAAAATAAAGATTTGGGGAGAAACGTTTAAGGGACAGAAGGCTGGCTGGCTCATGGATGTGGGGAGGGTAGAAGTATTGCAATGATAATACTTGAGAATGTTTCTAAGACCTATGGAACAGGCACGACTGCGCTTTCTGAAGTTACGCTTTCAATAGACAAGGGAGAGTTTCTTTTTCTGATTGGCCCAACCGGTTCAGGTAAAACGACGCTTTTCAGACTTCTAATTCGTGATCTTATGCCATCGACCGGCTCTATCATTATTAATGATTCAAATATTGTAACTCTGCCGTATAGTAAGGTTCCCTCACTTCGAAGAAAAATAGGAGTTGTCTTCCAGGATCTAAAGCTTCTTATGGATCGAACTATATTTGAAAACGTGATACTTCCTCTTGAAATGTCAGGTCTTTCTGACGTTTTAGCAAAGCAGAAAGTAGATGAAGTGCTTGCTGCTGTCGGTATTGCCCAGCATCATGACAAATTTCCGATTCAGCTTTCTGGTGGTGAGTTGCAGCGTGTTGCAATTGCGCGGGCACTTGTTTTTTCTCCTGAGATTCTCCTTGCCGATGAACCAACCGGCAACTTGGATGCCGCAACATCATGGGAAATTGTGAAGCTTTTGCAGGATATTAATAAAACAGGAGCCACGATCATCATGGCGACGCATAATACTGATGTTATTAGTAACCTTCCAAAGAGAGCAGTAGTTCTTGAGAAGGGTAAAGTGGTAAGCGAGCGGAAAGCTGCGGCAGAAAAGAAACCCGCAAAGCTGACCCAGGTGAATAAGCAAGAAGCAGTAAAGAATAAGAAGGAATAAGAATGAAAGCATTTAAAACGACATGGAATCACATTCGAAGGTCACCGTATCAGGCAATCGCTGCAATCATCGTGGCAACACAATCGTTTTTTATTATTACGCTTTTGACGTTTGTGGTTATTGGCTCAGCAAAAGTAATTCAATATTTCGAATCAAGACCACAAGTTATGGCTTTCTTCAAAGACGAGGCAGAGCAAAAAGATATAGAAACATTATATGCTGAGCTTGATAAGACGGGTAAAGTAGCAAAGATACGGTTTATTTCCAAAAAAGAAGCACTTCAAATCTACAGGAAGCAAAACGCTGACAATCCGCTTCTATTGGATCTTGTCACTGAAGATATTCTCCCGGCTTCGTTTGAGATTTCTGCGGTGCAAATTGAGCAGCTTAGTGATATTGCAGGCATTCTTAAGAAGTCTCCTTTGGTGCAGACGATATTTTTTCCCGAGGATGTCGTTGCTGTTCTTTCATCATTTACATCCGCAGTGAGCAAGATTGGCGCGGTTCTCATCGTATTCTTTATGATCAGCTCGATGTTTATCATTGCAATTATCATCAGTATTAAAATCTCCCAGAAAAAGGAAGAGATTGAGGTAATGCGCCTTCTATCTGCAACTAATTGGTATATAAGGTGGCCGTTTATCTTTGAAGGAATTGTATATGGTATTGTCGGGGCAGTTGTAGGGTGGCTTCTTGCATCACTTATCTTGCTCTATATCACCCCGTCTTTGAAATCAATTTTATTGGGAATTCCACTTCTGCCTGTTCCATTAACCTATCTTTTTGCGCTGCTTGGTATAGAATTGGTAATCGCAGTAGTCCTTGGTGTTGTTTCAAGTTTCCTGGCGGTTTTTAGATATCTGAGATGAACGTATGGATGCGATATATGATTCGAATATTTTTTGTTTTCGCCTTTCTTCTTGTTCTTACGTTTAGTTATAGGATAAATGCTCAAGAAACTCCTACGCCAACCCCTCAAACAACCTCAAGCAAACTGGAAGATTTGCGAAATAAAATAGCAGAACTGCAAAATAAAATCAGTGAACTTCAGACTAAGGAAAAGTCATTATCGTCTGAAATATCCGTGATGGATAATCAAATCCGGCTGACACAGCTTCGTATAAATGCGACACAGGAGGAGCTATCTGAATTAACGCATGATATTGCAGCGGCAAAAAAGAGAATAGAAGATCTTGAGTTTTCGCTTACTATTATTACAAAACTTCTTGTCAATAGGGTGATCGTGACCTATCAGGTGGGAAGTATTGAGCCTCTGCAGATTCTTCTTACCTCTGGTGATCTGTCCAACTTTCTTTCTCGTTTAAGCTATCTTAAGATCGTGCAGGAACATGATAAGAAACTGGTCTATTCTACCAGCCAGGCAAAAAACGATTATGAGCACCAAAAGGAGATTTTTGAGGAGCAAAAAAAGAAAGCTGAGACGCTTAAGGTCCAACTGGAAGGCTTCAACCAGAAATTGCAAGAAGAGAAGCTGGCAAAAGCAAGCCTTCTTGCTGTTACCAAAAGTGATGAGAAACAATATCAACGGTTACTTGCTGCAGCCACTGCAGAACAAGCTGCTATTCAGGGAGTTATTGCAACGTTTGAGCTAAAGGATGGTACGCCTGTGAAAGAGGGACAGGCGATTGCAGGCGTTGGAAATACCGGCGCTCCGATATGTTCAACCGGTGCACATCTGCATTTTGAAGTTCGCGTGAACGGCGTAGATGTTGACCCAAGCGGTTACCTTCAGAGTGGAGTAAATTTTAAGTATAATGATGAAGATGGTTCATATGACGTTAGCTACCTTGGATCAGTGAACCCAAGCGGGAGCTGGAGTTGGCCGCTTTATGAGCAGATTCTCATCAATCAAGGGTACGGCTCACACGGGTTTGCTCGATCATTTTATAAAAGAGATGGTTTCCACCATGGCATCGATATGGAGTCAAAATCCTCAGCCATTATTAAAGCGCCAAAGGATGGAATGTTATATAAAGGGACTGCGTCGTGTAGTGGTATTCCAATGAACTTTGTTGCCGTTGATCATGGAGAGGGAGTGATATCGTGGTATTGGCACGTTCAATAAAAGTTCAAAATTCAAATTTCAAAGTGCAAAATTACAATTAAAAAGTAAAAAGTTAATTGAAAAGATGTAATATGTAAAACAGATGCGAAAAGCAGTTGGTATTTTCTTCCTCGTTAATTTTCTCCTTATTTTCAATCCGCACATTGCCCAGGCGAAGGTTGTTATCAATGAGTTTTCTTCCGCAACGTCATATGATGATTGGGTTGAATTTTATAATGATGGTGATGAATCTATCGACCTTTCCCAGTATCTAATGCGTGATAGTAATCCTAATAATAAATTTTTAACAGGTTATCTTGAACCGAAACAATTCATAACTTTTGATTGGACAAAACTAAACAAAGCGGGTGATATTATTGAGCTGGTTAAAATTTCCGACGGTGCGATAGAAGATAGGGTCTCTTATGGAGATCAGGCAGATTCATCAATAATAGCACCAGTGGGTGATCAATCGGCAGGGCGGGAGGAGGATGGAGGATCAACCTGGGTCATTTTCTCTATTGCAACAAAAGGTGCTCCGAATGCCGGAGAAAATATTGCTCCAACTCCAACATTAACACCTACCATAACTCCGAAGCCGACGAATACGCCTACCAAAACTCAAACTCCGACAAAAACACCTACGCCTACAAAGGAGCCGACGCCCACTAAAGTTCCGACAT
>CAZDTO010000037.1:0-10040 GCA_964508395.1 uncultured Gammaproteobacteria bacterium | reverse complement strand
AACTTTGAACTTGTTTCAACCCGCCATGTTCTGAAGTTTTCTGAGGAATGAGATATGCCATCTTTTCCATATAAATATATTATACATGGAATAGCTGTATGGTATGACTAAAAATCCTATTCCTAGTACAAGGGATATCTGTCTAGTCAAAGTCGTATCTCCAAAAAAATGTGTTCCAATACTAACTACCAAGCCTATTAAGAGAAGTGAACCTAAAGAAATTAAATTAAATTGTAAAAATTTATACAATAATTTTGTCTTTGATGTAATCTGCTCGGATTTAAATGACCAAAAATTATTGACAATAAAATTCCATATAATGGATAGCTCTGCGCCAAGTGATGCTGCAAATCCAGAATGTAAGCCAAAATATTTTTTAAAAAGCTCTAAAGATATTGCATTAATCAGATATCCAATAAATCCGGTAATAGCATATTTGAGAAACGGGGAGTGAACAAGCTCGCTCATACGGGCAGTAATAACGTAGTATAAAAGGTTTACAATATATTGAAACGGTGCAATTTTTGACCTCCCTAGAAACCTATCTTTTGCATGAAATGGAACTTCTGTTACGGCAAATCCATCCTGAATTGCCTTATGAAGGAATGCAACTTGGAATGTATAACCGGTAAACTGTTCCATCTTGCTTCTTTCTTTCAAGAATACTTTTTTTCTTATCGCGCGAAATCCTCCAGTCCAGTCATGGACATAAAAACGCATAAGTATTGTCCGCACCAGTAAGTTGCCTGCAATGGAAAAAACTTTTCTATGGATTCCCCAATTACGCGGAATAGATCCGCCGTTACTATATCGAGTCCCGATAACAACATCTTGTCCCTCATCAATCTTTTGCAGGAATTCAGGGATTTTATTAGGATCATGAAAAAAATCTGCATCTAATACAAATACAACATCCGCTTGCATCTTTTCTATAGCGTATGTCATAGCCCTAAGGAGCGCAGCCCCCAATCCAATTTTTTCTCCTAAGCTAAGCTCAATATTTTTCCACTTCTTCATAAACTTCTTTACTGCATCAGCGGTGCCGTCAGGAGAATTGTCATCAGCAACAAGGATAGACATTGTATGATTTTTTATACGTGGAAATACTTCCCCCTGCAAAATAGGGATCATCTTTTCAATATTCTCTCTTTCATCATATGTCGGTAGAATGATGACAACCTTCATATCTTTGTAAAATAGTCAATAGTCCTTTGTAATCCTGCTTCTAAACCAACCATCGGCTTCCAGCTGAGCAGCTGTTTTGCCTTTGTGATGTCTGGCTTTCTTTTCATAGGATCATCCTGAGGGAGTGCCTCATTAAACACAATTTCACTTTTCGATTTTGTTAATTGCTTAATCAGCGTAGCATATTCCGAGACACTATGTTCCTGTGTCGTTCCAAGGTTCACTACCTGTCCTTTTGTTTTTGTATAAAACATAAGTCTCATAAGCCCTTCTATCATATCATCAACGTAACAAAACGAGCGTGTCTGTTTACCATCACCAAAGACGGTTATCGGATCTCCTCTTAGTGCTTGAGTAATAAACGAAACGACCATACGCAGATCCTCTTTACGCATCCCAGGCCCATATGTATTGAAAATGCGGGCAATTCTCGTATCCTGCCGAAGGTCCCGCCAAAAATAGGACGTAAGCGTCTCGCCAAACCGTTTGGATTCATCATATACAGAACGCGGGCCAATCGTTGATACATTTCCTCGGTAAGTTTCTATTTGCGGATGCTCTAATGGATCACCATACACCTCAGAAGTCGATGCAAAAAGAAACTTAGCATGACAATGTTTAGCAAATTGCAATAGATTGAGTGTCCCTCTGGTATTTGCAAGCATTGTTTCCATCGGAAACGCATGGTAGCTAATACTGCTGTGCTGATTGGGTGACGCAGGTGAAGCTAGATGAAAAACCGCATCTGCTTGTAAACCAGATGGCAATGGGTTAGTAACGTCATGGACAATGTATGAAAAATTTTTATTGCTAATAAAGGGACGAACCGCGTCAAGTGTACCGGTTAAAAAATTATCAATACACACCACGCGATATCCATCTTGTAGTAGTCGATGGCAAAGATGTGCGCCAATAAACCCTGCACCACCTGCAACTAAACAATTCATCAAACACGCTCTCTCCAGTAATCAAGGAGGTCTTTGATTGTTTTTTTGAAGGGAATCTCTGGCTTCCAACCTGTCGCCTTCTTAAATTTTGTACAATCGCCCAAAAGTATCGGTACATCAGACGGCCTTATGCGCATAGAATCTTGTATGACATCAACTTTTACTTTGCTGAAAGAGAGAAGAAGATCAAGCATATCCTTAACACGGACTGTTTTTTCGGAGCAAATATTATACACCTCACCATATTCACACTTTTGTACAGAAAGAAGATATGCTCTTACCATATCCCTAACATCTGTCCAGTCTCTTTGCGCTTCAAGATTTCCTACTTCAAGCAGCGGCTCTTTAAGTCCCTTTTCAATTTCTGCAATTTGCTTAGCAAAATTCGATGTGACAAATACCTCACCGCGCCTTGGTCCCGTATGATTAAAACCACGAGTTCTCACTATTTTAATTCCATAGCTCTGATGATACTGATAGCCAAGGTAATCCATCGCAACTTTTGAAACGGCATATGGTGAAAGTGGACGCAGTTGGTTTTCTTCCTTCACTGGGACCTCATTTGAATAGACCATACCATACTCCTCTGAGGAACAGGCGATCTGGATAATCGGATCAATCCTAGCTCTTCTTACTGCCTCAAATAAATGAACGCTTCCCACAGCATTCATTTCCATTGTGTTAGCTGGCGATGCCCATGAACTTTGTACAAAGGACTGTGCTGCTAAATGAAAGATAAAGTCTGGTTTTATATCACTGAGGATTGTGTAGAGTGAATGTGAGTCTAGAAGATCTGCATCACGCAGATTCATTTTCCTTTTAATATGATCGATGTTGTCGGTTTTGCTTCTAGGACGAGTAGTGCCGTAAACTTCATATCCCTTTTTAAGTAGCAACTCGGCCAGATGACTTCCAGCAAACCCAGTAATTCCAGTAATCAGTGCTTTTTTCTTTTTCATAAAACGAATTGTATCATTACTTTTTGTTCCCCTGCAATAATCATTTTTATCTTCCTACACCAATATATGTAAATCCAAATGACTTTGCTGTCGCTGGATCGTAGATGTTTCTTCCATCAAGGATTACAGGATTTCTCATAATTGTCTTGATCTTACGAAGATCGAGCTGTCGAAATTCGTTCCATTCTGTAATAATTATTAATAAATCGCTGTCCTTGACAGCAGTATATGGATCGGAGAAAAATGCTACACCTGGAAGAAATCTTTTTGCATTATTCATAGCAACAGGATCATATACGTGAATTTTTGCACCGTCGGCAATTAGCCGATTAATAATCACAAGCGAGGGTGCATCCCGCAGATCATCAGTATCAGGCTTAAATGATAAACCAAGGACAGTAATAACTTTTTTATCTACAGCATTCTTTAGAAGACGCTTTGCTTTCTGCGCAATACGGGCCATAGCATCATAATTTATCCGTTCAACCTCCTTGAGAAGCAAGAAATCATAACCATATTGCTGTGAAATTGCGATAAGAGCCTTTACGTCTTTTGGGAAACAGCTTCCGCCGTACCCAGCACCAGCGTTGAGAAATGTAGCGCCAATTCTTCGATCAAGACCAATACCCTCAAGTACTTTTGGTCCATCAGCTCCAGTCAATTCTGAAATTTGAGCAATTGCATTAGCAAACGATATCTTGGTTGCAAGAAACGCATTGGCCGCATATTTTATCATCTCAGCTGTTTCAATATTGGTTGACAGGATGTTTCCATCAATTGGACTATGCAGCTCTAAAAGCATCTTCTCTGCTTTTTTTGAGTCAACACCAATAACAATTCTGTCTGGATGAAGAGTATCTGATATGGCCTGTCCCTCCCGCAAAAACTCCGGCACTGATGCAATATCAAATGTTGCCTTTTTTTGCTTTACTGCATTAATTATCTCTCTAACTCTATTATTTGTCCCAACTGGCACTGTGCTTTTGGTGATAACAACTGTATAACCATCGAGATATTTTCCTACCTTCTTTGCCACTTCAAATACGGTTGAAAGATCAGCTTGACCGTTTTCTCCCGAGGGAGTACCAACTGCAATAAACACAACATCTGACTTCTGGATTGCCGGAGCATATTCAAGAGTAAACAATAACCTCCTTGCTTTTATACCACGCCTAACAAGCTCCTCAAGTCCTGGCTCATAGATTGGTATAATTCCCTTCTTTAAATTTGCGATTTTTTCCGGAGTATGGCCCACAACCCAAACCGTATTCCCAAGATCAGCAAATACTGCTGCAGTCACTAACCCAACGTACCCATGACCAATAAATGTAATTGTCATAACAATAAATCTCCAATCTCAAATTTCCAATTTCAAATATCCAATGTGCATAGCATTTTCGATTAATAATATTGAAAATTGGTATTTATTTGAAATTTGACATTTGAAATTTTACTATTTCCAACCCTTCTTCAAATGTTTTCATTGTTATGCCAAGTTTTTGTATTGTAGCATTACTCAAGGATAAATTAAAAGGCCGCGGAGCACGTCCTAAAAAATACATGTTGCGAGTGGTCTTCTGAACAAGCGATTCATCAAAATCAAACATTCTGGCTATACGGATAGCTGCGTCGTATGGTGAAATATATTGACTGCCTACAACATGATAAATACCCATTGCTTTTTTTTGGATAAGAATATCCATGGCATTTGCAATATCATCAATAAATGTTGGCGTAATAATATGATCTGTAATCGCAGTTATTGTCTTTTGCTCTCTTAATCTAGACAAAATCGCTTGAACAAAATCTCTTTTTAATGCGAATGGCTTTCTGTAAGGATATGCAAGACGGAGAATAAGATATGGAACTCCGGATTCCTTAACAACCTTCTCTCCCTCAAACTTTGTCTCTCCATACCAGTTAACCGGTGCCGGTACGCTCTCCTCCGTATATCCGCCGGCCGGCGGACTTTCTCCATCAAAAACGAAATCTGTCGAGATGTAGATTAACTTCATTTTTTCTTCTCTACAAATATCGATAACATTTTGAGTACCCATAACATTTATCTTCCATGCATCGCCGTCGTTTCCTAATAGCTTGTCTTTTTCGCATCTATCAACGTCTGCCTTTGCTGCGAGATGAAGAATGATTGAATCATTACCGTATTTTTTAATTGTTTGTAATGTTTCTTTCCTAGTAATATCAATTCCAGTCTCCAGACTTAAATTAATAAAGTGGTATTGCCCAGACAACAATTCTTCAAGCCTAGATCCGATAAGCCCTGAAGCTCCTATACCAAGAATAATTTTTTTTTGGCTACTCTCATTTGGTTCCATACTGATCTCTGTAATATACTTTATATGCTCCCGATTTAATATTCTCCCACCATGATCTGTTACTTTGGTACCAAGCAATCGTATTTTCAAGCCATGTATCAAAATCGTAAAGCGGCTCCCAGCCAAGGTTATTTTTTATTTTTGACCAATCTATCGCATACCTTCTATCATGTCCTGGTCTATCCTTTACAAACTCTATTGAATCCTCACTTTTCCCCAAGATCTTTATAATACTTCTCACAACTTCAAGATTACTTATGTCCTCTGTCATGCCGCCAACACAATATGTTTCCCCAACGGAGCCATCTGTCAAAATACGGTCAATGGCGCTACAGTGGTCTTCAACATAGAGCCAATCGCGCACATAGAGACCATCCCCATAGACTGGAACTTTCTTGCCTTCAAGAAGATTGGTGATCGCAAGGGGAATAAGTTTTTCAGGAAACTGGTACGGGCCAAAATTATTTGAGCAGTTTGAGATAGTAACCGGAAGACTATACGTATGTGCATATGCCCGAACCAGATGATCAGAGCTTGCTTTACTTGCTGAATATGGACTTCTGGGGTCATATGGTGTTCGTTCATTAAATTTGTTCTTATCTTCTAAATTGAGGCTACCAAACACCTCATCTGTTGATATATGATGAAACCTCTTTATCTTGTGCTTTACAGCCATATCCAGCAAGACCTGTGTACCCACAACATTACTTAAAACAAACGGCTGTGGTCCCAAAATTGATCTATCTACATGCGACTCTGCCGCAAAATGAACAATAACATCAATCCCCTCCATAGCAGACTCAACCTCATCTGGCAAAACGATATTTCCTTTAATAAAAACATAATGGGGATCCTTATCAACTTGTTTCAGGTTTTCCAGGTTTCCGGCATATGTCAACGCATCAAAATTAACAATATAGTCGCTTGGATATTTTTTCATCCAGTACAATATGAAGTTAGCTCCGATAAAACCTGCTCCGCCTGTTACGAGAATTTTTCTCATGGGGTTATCATTTCTGTGGTCATTTTACAATTCCCTGCTCTAGCTCTTCACGCGTATATTCCACCTGCTCATCTTTAAGACTTGGGTCATACGGGGGATCCGGGAAGTTAACAAGCCAGGCTTCCTCATCTCCAACATTTTGCAAACCTGTTGCAAGATCTTTTGGGATAAAAAGCCGTTGTGGTTTTGAAGCATCCAATACAAATTCTTCCTGCTCGTTTGTTCCCGGCTTAAAAAGAATAATCTTCATTTTGCCCCTGATGCAGACATATCTTGATGCACGGATCCTATGGAGATGATACCCCTTAAATGCTCCTGGTTTTGCTGATGTGATATATAGTAGAGTTTTATTTTCGTACTTAAAGAGTTCTAGAAGAAAACCATTCTCAGATCCATCATAATTGAATGTTGCAACTTTTTTTGCTTCTTCCAGATAGGCAAGACTCACGTAAACTCTCCTTCTCTCACTTTTTGCGCAACAAGCGTATTTGCACGAAGTAACTCATCATATGATGTTCCTGCATCAATCCACCAATCTAAAAGTCGACACTCCATGGTATTTTCCTTTACATAACAACCATTTAAGTCAGTTACCTCAAGCTCCCCCCTTGCTGAGGGACGTTGGGTCTCTATAAAATCAAACACTCTCTCGTCATACATATAAATACCTGCCTGTGCTATATTTGATTTTGGAAAATCCGGTTTTTCTTCAATGGAAACAACTCTCTGTTCTTTATCAAGCTCGATCACGCCATATTGTTTGCTGCCTGTCTCCATTGGAACGCCAAAGACAACTGCACCGCGCCTTTTATTCTCAAACTCTTTGGCAACTTTCCTTAGGTTATAGCTAAAAATATTATCGCCGAGAATAACAGCTATTTTCTCACCTTTTGCAAATTCTCTTGCCAGATAAATTGCATCTGCGATGCCGCCCTTTGGATTTGTCTGAACTGCGTAATATAAACGCAGACCAAAATCATCACCGGATTGCAATAAGTTGGCAAAGTGCCCTGCATGATCTTTGGACGTTGTAAGAAGAACCTCCTTAATCCCGGCTTTTGCCATCGCCGAAAGAGGGTAATAAATCATCGGCTTGTTATAAATTGGAAGAAGATGCTTATTTGTCACAAGCGTTAAGGGCCGAAGCCTCGTTGCTAAACCGCCTGCAAGAATTACTCCTTTCATATAAACAGAAAAAAAGCAACAGCTATTACTAAACCTCCAATAAGTAAGTATTCTACCACAATCTTTACATGTAAGTCATGGTGCAGTACATGATGTAAGATCCCCAGCATTATATAAAAAAATGCAGTAATCACAATAAAAAGAAATTGTAGCTGCACATATGGCGAGGACACGACAATAAGGAATCCGCCCAGAAGCATACATAGAGCCAGAGAAATGTAGTAAGACAAATGATCTCTTAAGGTTTTCATTATAAAACTGCTCCTCGACTGATCATAATAATAGTTGCTAAGATTATTGCCAAAAAAATTACGTGGTCAACTGTGTGCGTGTGGGAAAATAGACGGACGATCTTTTTTCTTTCAATAATAATAATGTCAGTAATAAAGATAAAAAGAAATACTGCAATTAGCAAAATGGAAACTTGTTTCGGCAATGACCCGCTATTTATTAACGGTTGATTTTTTATAGAAGCAACAACTTGCTGCTCTGCCTGAATAGATCTAGGCACCAAAGGCACCAGGGTAGGTGTGACCCCTGAGATAGATGGAGTTGGAGTGATTTGAAAATTTGTTGGCTTTGCGGTTGGAGCTATGGCAACCCCATCAAATCGTCTTCCAAACATTTCAACTACTAGTACAGTCTCCTCTCCAGTAAGAGTGCCTGTTAGGATCGCGAAGCCAATTTCATCGTAGTTGGAAGAGAGCATATTGTCCCGATGACTTGGACTTTCCATCCATGCTTTAACGACATCGGGTGATGAAGTAAATCCCCGCGCGAGATTCTCACCAGCATAGAGGTATTCATATCCCGCTGACTTGATAAATACCCATGGCGACATGCCACCTGGAGATGTATGAGCCCAATAATTATTGGCAAACATATCTTGTGCTTTAAGATTTGCAGCAGAAGACAGCTGGTTGTCAAGCTGCAATGCAGATAATCCACGGTCTTGCCGTTCTTTATTGACGAGCACCAGTAGCTCTTCTGCGGAAATATTTGCCGATATTCCAAGAACGCTTGCAAAATTCTTCTCAACAAACGAGAAGAAAAAAGTTAAGGTAAAAAGTGCAACAATAACGTAGGATATCGTGCTGTGGTGAAGGAGCTTTGCCCGATGGTTGTTGGACTCACGAGGAAGAAAAAGATGGCGCAGGAAATCTTTCATATAGACAAGATACAAAGATACTAGGATACAAAGATATAAAGTAAAAATTAAATCAATTCTTTACCTTAATATCCTAATATCTTAGTATCAACTATACACCGGCTCAGCTAATGTGCCAAGAGGCATTCCGTTAACAGGAATGTTTAAAGCGTAACCTAGTGCGTTTGCGATTGACACCCCCACCCGAAGTCCGGTAAATGACCCCGGCCCTGTTTCAACCCAGATCTCATCAATATCAGTCAGCTTAAGCTTATGCTTCTTAAGAAGAGCCTCAATCATGGGCAAAACCACTTGCGCTCTCTGCTTAGTTATTTTCCGTGTTAATAAAAATCTCTCCTCACCAATTTGAATACCTACCGAAATTTTTTCATTGCTTGATGTATCAATTGAAAGAATAGTCATATTTTTTCTTTTTTCACTTTTTTCACCTGGGAGGTGATTTAGCTAGAGCACCTAGGGAATCCGCAATAACAATGCTCCTTCCCTGATAATCTGCCAAGGCTTAACTGAACAGTCAATCACTGTTGACGCCTGTTTAGTCGTGCACTCACCTTCAACAACATAATCAACTTGCTTTATTAACTCTTGTTCCAAATCAGAAACAGCAAAAGGTGTCTTTTCGCCATGGAAATTAGCTGATGGACCAAGGATAGGTACGCCAACGCCATGGATTATCACTCGATCAATAGAATGATTTGGAATTCTAACTCCAAGCGTATTCCCTCCGCCACGAACAAGGGCTGGAACTTTTTGTTCTTTGCATTTCAGAACTATCGTTAGTGCTCCCGGCCAATATGGTTCAATCAAGTTGTCAATAACGTCTTTTGGGATTGGCTCAAGGTAGTCCTGCGCCATTTTTACCGTATCAACCAGCACCGGCACTGCCTGCGTCTTCGGCCTTTTACGGATTGTAAACAACCGCTCCACTGCCTCCTGATCATCCATCCGGCACCCGATGGCAAAAGCTGTGTCGGTAGGGAAAATGACAATACCACCTTGTTCTAAAACTTTTATTGCTTGATCTACACTATTGTCCATATTAGAAGATATTAATTTTCAATTTGAAATTCGAAATTTGAAATCAAATCTAAATTTGAAAATTTAAATTTTAAAACATTGAAAATTCATTGAAAATTAAAAATTCAAAATTTCAAATTATTTTATTGTGATTTTTCTCTTCTTCTCATCCACATACTCAAAACTTATATCTACTTTCTTCTCCGACAACAGTTCCCCCATCTTCTCCGCCCACTCAAT
>CAZDTO010000036.1:6638-10171 GCA_964508395.1 uncultured Gammaproteobacteria bacterium | reverse complement strand
TAGGTCCCTTCTTGCCACCCTGCAAGGTAGGATTTTTGCGCTGCGGTGAGTGTGTCAATTGCAACATTCATGGCCTTAAGTTTCAACGTGGCGATTCTTTCGTCGATTTCTTTTGGAAGGATATAGACTTTGTTTTGGAGCGTTCCTTTGTTTTTAGTCAGCCATTCTGCGGCTAATGCCTGGTTGGCAAAGCTTAAGTCCATAACTTCTGCCGGATGTCCCTCGGCTGCGCTTAAATTGACGAGTCTACCTTGTGCAAGTAAATATAAACGTTTTTTATTTGGCAATACATACTCTTCAAGGCTCGGACGTATTGTCCGTTTTGTTTTTTTTACTTTTTCAAGATTGGCAACATCTATCTCCACATCAAAATGTCCTGCGTTGGCAATGATTGCGCCATCTTTGATTTTTGTAAGTATGTTTTTGCCAAGCACGTTTTTATTGCCCGTTGCAGTGATGATAATGTCAGCATTTTTTACTGCTTGTTCTATTCTCATGACGATAAACCCATCCATGACTGCTTCAAGAGCAGTAATTGGGCTAATTTCTGTAATAACGACGTGTGCTCCCATTCCCCGTGCACGCATAGCAATTCCACGTCCGCACCAACCATAACCGCAGACAACAAACATCTTGCCCGCAAGAAGAGTATTGGTTGCCCGTATAACCCCATCAATAGTTGATTGTCCTGTGCCATAGCGATTGTCAAACATGTGCTTGGTGTCACTATCGTTGACAGCGACAACTGGAATTTTTAATGCTCCAGCTTTGTCCATGGCTTTTAAACGGATTACTCCGGTCGTTGTTTCTTCACTTGATCCGAGGATGTTTTTTAGCTGATTTTTTCTTTTTGTATGAAGGAGTGTTACTAAATCAGCACCGTCATCCATAGTGATCTGAGGTTTGAAATCAAGGACCTGGTTAAGGTGTTTGTAATATGTTTTGTTGTCCTCGCCTTTAATTGCAAACGTTGAGATGTTGAAATCTTTGACCAATGAGGCAGCAACACTGTCCTGGGTTGAAAGCGGATTTGATGCGCACAGAGCGACCGCCGCTCCTCCCTCTTTGAGTGCAAGCACAAGATTTGCTGTTTCTGAAGTAACATGAAGACAGGCACCAAGAGTTATGCCTTTGAGCGGTTTTGTTTTTGCGAATTCCTGCTTAATCATTTGCAAAACAGGCATTTGAGTTCCCGCCCACTCGATCTTTTTTTTACCCTCGGAAGCAAGAGACATTTTTTTTATATGGTGTTTTAGGTGTCTAACATTCATGGTTGAGATTAAGCAAAACCATTTTTCCTTAGGTGTGAAGCTAAATCACCTCCCAGGTGATCTAGGTTGATACCTTATTGTATCCCGCTTTGTGGGACAGCGGCCATTATAACATTTTTAAAGATTGCCCAAACGTTTTTTTATATCGTTTTTTAAAGTTTAGTTTTGTAAAGGAGTGTTTTTGTGTACCGTAGTTTTCGATTGCGTATATGGCTGTCGTGGCGCCTATTTGTCCGGCAGTTTGTAATGGTTTTTTTGCAAGATATCCTGACAGAAATCCTGCGATATACGCATCCCCTGCTCCGGTTGGGTCAACGATTTTTTTTGGCTTGGCGATACCAACGGTAATTGTTTCATGTAACGTTTCAATCACTGAGCCTTTCTCCCCAAGTGTTGTAACCAGCACTTTTACTTTTTGCAGAATTTGCTTTTTTGTAAGTTTAGTTTTTTTAGTGATAAGTGATAGTTCATAGTCATTGCCGATAAGTATTTCTGCGCCGTCAATGCCTGCAATAAGGTCTTCAGAGGCGAGACGCGGAATTTGCTGTGCCGGATCATAAAGGTACGGCAATTTGAATTTTTTTGCCTGTTTGACAAACGATGACATTGCATAAGGCATTGTCGGACTGATGATTAGGAAATCAAACTTGCTTGCGATTGCTGCTGTTATCTTTAAATTGTCATCTTCCTTCATAGCGCCCGCATAGAATCCTGCAATCTGGCAATTATTTTTATCAGTCATGACAAACATATTGGCAGTAAACTCATTTGCAACAGCATGGATTAACGCATGGTCCACATCCGCTTCACGCAAGTGCAAAAGATATGGAGAAAAATCATTTTTGCCGGCTGACGCGAGTATTGAGCAAGTCACGTTAAGCATGGAGAGGCTGTATGCAATATTGCCAGCCACACCGCCGAAGTTCTTACTGAAATTGTCAACTAGAAATGAGACAGAAAGAGTTTTTAATTTCTCAGGGAGGATGTGGGACTCAAATGAGTCGGGAAAGTCCATGATGAAATCATACGCAAGCGAACCCGTGACAAGAACCTTTTTCATTAGTATTTTCCCTGCTCAATTGTAGCATACGTCATATAGAGTATCTTATTGAGTTTATAGAGAAGATATGAATTTTGCCACTTTAATGATATATATCATTAAAGTGTTTATAGTAAATATTTTACTAGCATGCGCAATGTTGCTTTTTCCGCAATTGATTGTGCTTTTGGATTAGGTGGTATTACCGGAGGTGTCTAGCTACCACACTCGGGGGGTGTGCTAGGTAGACACCTTGGTACTTGAGGGTGATGAGGATGAGAGTGAGAGGAACATGGTTTCCAGAGCAAGACGAGGGTTGACATTGGTGGTTGAGAGGGTTTTATGGGATCGTTGAAAAGCAATAATCAGTAAGTACTGGTTTCTTATTGTTCGAGCGAATGAGGTGAGTCGAGAACAATTTTTATCCTGAGATTGTAGAAGGACTTCTCGACTCGTCGCCAAAGGCTCCTCGCTCGAAGAAGAAAGATCGACAATGAGTTCTGTTCGTGTCGCAAGGATCATTTTTTCAAGATAAAGAATTGCTTCCTGTTTATCCTTTGCCAATATTTCTGCCTGTTTGAGGCGCTCCCCTACCCCCCATTCCTGCATTGACCGGATGAGCGATTGATATTTAGCGGTTTCATCAGGTGAAAGTGCGGGCGTTTCAAAACCCAGATCAATAATACTGCATCGGGAGACAATTGTCGGGATGAGTGTGTCTTTCTGCTTTGCTGCCAGAATAATAATAGTATCCTGCGGCGGCTCTTCCAGGGTTTTTAAGAGCGCATTTTGTGCTTCTATTGTGAGCAGTTCTGCTTTTTTGATAACGACAGCTTTTATTTGTCCTTGCAATGGCCGTAGTGAGATACTTTTTTGTATGAGTCGTATTTGTTCAATACCGATTGTATTTTTTTCTTCCACATTTTTTTCAACGTATGTCACATCAAAGTTGCTAACTTTGTATTGAGAAATAGTATCTTTTATCCATGCATCTATCTTTTCCGGATTTTCTGAAATTACCAAAAAACTTATCATAGAATTTACCAGTTCGTTCGTGAACGAATATTTTTTTTCGTTCCCAACTCCCCTTCGACTCTCCCTCGGCTTCGCTCGGGATCGCTCAGGGTCAGACATTGGAACTCAAAAAAATCTTGTTCACTCACTTTTTATAACTCAATCACGACCATGCGAGCCTACGAAAACCTGTTAGACAGGTTTTCTTG
>CAZDTO010000036.1:0-6538 GCA_964508395.1 uncultured Gammaproteobacteria bacterium | reverse complement strand
CTTGACATTATACCTTACTTTTCTCTACGATGAGAATATGGATAATTCCGGTCAGATACGGGATATCGTTGACGTATTGTTCGGAGACAATGTAATAACAAGCGATCAATACAATGCGATTAAAATAAAAAGCGCGCAAGAGAATCAACCTGCTGATGTTGTTCTTGAAACTTCAGGCATAGTATCGGAAGAGAAAATTGCGCAAGCAAAAGCCAAACTGCTTGGAATTCCATTTATATCGCTTGAAAATGCTTCGTTTTCTCCACAGGCGCTTGGTTTTATACCACGGGCAGTTGTTGAGCGTTTTTTACTTATTCCTTTTGAATACGACGAGCCGGGGAAAGCATTATCGGTTGCCATGGCAAATCCCGCTGACCTTGAAGCGATTGGGTTTATACGGCAAAAAACCGGTTTGACAATAAAGTCATATGCTGCTGCGCCTGCGCAGGTGAAAGAGGCGATCGCAAATCAGTATCAGCAGGAGCTTGTAGGCGAAGTAGGCGAGGCGATAAAGGAGACTGAGGCATATACTGCCAAGCGTGTTGTCGATACAAAGCAGCTTGCGCAAATTATTAAAGAAGCACCGATTGCCAAGATTGTTTCAACAATTCTTGATTATGCTGTAAATAGTAGATCCTCAGATGTACATATAGAACCACAATCAGACCGCTTACGGGTGCGGTATCGTATCGATGGAATTCTTTATGACAAGTTAAGTCTTCCAAAGAACGTGCAGGAATCTCTTATTTCTAGGATAAAAATTTTAGCTGAGATGAAGATCGATGAGCATCGTATTCCCCAAGACGGCCGGTTTAACTTCAAAGCTGGTGATAAAGAAGTCGATCTTCGTATTTCCGTTATTCCAACCGTTCATGGCGAAAAAGTAGTTATGAGACTTCTGCGTAAATCTGGCGGCATACCAACACTTCCAGAGCTGGGATTAAGCGGAGTGGCATTAAAAAATCTTGAAGCATCTATTTTACGGCCGCATGGCATTATTGTAGTTTGCGGTCCTACGGGATCTGGAAAAACGACAACACTGTATGCAGTTCTTTCCCGTCTGAATACAACCAGGGTAAATATTGTGTCGCTTGAGGACCCCGTAGAATATGAGATTGCCGGGGTCAATCAGGTGCAGGTGAATCCTGGTGTCAAGCTTACGTTTGCATCGGGATTGCGGTCATTTCTTCGTCAGGATCCAAACATTATACTAGTTGGTGAGATCCGCGATAGTGAAACAACAGACCTTGCTATTCAGGCAGCTCTAACGGGCCATCTCGTATTCTCTACGCTTCACACGTCAAATGCTTCAGGCTCGCTTCCTCGGCTTCTTGATTTGGGCGCTGAGAGTTTTTTGCTGGCATCAACAATTAATGCTATCGTCGGGCAAAGAATCGTACGACAAATATGTTCCCACTGCAAAGAGTCATATCCTGCATCTGAGCAGATCATAAACGAACTAAAAGCTATTTTAGGCAAGCTCTATACACAAAAAGGAAATACGCTCACATTGTATAAAGGAAAAGGATGTGCAGAGTGCGGATCCTCAGGCTATAGCGGCAGAATCGGTATCTTTGAGGTACTGCCTGTAACAGATAAGATTACCCATATGGTTATGCAGCGTGCAGACAGCGAGTCCATTGAGAAACAAGCTGTCCTGGAGGGAATGATCACGATGAAGCAGGATGGATATCTGAAGGCATTGCGGGGTGTTACGACGATTGAGGAAGTCCTAAGAGTTGCGCAAGAGTAAATGCTTATTGCTTATCGCTTATTGCTTATTGCATACTAGTATTTAGGCCATAGGCCATAGAAGTTAGGAACTAATTGTTAAGGCCTAATTTCTAAGGTCTAATTACTAGGGTCTAAGGCCTAGCAGGGTATGGAAATTCAAGAGTTATTAGCACTTACCGTTAAAAATGGTGCGTCAGATTTACATTTGATAGCCGGAATGCCGCCGATGCTGCGAATTGATGGATCACTTCGGGGCCTTTCCCATTATCCAAGACTCCGCCATGAAGAGGTTGAGAAGCTGGTAAGCGCGCTACTTACGCCGGAACAGAAAGAGTTGTTTATGGCAAATAAAGATCTTGATTTCTCTTTTGATTTTGGAAAAGAGACGTACGGAGAGGAAGGCAGATTTCGAGCAAATGTATATTTTCAACGGGGATATGTCTCAGGCGCACTTCGTTTTTTACCACCGAAGATCCGATCAATTGAAGATTTGAGCATGCCGCAGGTGTGTCATCAGTTTGCCCAGTTGAAACAGGGGTTCATTCTTGTTACGGGTCCGACCGGACATGGAAAATCAACAACAATTGCGGCAATACTAAATGAGGTCAATCTTTCCCGGCCGGTGCATATCCTGACTATTGAGGACCCGATAGAATATGTTTATCCTCGAGGCAGCAGTATCATATCGCAGCGGGAGATGGGAGGCGATACTCATTCGTGGGCGATGGCGCTTAGGTCAGCCCTGCGTGAAGATCCGGATGTTGTCTTAATCGGCGAGATGCGCGATGCTGATACGATGCAGGCAGCAATCACTATCGCGGAAACGGGGCATTTGGTATTCTCAACACTGCATACCAACTCGGCAGCACAGAGTATAGATAGGATACTTGACGCTTTTCCCGAGCATCAGAAAGGACAGGTTCGCTCACAGCTTGCAGCCACGCTTCGCGGCGTCATCTCACAGCGGCTTTTGCCAAAAATAAGCGGAGGGAGAACACCGGCTGTTGAGATTCTAATAGGTACGCACGCGGTAGCAAATAACATCCGCGAGGGAAAAACCCATCTTATTGATTCTGTCATTCAGACATCAAAAGAAGCGGGAATGATAACTCTTGAATCTTCACTCTCCCAGCTTGTTTTGTCAGGTGCAGTTAGCCTTGAAACTGCAAAGAGCTACGCACTCCGTCCTGAAGAGTTCCTCCGCTTGGTCGGCTCGTAATATGAAGTTATTCTATCGGGCAATAACTCAAGATGGTAAAGTCGTTCGGGGAGTAGTGGAGGCACGTGATGTAGATACAGCAGCAAGTTATCTTCGCAAGCACGATTTGATCCCCATTAAGGTTATCGAGCAGACAGAAATACCATTTCTTAAACATGTCGCTATCTGGAATAAATTTAGCAAAGGCGACCAAGTATTTTTTACAAGGCAGCTTGCCTCTATGCTATCATCCGGTCTGACGCTTATGCAGGCACTGAATGTTCTTAAAAAGCAGGTGCAGAAACAAGTACTTCTTGATGTCATTCAGGGTATAATTGTTGATATCGAAGAAGGAAGCTCTCTTTCATCCTCAATTGCTAAGTACCCTCAGGCGTTTTCCCCGATTTATGTCTCTCTTATTAAAGCGTCAGAATCTTCAGGTCTTTTAGACAGAGTTCTATTGCGTCTTGCTGAAAATCTTGAGAGACAGGAAAAACTGCGTAGTGAGATAAAAGGCGCGTTACTATACCCTGTCATCATTGTTATTATGATGGCAGTAGTTGTTGCTATCCTTATGATAGCTGTTATTCCACAGCTTTCAACTCTTTATGAATCATTGAGTATTGATCTTCCAATAACGACCAAAATTCTTGTTTTTATGTCAAAAGTTTCAACGCGGTATTGGCCATTTATCCTTATCGGTGCAATAGCTGCAGTTGTTTTTCTTGGGCGTTGGCATAAGACAGAAGCGGGTAAAATTGTTATCGATGATATTATTTTGCGGTTGCCGATATTTGGTAAGCTTATACGCAATACGATTTTTGCAGAATTCTCACGGACGTTTGGGCTTCTTGTTGGGTCAGGGACTCTCGTTGTTGATTCGCTGGAACAATCCGCACGGGTTGTCGGAAATGCTATTTATGAGCATGATATTGTTGAAATAGCAAAAAGAGTTGAGAAGGGAGTGACGGTGGGCAATGCGATGGAGGTGTCAGCTCATTTTCCGCCGCTTCTTGTACAGCTTACGAAAATCGGTGAGCAGACCGGAAAACTGGATGAAAACTTAATACGTGCATCTGAATACTTTGAGCGTGAAGCAGAACAGACGGTAAAGACATTGACAACGGTGCTTGAACCGATTCTCATGGTTATTCTTGGCGTTGGGGTCGCATTCATTATTATTTCAATTATTCTGCCGATTTACAACCTTATACAGAAGTTTTAATCTGGCACCGTCATTCTGGGGACAAACGAAGTGAGGACTCCAGAATCTTTTTTGATTCTGGACGCGTCTCTCTTTGCTCGACTTGCCAGAATGACGGAAAAAAATTTCGTATTATTTTCCCCCCTTGACAAGTATTTTAGAATATGTTCTACTGGATAAGTAATGAAATTATCTAATAAAAAATCTCTCCAAGGTTTCACCCTTATTGAACTTCTTATCGTTATCGCAGTTTTGGGAGTCTTAGCGGCAGTTGTCCTGGTCGCAATTAACCCTCTTGAACAGCTGGCTCGTGGTCGGGATGCGGGAAGAAAGAGTACGTTAGGTCAATTAGCAAATGCGGTACAAGCATACTATACTTCAAGAAATGGTGTGTATCCGGTAGCAGATGCTACTTGGATAAGTACACTAGTAACTGCAGGAGAGGTAAGGAATGTACCTGCCGCATCGACGTATAGTATAACAGGTTCAGCTCCCTGCACAACAAATGTTCAGCCTGCAAATGGATATTGTTATACAGCAACGGTAGGGGTAGGTGCAGTTGCGGGTGCGTGGGTACGGCTTGAATCTTCGGCAGAGGACAGTAAATGTGCTGCAGGAACGAATCCATACTTTATGTGGGACTCTTCTGCGACGCGGAATAATACATGCCTTGTCTGCGGAGCTGCTGATCCCGCCTTAGCCACTGCGTGTAACGCTACTCAGTAGTCTTCTTAAAAATAAGCTTTGTCATTTTCTTAAAATTGTAATTAATTCTTTTTAGATTTGCCGTTGTTCTAGTCTTCAGACTAAAGAAGAACTTATTCTTCGAGTCCGGTCTAGCCGGTGCTAGAAGTTTTAACGTTTTTTTAGTTCTCTCCGATTGATATCGGGATCAAACAATAAAAGTTATGTAAATTCCTGAACGATTACAGATGTTTACTTGACGTTATGCATGTTGTTGTGCATACTTAAGATGCGTATGAATCGTAAATAATTATGCGAAGAGGATTTACCCTTATTGAATTATTGGTTGTTATAGCGGTTATGGGTGTCCTTGGGGCAATAGTGCTTATTGCTATTAATCCGCTTGATCAAATCGCACGAGGAAGAGATGCAGGCAGGAAAAGTAATCTGAGTCAGTTGAGGCACGCTGTGCAGTCCAGGTATACAGTCAAAAATGCTGTTTTTGTCACTGCCGACCCTACATGGATCACAACGCTTGTAAATGAGGGAGAGATAAGAAACGCACCCGCTGTGATAGAGTATATTACTTCAGGCATAACTCCCTGTCAGACAAATCAGCAAAATTATTACTGTTATCAAACGGATGGTTTTGAAGCAATTATTTACGTCAGGCTAGAATCAGGGCCTGAGCGGGAAAAATGTACGCCTGATGATCCTTATTTTCTTTGGGCATCGGCGCAAAGCGCCACGGGGACTGTCTGCTGGACTTCTGGCAGCGAGCCTAACCAGTACGGCGGCTATGTGTTTCTCCCCTAATGCATCAGTGCCATCCTTGAGTCTAGCTTAGCGGGATGATAGGATCTTGTGAGATGAGATCCTATCCCCTATCGCCCTTCGGGATTCCAGGGTCCAGAATGACATCGCGTGTCAAGAGAAAGTATAACTTTTAAACTTTGTGCTAGTATAGGTATGTGGAGATTCTTTTTATTTTCTTCATCGGTTGTGCCATCGGCAGTTTCCTAAACGTCCTTGTTGACCGCCTCCCCCATGATGAATCTGTGATCAAAGGACGGTCTTATTGCGACTCGTGTAAAAAACAACTTGCATGGCACGATCTTATCCCGGTCGTTTCATTTATACTATTGCGTGGTAAATGCCGGTATTGCCACTCCCCCATCAGCTGGCAGTACCCATTGGTTGAGTTATTAACAGGAATTCTTTTTGTAATGGTTATATTGCATCCGAACAATCAAATTTTCAATTTTCAATTTTCAATTTTCAATTTGGTTTATTATTTCTTTATTGTTTCGTCCCTGATTGTAATCTTTTTTACCGATCTTAAGTATGGAATCATTCCGGACAAAATAGTTTACCCGGCAATAATTGTTACATTCTTTTACCTAATTATCAACTATCAACTATCAACTATCAACTATCTTATTTCCGCTCTTGGGGCATTTTTACTGTTTTTCTTGCTCCATTTTATTACCAGAGGTAGGGGTATGGGTTTTGGTGACGTCAAATTAGCTGGACTTTTAGGTTTGTTTCTTGGTTTTCCCAAGATAGTTGTGTCACTCTACTTGGCATTCTTGACAGGAGCTGTTGTTTCGCTCATACTGGTTATGTTAGGAAAAAAGAAGCTCAAGGGAAGCACTGTGCCGTTTGGACCGTTTCTTGTGGTGGGGACACTGGTTAGTATGTTTTATGGGGAGAGATTG
>CAZDTO010000035.1:0-10393 GCA_964508395.1 uncultured Gammaproteobacteria bacterium | reverse complement strand
AAGTTCAAAGTTTCTTGCGGAGTAATTTTTTAATTATTATCATTCTTCTCCTCGCCTCATTTCTCAGACTTTACAGGATATCTGATTACATGACGTTTTTGGGCGATGAAGGGAGAGATGTCTTAGTGGTTAAGGGAATTCTTGAAGGTAACTTGACCTTACTTGGGCCAAGATCATCTGCAGCTGATTTTTTCTACGGACCTATTTACTACTACATGATCACGCCATTTTTATGGCTTTTTCACTATGATCCTGTCGGTCCTGCGGTGATGGTGGCAATCTTTGGCATCGCGACAGTTTTTTTAGTCTACAAAGTCGGGAAGGAATTTTTCGGTTATAAAGCAGGGCTTTTTGCGGCAACGCTTTATGCTATATCCCCACTTGTTATTGCGTATTCTCGATCTTCGTGGAACCCAAATCCGCTCCCATTTTTTTCATTACTGCTTCTGTATTTATTATATAAATCGGTGATAAAACCGACATGGAAACGTTTTTTTGTTGTAGGTGTTCTTCTTGGGATTGCGATGCAATTTCAGTATCTTACCGTATTTCTTGGTGTTATCGTTGTAGTCTTTGCATTCATAGGACAATATGTCCGGGACAAAAAAATAAAAATATTTCTTGTTGTGAAGTGGTATCTTCAGATGTTTTTAGGATTTCTTACTGGCTTTTCACCGTTTCTTCTTTTTGAGATACGACACGGATTTCCCAATATAAGGACAATTGGCAACTTTATACTTGGGAAAATACCAGAGAGCAACTACTTATACAATGTTCCCTTTACAGAGGTAATTAGCAGTTCATTGTTTCGCCTCTTTGCACGACTGGTAACTGTCTATCCACCACAGGAGCAACATAGTAACTATACCGCACAGACGCTTCTGTTTTGGCAAACCATGATATGGATTCTTATTGCTGTTTCTATCTTTGTGCTTTTTACGATGAAAGATCGTCTAAGAAAACTGCTTTTTATATTATGGCTGTTCATTGGAATATTACTTTTTGGTTTTTATAAAAGACCTATTTATGATTACTATTTTGGATTTCTTTTCCCGCTTCCATTTCTTCTTGTAGGCAATGGTCTTTCATATATCTTTGGGAAAAGCAGACTAAAATTGGCAGGTGAGTTAGTAAGCATTACTATTTTTTCATATCTTGTATTCTTAAATCTTCAAGGCGCACCGTTTTTCAGTTCAGCGAATCGGCAAAAAGAACAAGTAAAGCAGATTTCCGAATTTGTACTTTCAAAAACAGATAATAAGCCTTACAATTTTGCCCTGATTACCCCTGGCAATTCAGACCACGGCTATCGGTATTTTTTTGCCTTGGCAAAACATGATCCTATTACGATTGAAAATTTGGAAAAAGACCCTGAAAGAAAAACTGTTGCCGATCAATTACTTATCGTCTGCGAAGATCCAAACTGCAAACCGCTTGGCGACCCGCTCTGGGAAGTGGCAGGTTTTGGACGGGCAGAAATAGCCGGAGAATGGGAAGTATCGGTGGTAAAAGTGTACAGGCTCATGCATTACATGGGAGAAGACTGATTTATAAGTCATAATAGTGTATAATGTTTTTTCATGAGAGAGTTTGATTGTTTCCCAAAGCCATTATCTGCAGATAATGAGCAGGAGTATACGGCTGCATGGGCAAGATTACATCAATTTGTATATAAAGATACCTCGATTATTATCAATGCTTCTGAATTACCGGAAATAACTGTCCCTGTCGCAACTGATGTGCAAGCTGTTCTTTCAATGATTGGAATCCCAATTGAGGTGTATGTAAAAAAGCCTTTGGTATTAGGCATAAGAGGAGAGTCAAAAGAAGGCTTAGGGACCAGCACAGAAGGAATTGAAAAGCGAGTTTTGGCATACCGGCTGCCAGAGACATTATTTTTAATAGGATCGGATATTGATGCCGATCAAAATGCAGTTGTTAGACATAATTATCTATTATCTGTTCCTACCGATGATGATCTATCAGGTATGTATGCAATTGATTTTGGTAAAAACGGAGGTACATATAAGCCTGGTGAAAATCCAGATGACGTTAGACAATCCCAGTTATTTGCTCAAGTGTTGCAAAGTGGTGTAAAAGATATCCTATCGTTTGTTCCGCGACCAGCCCCTGAGATAAGTATTTAAACTTATTAATAATTACGCGCTTTTTTTCCTAGTTGATTTTTTTGTTGACAGGGAGCATTTAGTACTTTAAACTTATACAACATCAGTACTAGTATGATCAGATTTTCCCGAAGCGAGGATTATGCCTTGATTTTAGTTAACTCTCTTGCAAAGGAGACTGGCAAAGTTGTACCTCTTTCAAAAATCGCCCACAAATATAAAATTTCAATTCTTTTTTTGCGCAACCTGGCAAATATACTCCGGCATGGTGGCATAATAGGGGCAGTTGAGGGTAAGAATGGCGGCTATTATCTGAATAAAGATCCAAAGAAATTAAAAATTGGGGAAATTCTTGAGCTTTTTCCCCGAGATACGATGCTTGAGTGCTGCAGTAGGGGTGATGCGACAGGTTTTTGCGATAAAGTTGATTTTTGTGATACTGGAAGTATTTGGCGGAAACTAAATCAAGAGTTTCTGGATAAAGTTTCGAGGTTATCAATCTATGAATTTACACATTATCGAAATTCAACTTTGTCATCCTGAGGCCTGAGGCCGAAGGATCTAGATTCTTCGCTACGCTCAGAATGACATAAGGTGCATAAGTTTTATGTTGTTATTGCAAAATTTTTCAGCCGGAACAGGAGAGAAAGAGATACTTCATGGTATTAATTTGCAGATTAAACCCGGAGAGGTTCATGCAATCATGGGGCCTAATGGATCGGGGAAGACTACCCTTGCGATGAGTTTGATGGGAAACCCTCTATACAAGTGCAAAGTTCAAAGTTCAAAGTGCAAAGTTAATGGAATTGATCTTTTATCACTGAATCCTGAAGAAAGGGCGAGGAAAGGGTTGTTTGTAGCATTTCAGAGTCCAATCGAAATAACGGGAGTTTCGTTTTTAGCATTTCTTAGGACCGCGTCAAAGGCGATTCGACCGAATGAAAAAGTTCCATTGTCACAGTTTAAAGAAAAAGTTAAAAAAGCACTTGACGAGGTTGGGCTTGATGATGCTTTTATGCAGCGATCGCTCAATGAGGGATTTTCAGGTGGAGAGAAAAAGCGCGCGGAAATTGCGCAAATGCTTATTTTGCAACCAAAATATGCTGTTCTTGATGAAATTGACTCAGGACTTGATATAGATAGCTTGCGCGTCGTTGCATTGGCAATTAAAAAAGCAGTAAGAAGGGAGAAGATTGGAGTATTAATTATTACTCACTATCAAAGGATATTACATTACCTGCGGCCTGATTTTGTCCATGTTCTCATTGACGGAGCAATTAAAAAATCAGATGGTATAAAACTTGTTCGCAGAATAGAGCGAAGCGGCTATGCAGCAGTTTGATCTTTCGACATATCAATTTGGATTTCATGATGATATTAAGCCTTTTTATTCAACTCCGCGCGGTCTTTCAGAAAAGATAGTACAAGATATCTCATGGCAGAAAAAAGAACCTGATTGGATGCTTCAGAGAAGATTGGGCGCATTAAAAATTTTCTATAATAAGCCGCTTCCGATATGGGGAGGAAATCTCAAAAGATTAAATTTTGATCAGATGTATTACTATGTCAATCCGACTGAAAAACAAGCAACCTCCTGGTTGGATCTTCCGGCAGAAATAAAAAACACTTACGACAAAATCGGTATACCGCAAGCAGAAAAGAAGTTTTTGGCTGGAGTCGGAGCTCAGTATGATTCGCAAGTTGTATATCATAGCATTTCAAAGATGCTTGAGAAGAAAGGAGTAATTTTTGTAGATACCGATACTGCAGTTAAAAAATATCCTGAGCTTCTGAGGCAATATTTCGGTACGATTATTCCTGCCGGGGATAATAAATTTTCAGCTCTTAACACTGCTGTGTGGTCGGGTGGATCATTTGTTTATGTTCCAAAGGGTGTTCGGGTTGAACTACCTCTTCAGGCATACTTTAGGATAAATGCCAAGAACATGGGTCAGTTTGAGCGAACTCTTATCATCGCTGATGAGGGGAGTTATGTTCATTACGTTGAGGGTTGTACTGCGCCAATTTACACAACAGATTCTCTTCACGCTGCGGTGGTTGAAATTTTTGTTAAAAAAGGAGCCCGTGTCCGATACACCACGATCCAAAATTGGAGTAAAAATGTTTATAACCTGGTCACCAAGCGTATGTTTGTTGATGAGGAGGGATTTGGTGAATGGATCGATGGCAACCTTGGTAGCCAGCTCACGATGAAATATCCATCTGTATACTTGAAAGGGAGAAAAGCAAGAGGTGAAATTTTATCGCTTGCCTTTGCAGGAGATGGCCAACACCAAGATGCTGGAGGAAAAGCTATTCATCTTGCACCTGAAACAAGTTCTGCAATTACATCAAAATCAGTGAGTAAAAATGGTGGACGGACTTCTTATCGCGGATTGTTAAAAGTAATAAAAGGTGCAAAAATGAGCAAATCTACTGTCAGATGTGATGCGCTTATTCTTGATCCACAAAGCAGGTCAGATACATATCCAACTATGGAAATAGATGAGGAAGATGTTGCGATCGGTCATGAAGCATCAGTATCAAGGATTGGCGAAGAACAACTTTTCTATTTTCAATCACGCGGTATGTCACAGCAACAAGCGGAGGTAATGATTGTCAATGGTTTTATTGAGCCGATTGTACGAGAACTGCCGATGGAGTACGCTGTTGAACTTAATAGATTGATTCAATTGGAGATGACCGGAGCTGTAGGTTAGGTTATGGAAGACCAACTTGTTGAATGTTTTACAATGTTTGGGAAGAAAAAAAGAGTGCTATTATCATCGTTGTCTTTCCGTCCTGCCGCATACGGTGTGATTGTTCAGGATGGTCAAGTTATAGTCGTTAATACAAGAAGTACAGGCAAATATAGTCTCCCTGGTGGAGGTGTAGAGGCAGAGGAAACAATAGAGGAAGGTTTAAAAAGAGAAATAAAAGAAGAGATTGGTATCGATATTGATATAGGGGATTTTATACATTTTAATGAAAATTATTTTTATTACGATCCTCTCAATGAAGCTGTCCATAGTTATCAGTATTTCTTTCTCTGTTTCCCAAAAACTAGTCTAAAAGGCGATCATGTTATCCAAGATTTGGAAGCTTTTGATCCACAATGGATGACCATTGATCAGCTTCACGAAGGCAACATACAAGGACCCGAGATTGGGATACTTCCGGTGATGCATAAACTGCTCGGGAGGAAAAGTGAAAAATGAGAAGCATAGAAGTGATAATAAAAGCAGATGAAGAAAAAATTCTGCCATTTGTTTTTATTGATTCTGCGGAGAAAATAAATCTTACTGCTCATCTTGCCGGTAAGGGCGCTAGTCTTCAAATTGTTGGCATATTTCTCGGACATAATACGCAATCGGTACTGTTTAAAACGAATGTAATTCACGAAGCGTCCCAAACAAAAAGCCGGACAACAATTCGCGGTGTATTTTTTAATTCGTCTTCATTTGACAATGATGGGATAGTCCGGATAATAAAGGGTGCAAAAGGAGCCGACGGTTTTTTCTCATCAAAAATTCTTCTGTTTGATCATGCGAAAGGAAGAAGCATCCCTTCTCTTGAGATTGATGAGAATGAGGTGAAAGCAGGGCACGCATCGACTGTCGGCAGACTCGATCCTTCGCAGCTATTTTACCTACAAAGTCGAGGGCTAAGTAGGAGAGAGGCAGAATATCTTATGATTACTGGGTTTTTCGAGTCAGTTATGGTATCTCTTCCGAAAAAAGAGCGGATTATTTCCCGAAGAAAAATAACTCAACTTTTAAGCAGACATAGTCAGAGTCAGAGAGAAATATGTATCATAAGTTAACTTATGATACACAACACTTTGGATAATGAATATAAAGAAAGATTTTCCAATTTTTGCCGCGCATAAAGATCTTGTTTATCTTGATTCTGCATCAACGAGCCAGAAACCACAACGAGTAATTGATGAAATTACCAATTTTTATACTGCACAAAATGCGAATGTCCGTCGGGGCTTATATCCTCTTTCTGAAAAAGCAACAGTAATGGTAGAGAAGGCAAGGAAAAAGATTGCAAGGTTTATTAATGCATTCTCTGCCGATGAAGTTATTTTTGTCAGAAACACCACCGAGGCAATAAATTTAGTTTCATACTCCTTAGTGTCCCACAATATAAAAAGAGGAGAGAGAATTGCTGCGACAATTATGGAACACCACAGCAATTTTGTTCCATGGCAGCAAGTTGCATTGCAAAAGAGTGCACGGTTTGGCGTTCTGGATATAAATGAAAATTTTCAATTACATGCTGATTTTCAAAAAATAAAACTCCTAGCTATTACACACGTTTCTAATGTGTTGGGAACGATAAATCCGATTCGTAAAATTATTGCAACAGCTAGAAAACAAAATCCAGACATTATCGTTCTGGTAGATGCTGCGCAATCAGTTCCCCATATGAAGGTAGACGTGCGGGATTTGGATTGTGATTTTCTTGCATTTTCTGGACATAAGATGCTTGCAGGGACAGGTGTCGGTATTTTGTATGGAAAAAAGAAACTATTGGATAAAATGGACCCATTTTTATTTGGTGGAGAAATGATACAAGAGGTAACAGCTAAAAAAACAACATTTATTACTCCCCCAGCAAGGTTTGAAGCAGGGACGCCTGATATTGCCGGGATCATAGGTCTTGGCGCTGCGATTGATTACTTGGAAGACGTTGGAATAGATAAAATTCAGAAGCACGAACGGCAGCTTATGGAATATTGCTTGGAGAATATGGATAAGCTTTGCGGTTTAACCATATACGGTCCAAAAGACGGAACAAAAAGAAGCGGAGTTATATCTTTTAATATTGAAGGAATTCATGCACATGATGTTGCACAAGTGTTAGGCGATATGGGAATTTGTATCCGCTCGGGTCATCACTGCGCTATGCCTTTGCACAACCGTCTTGGCGTCTCGGCAACCGCACGTGCAAGTTTTTATTTATACAACGATGAGCAAGATATCGATAAATTTATAAAGGGTTTAAGGAAGGCAAAGAAGATCTTTAAATTAAAAAAATGATAAGTAATGTATATAGAGAAGAGATTTTAGAGCATTATAGAGAGCCGCAGAATTTTGGTAAACTTTCTTCTTTTGACGTTTCTTCCAAGCAATTAAATACCTTTTGCGGCGATGAGATTGAGATGTTTATTAAGTTCAAAAATAAGGGGAAATCCCTAGGTGTCCTAGCTAAATCACCTCCCAGGTGGACAGTTGAAAAAATTGGATTTTTGGGCAAGGGGTGTGCGATTAGTATTGCGAGTGCGTCGATACTTACTGAATTTGTCAAAGGGAAGAAGAAAACAGTGTTGACAAAATTTTCTGAAGAAGATATGCTGTCCCTATTGCAGATTGAGGTTTCTGAAACGAGAAAGAAGTGTGCTCTTTTGGGGTGGGCGGTACTGCAAGACTGCCTGTAGCAAGTTCAAAGTACAAAGTGAAAAGTTCAAAATTACGGCTGTTAGTTAAAAGCTAAGCGAAAAATTTTGAACTTTAAATTGTAACTTTTAATTTTGAACTTTGAATTTTTAACTAACTTTTATGGCAAAGTATAAGGTAAAAGTTGATCGTCAACTGTGTATCGGCGCTGCATCATGCTCAGCAGTTGCACCATCAGCTTTTGATCTTGACAGCGAAGGTAAGGCGGTTATTAAGAAAAAGGACGGAACGTCGACATCTGATTTTGTGGGGTATGAAGACATCAACGATACCGATGTCAATATCATGAATGCAGCAAAATCATGTCCGGTGAATGCAATAGTTATTGTTGAGATAGACGATCAGGGGAACGAGATTCGTCAGGTTTGGCCCTCCTGATCTTAGCACTCGGCTTTTCAGAACTATTCGTTCACGCCTCGTGCTGCGATTATCGGAGGGCAAGCCCTCCTGAACTTCAGAAATATACATATTGCAGCAAGTTTTTCTCCTTGATCGACCATTTGTTTATTGGTAGTATTTGTTTATGCGATTAATATGGTAGATATTCAGTGGGTTATTGGCGGTGAAGCGGGATACGGCATTATGACAACAGGGCAAATGATGGCAAAGATCTTTACCCGTCTTGGAATGTCTGTATTTGATTACGTTGAATATCCCTCGCTTATTCGTGGTGGACATAATGCGTATTATGTCCGTGCCTCAGATACCCAGATTTATTGTCAAAAAAAACCAGTTGATATTCTTGTTGCTCTGAATCGGGAGTCTATTGATAAACATAAACATGAATTAATACCTGGATCTGCGGTTGTGTATGATCCAAATGTCACGAAAGTTGAACCCAACGAGTTTAGTCCTGAAATTCTTGTTGTCCCCGTTCCCTTTCTTGAAATCACCAAGCAGGTGGGTGCAGACAGGCTTATGATAAATACCGTCGCCGTGGGTGCATCATTATCGCTTTTTCACAGTGATTATTTGGTTCTTGAAAAGATTCTTCGCGACGCATTCGGAAAAAAAGGAGAAGAGGTGGTTGCGGAAAATATCAATACTTCAAAAGCGGGATTTGAACACGTGCAAAAAAACTTTTCCGGAAGGTTTGGAAAGCAAGTTGAGAAAAAAGAAAAGCACAATTTACTTATGGGTGGAGCTGAGGCAGTGGCGCTTGGTGCGATTAGGGCGGGGTTAAAATTTGCAGCAATTTATCCAATGACGCCAGTTAATACGATTATGACAACACTCATTTCCCATGCTCTTAAATACAACATTGTGGTGAAAGAGCCGGAAGATGAGATAGCCGGTATTAATATGGCGATTGGTGCATCATTTGCCGGGGTCCGGTCAATGGTAGCAACGTCAGGTGGTGGTTTCTCACTAATGGTTGAATCATTAGGTTTAGCAGGGGAAACAGAGACGCCGCTTGTTGTTGTCCTTGGCATGCGGCCGGGGCCTTCAACAGGGATGCCTACGTGGACAGATCAAGGAGACCTCCGTTTTGCACTGCATGCTGGGCAGGGCGATTTCCCCCGTATCATTATGGCGCCCGGCGATATGCTTGAGTGTTTCACGTATGCGATGCACGCATTCAACCTTGCAGAAAAATATCAGATGCTGGTTATATTTCTTGTTGATAAGTACCTTATGGAAGGACACGCGTCGATGGCGATCGACGATTTCAAAATGCAAAGTTCAAAGTTCAAAGTCGAGCGAGGAAAAATTCTTAGCGATCAGGAGGCAGGAGCGCAGACGGATTATAAACGGTATTTATTTACCGAAGATGGAATTTCACCCAGAAGTCTACCTGGACAACAGGGAGGAATTGGTTTGTCGGGATCTGATGAACATGATGAACGCGGACTCTATAACGAGGAATCGGATAACAGGATAAAAATGATGGATAAGCGTTTTAAAAAATTAGAAAATGCAGCTCACGAGTTTCCGCAGCCTGAATTTTATGGAACTGATTCAGGATCGCTGACAATTATTTCTTTTGGCTCAACCAAACTGCCAATTTTTGAGGCAATAGAGTGGCTCAAGAGAGACGGCATCCGCGTTAACTTTTTGAAAGTTTCATACCTGCATCCTTTTCCAAGCGAAGCTGTTGTTAATTACATAAAGCAGGCTAAGAAGACGCTTATTATTGAAAATAATAAAACAGGGCAGTTTGAAGGTTTGCTTCGTGAGAGAACAGGATTTTCCGTTTCAGATAGACTTCGTAAATATGACGGAAGACCATTTTATCCGGAGGAGATAGTACAGAAAGTAAAGACGTTAATTTGAAATTTTTAATTTTTAATTTTTAATTTTCAATGTTTAAAATATTTAAAATTTAGATTTCATTTCAAATTTTAAATTGAAAATTGAGAACTTATCGGGATGTAATATTTGATGTATATGACCGAGCTCAAAGATCTAGAAATAACTTACGATAAGCCAAACTGGTGTCCGGGATGTGGTGATTTTGGTATTTGGGTATCGCTCAAAAATGCAATTGTTCAATTGGGTTTAAATCCATGGGAAGTGGTTCTCGTTTCAGGCATTGGATGCTCAAGCAAACTTCCGTATTGGGTGAAGACATACGGTTTTAACGGATTACACGGGAGGCCAATGCCGGTTGCTGAAGGAATCAAGCTTGCAAATCATGGTTTGACAGTAATCGTTATTGGAGGCGATGGTGATCAGTATGGTGAGGGAGGGAATCACTTGATTCATGCCGCACGACGTAATATCAATCTCACACTTCTGACACACAATAATCAAATTTATGGTCTTACAACCGGGCAGTTTTCCCCAACAACTGAAATCCGG
>CAZDTO010000034.1:0-10503 GCA_964508395.1 uncultured Gammaproteobacteria bacterium | reverse complement strand
TGGACCGTTTCTTGTGGTGGGGACACTGGTTAGTATGTTTTATGGGGAGAGATTGGTGAACGTGTTTATTACGTTTTTTTAAGAGACTTGATAATCTAATATAGGCTAAATTTTTAATTTTCAATTTAAAATTTGAAATCAAATCAAAATTTTTAAATTAAAATTTTTAAACATTGAAAATTGATTAAAAATTGAAAATTTCAAATTCAAAATTATGATAAGTAGATATACGCAGCGCGGATTTTCCTTTATCACGTTGATTTTTTTAATCGCTTTAGTGGTTTTCGGGTATATTGCCTTCCAGCAATTTAAGCCGTTTGCGGCCTCAGCAGATGCCAAGCGGAAGGAAGATCTCTCAAAAATTCAGGCGGCGCTTGGTCAATATTATGAGCAATATAATAAATACCCCAGTGTTAATAGAGACCATTTAATGGTCCATGGATACCCGGTTGAGTGGGGTGCCGTGTGGAAGCCGTTTCTTGATCCGGTTCCAAAAGATGCTGATCTTACTCTTAAGAAACGTTATGTCTATTTTGCAACAGAAGATGGTCAAGCATATTGGCTTTATGCAAGTCTTGATAATAAAGAGGATCCAGGAGCCTGTAATAGCGGAAATGCGTGTTTTAGCATCGCTGATAATAAAATTCAAGAAACAGCCTGCGGTGGAATTTGCAATTATGGGGTTTCAAGTTCAAATACCTCCCCGTAGAACACTTACCTCATGCCGGAGGCTTCCAGCCTCGCGATCATGAGGGGCGAGTCTACGGGGCAAGCACCATGAAAAAAACTTATAACTTATCACTTATAACTTATCACTCGTCTAAGGGTGTTACACTCATTGAGCTTCTCGTTGTTATTAGTGTGATTGCTATTATGGCATCAGTTCTCCTTTTTATCATTAACCCTGCCACACAATTTCAAAAAGGCAGAGATACAAGGCGTAAGGCAGACCTTTCCCAGATCCAGGGACCGCTTGAGTTTTATCGGTCAGATTATGGATACTATCCGGTGGCTTCTTATTTTTCAACTTGCAATACCGCGTTCACCGTAGGTAGCACAACATATCTTGCAAAAATACCATGTGACCCATTGGCTCCGGGTACTACACCATATAGATACAAACCAACCCGGGTTTCAGATGCTACCACGACTTGCACTACCGGTTGTGATAATCTTACTCCTTCGACACAATGTGTTAAGTATTGCCTTGTTGCCTGTCTTGAGATTGTTACTGACCCAGATAAAGATCAGGCAAACGACAGCGCTGTTTGTAACGGAACGACCCGCTGGTCAAAGACAGTGAAAAACCTATGACCCGCAAGTTCAAAGTGCATAAGAGGGGATTTACACTTATTGAGCTTATTGTTGTTTTCAGCCTCATCGCTATCGTATCTTCGATAGGCATACAGACATTTATTGACTACAACAGAAAGCAGGCGGTGGATAAAGTGGCAAATGAGATAGTTTCTATGCTTCAAACTGCGCGGTCACGCGCGTTTACTCAGGTGAAACCAAATGTTTCTGCCTGTGACACGGATTTAGTTACTCCTAGTAATACGGAAACTCTGCAGGGATATAGGGTAAAGGTGTCTGTTTCGTTACGAACGTACACACTATATGCGGTTTGTAGAACATCGTTGGGAACGACCAATGAGGTACAGATAGCGCAAAATAAGCCGCTCTCCAGCGATTTTTCTTTTACTGTTTCCGGCGCAAATTGGTTTACCTACGAAGTATTGACTGGCGCCGCAAATTTCCATATGGACGGCACGCCGGTAGTTGTGACCGCTCCGTATGTCACGGTAACTTATTTTTCTAAACAAAGAATAATTACTGTATTTGCCGATGGAAGAATTACTTTTGAATAAAAAAGTTTTTTGTAAGGGACAAAGCCTTGTTCAACAAGGACAAAGCCTTGTTGAGGTACTCCTAGGATTTGCTATAGCAAGCGTTGTGATTACTGCCATGAGCATTACGGTGATTGGTTCGCTTAACAATGCGCAACGCAGCAGATCCCAAAATACTGCCACTCAGTATGCACAGCAGGCACTCGAATCGATGCGTCAATTCCACAACAATGATATTGATACATTCCGTACTTTTGGAGGTATAGACGTTGCCAAAAGTTATTGCTTTGCAAGCAGTTGTGCCAAGCTTTCTTCAGTCTCAGGCGATCCTTGCGGGGAAAAGATAACTTCCTCATGTGGTGATAATTTGACGGGCATTGTAGGTTTTACACGGGAAGTGAGCGTGACACGTTCATCGACAGCGTGCTTTCCGAAAGCAGGAGAGCCAACACCTACGCCTCAAAATTATATCAGGGTAGAAGCGTTTGTCCGGTGGACAGACGGACAGTGTTCAGGAGCTAATCCTTATTGCCATGAGACTCGTCTAACCACCTGTATGAATTAATATATGAATTTCATGGGAGATAAACAAAGAGAGCGGGCGCATACATTGGTTGAATTGTTGGTTGCGATGGGAATTATTGCAAGCGCTGGGGGTATTGTTCTGTCTATTTTCTTTCTTGCTCTTCGTGGAAGTACGAAGACAGACACGCTTACTGTCGTCCGTCAGAATGGTAATAATGCGATTTCACAGATAGCTCATTTGATACGCAATGCCAGGCGATTTGATGGAGTGAGTAACGATGGCGTTAATTTTCAAAACAATTGCGTACAGCAGCAGGCTAATCCGACACCAACGCCAGTGCCGTACCAGTACGTACGGATTACATCTAATGATCCGGGACAGTCAACATTCATTTGTAATTATAATCCTTCGCCTGATCCAATTACGATTGCCTCCGCGAGTTCTCCTGTCCCAAGTCCGGCGGTTACTCCCCCACCCGCGCTTCTTCTTGATACAGATGTTGTTTCGCTTGATTCATGTTACTTTACCTGTTATCAGGAGACAACTGCTCAAAATCCTGTCATTGGTATTCATTTTCTTCTTTCAGCTCGGACAGAAAGCGGCTTTGTCGAACGTTCAGCCAGTATTCCTTTTGATACGTCAATACTGTTAAGGAATAAGGATTAGTTTTCTTGACAGGTTGTCCCACGGCTTGGCCCCGGGATGAACTTGACAGTTCACTTTCTGTCCTGATACATTGGAATAGATGATTATTAATGATTTTAGTCGTGAGGCTCAAAAAGGGCAGGTGCTTCTTATTATCATCCTTGTGATGGTGGTTTCGCTTACTGTTGGCCTTTCCGTCGTGACGAGAAGTATTACCAACCTTAGGGTGTCAACAGAAGAAGAGAATTCCCAGCGGGCGTTCTACGCGGCTGAAGCAGGAGTTGAGCGGGCATTAAAAACCACAGCAACTGGTGCTGTGGTTTCATCGCCAGGTCAGACCCTTCCTGATAATTTTTCAAAGATTGAGAGTGTTAATATCCAGGAAACCTCTTCACAAAGAGTTCTTCTTGACAAGCTTGCCTTAAAAGACGAAGCTTCTTCTCTCTGGCTGGTTGATGATCCCCAAAATCCGCCTCCGAATGGATGGGGTGGAACGCTCATATTTTATTGGGGAAAGACTACTCCGGCCGAGACCTGCAGTAGTGATGAGGCAAGCAATACTATGGCGGCAATTGAGATAATCGTTATTACCAGACCAGGTAATCCGATAGCCCAACATTACGTATACGATCCTTGCTCGAATAGGAGAGCGGGAAATTTTTTTGGTACCCCTGCCACTGGCACCTATTCCGGTATTGTGACAGGGATGACGTTTCGTTACAGCGCTACTCTCCCCCTGGTAAGTCAGGGAATACTTGTCCAGGCAGTGCCTCTGTATGCAAATACCCCGATAGCAGTATCTGCATCAGGAGATGCATTGCCGGTACAAGAGAGAAGGATTGAGTCAATTGGCAGCTCAGGGGGTACACAGCATAAAATTATTGTTGTGCAGGGAAATCCGAAATTCCCCACAGAATTTTTTCCATATTTGGTATTATCACCACTGTAATAGATGAAGAGCGACACCTTCGGGCTTGAAATACGGACAGATATTATGCGGGCGCTGTGGTTTAAACGTGAGAAGGACTCACTGACTCTTGGTGGGCTATCACAGGCGACTCCTCCTCCAAGCGGTATTGTGTCTGAAGCCGCTGTTGACCAGCAGAAGATGGCACAGGCTATTCGTGATATGGTAGCTAATGGAAAAATTGGTGTTAAGAAAGTTCATATTGCGCTGGCTGACAATCAAGTTTATACAAAAGTTATTGACATGCCTGATCTCTCTGAAAAAGAGCTTACTTCAGCCATCCGATGGGAGGCTGAACAACACATTCCCGCTCCTTTGGAGACAATCACGCTTGACTGGAAGATATTACGGCGTCAGAAAGACAGTAAAACAGGCACATCCACAATGCAGGTTCTATTGGTTGCAGCGCCGATTGGACTAATCAGAAGATATGAAAGAATTATTACACTTGCCGGTTTTACGATCTCATCGGTTGAAACAGAAATACTTTCTGTCATTCGTTCGATCATTGTCGGAGACAATTATCCAACATCAGTTATTGTTAACATAAATAATACGAGCACTACGCTTGCTATTGTACAGGCAAACACACTTATTTTTACCTATCTTATGCCTTTGGGAAGCGATGCGCTTGACCGTGCGATAGCAGCTGAATTTGGGTTTAGCCTTAATCAAGCAGAGGAGTACCGAAAAGTCTACGGCGTGTCGGAAGAAACATTCGGAGGAAAACTAAGCCGGGCAATGGAACCAATTCTTATGTCTTTGCTTTCTGAGGTGAGACGCGCACTGACATTTTATAACGAACGCTATAAGAATGAATACCCTATATATCAAATCGTTCTCTCAGGTTCCGCAGCAAGGCTTCCCGGTATGGGTCTTTTTTTTGTGCAGAACTGCGGTATTGAAACTGTTGTTGCTAACCCATGGACATCTCTTGGTATAGCGCAAGTGCCAAAAGAAATTCTTGAGAGCGGTCCCGAGTACTCAGTGGTAGTTGGCCTTGCGTTAAAAAACTATGCATGAGGATATCAACCTTCTTTCTTCATTAAAGCAAAGAAAAAAAAGCGGAAAAGCTACGAGCAGGCTAAGAAATTTAGCGGTCGGTATGCTTCTTTTCGTGACAGCTGCCTCAATGACTGTTTTTTTTCTTATCATCTCATCCCCTCTTCCCTCTTTAATCAAAGAACGAGATAGCGAAATTTCGGATTTAAAAAAGTACAATAAACAACTTGAGTTTCTTGCAAATACACGTGACAGGCTCTCACA
Source organism: uncultured Gammaproteobacteria bacterium (assembly GCA_964508395.1). Lineage (GTDB taxonomy): Bacteria > Patescibacteriota > Microgenomatia > Levybacterales > UBA12049 > CAZDTO01. Next base: position 5,252 of record CAZDTO010000034.1, on the reverse strand, counting down.
TGCTTCAAAAATTGTCTTAGAGCGGAAACGATTCGATAATGCATTTGCTTTAACACAGAGTGTGCTGCCTAGTGAGGTTTCAATAACCGGATATGATTTTTCGACAAGTTCCGTATCATTCACAGTTTCTGCTTTGTCGCTTGGTCCATTGGATTTATTCTTACATGACATAGGTGACATTATTGAGCAGGGAGAGCAATTTAGGGCTCTAACACTCTCATCTCTTGTGTTTGATGAAGCAAAAAATGTATATGAGCTCACCGTTTCCCTAGCACTTCTATGAATTCAAACAAACAGATAGCCACGAGCAGTTTTACGCTTCTTTACTATAGATTCAAGGACTCCCCGATATATTCGGTGTTGGTATTTTTAGTAGTAATTTTTACATGTATTGTACTGATATGGACGGTTGTTATACCCTTAACCCAAGAGTGGTTTTCCATTCGGAGGGAAATTGCAGAAACTGAAGAGAAAATTAAAACTATTAAAAACAATATTCAAATCATGCAGGGCCTTGATAAAACGGGCCTTGAGGACAAAATAGATACCGCTGTTTCGGCAGTGCCGGCTGATAAGGATTTTTTTGGTATAGTTACTGTCATTGCTGATTCTGCGGTGAAATCAGGCGTGCTGCTTGGCAATTTTTCATTTGCACCCGGGACTCTCGCAACTGAGTCTGCTACAACTGGTGATTCGCAATTGCCGATCGATGTTAGTGTTCCCATCGAAGGAGAGATTGACAACGTAAGGTCGTTTTTGAAAGAAATAAATGAAAAGCTTCCTCTTTCGCAGTCAGAATTACTCTCAGCGGCTTCCGGAAGTACTACCGAAGCAAAATTAAAATTGATTTTTCAGTACAAAGAATTCCCCTTGATTACCTATACATATACAGAACCAATAAAATCATTTACAGAAGAAGAACTTTCGCTTCTTGAACAATTGTCCTCATGGAAGCTTTCGTTAGTGGAAAAATTTGCATCGGCTGATGTCTCATTACCTCCGCCGCTTTAACTAATTCACCTGGGAGGTGATTTATATAGAGCACCTAGGGATTTTTTAATAAGATCCGGACGTGTAAGACGTGTTTTTTTTACTGACTGCTTTTCTCGCCATGTGCGTATTTTATTGTGATCTCCAGCAAGAAGCGTTTGAGGAACACTCAGTTTTTGATATATACGTGGTCGTGTAAACTGTGGATATTCAAGATATCCGGACGCTCCAGAGAATGATTCAGAGTGCGTAACGCCTTGTTTGAGTACGTCTTTTATTAACCGGACTACAGTATCGGTCACAACAATTGCCGGTATTTCCCCACCGGTAAGTACATAATCGCCAATTGAGAGTTTTTCATCGATGAAATGATCAATTCGGCTATCGATACCTTCATAGTGACCGCAGATCAAAATTAGATGCTCTAGTTTTGCAAGGCTTATTGCTTTTTTCTGCGTGAAGGGTTTCCCATCAGGATTTAGCAAGATGATAAGTGGTAGTTTTGAAGGCAGGGAATTTTTAGCAAAATCTATTGCGCGGTGGACAACATCGACTCGCATTATCATGCCCGATCCACCTCCATAAGGAGCATCATCTACAATTTTATGTCTTCCTATCCCGAAATCTCGTATGTTGATAATACGGATCGTCACAAGACCTTTTTCCACAGATTTTTTGATAATTGAATGTGCGAATGGTCCCTGAAACATTTGTGGGAAAAGTGTCAGTATAGAAATGGTCATGTCGAAGCCTGCGCAGAGTCTTGCTGGGGTTCCTGAAGCAATATAATAACTCTCTTATTTTGTCGTAATGCTTTAATTTTCATGACGTTTCGGATGCTTGCAATTATCCTCCCCTTTTTTCCAATCACTTTTCCCAGTTCTGCTTTTGGAACAGTTACAGCGAATTCAATAATACCATCATTTTCTTTTTCGTCTATAATTATTCCCTTGGGGTCATCAATAATAGAGGAGATGATATAAGATAGTGTATCTTTCATGATGCTGTAATTTTTGCTACTGTATTGCTTGGTTGCGCGCCATGTGAGATCCAATATGAATAGCGTTCTTTATTAACATTTTTTTGCCCTTTTGGTCCCTTTTCAAACCAACCTAGTGTTTCTATTGCTCTTCCGTCGCGCTTACTTCGTTTTTCTTGTACGACGATACGAAATTTACGTTCTCCCTTTTTTCCGGTTGGTTTTAGTCTTATTACGACAGCCATAATATAGATTTGATTATACCATACCAAAGCTTGTAAGTGCTACTTTTGCGGCTTCTTCTTCAGCTTTGTGTTTTGAGCGACCCGTCCCTTCCCCAATTTTTTTTCCGTTTACAAAGACGCCTACTGTAAATACTTTTGCATGCGGAGGACCTTCTTCATGTAGGATTTTGTACGTTGGCGCCTGAAGGTTTTCTGCCTGGACTGATTCCTGAAGCAAGCTTTTTGGGTCTTTCAGCACATTTTTTTCAATTAGAAGTGTCGCATGGGGTAATAAGACAGAAGCCAGAAAATCGTGCACAGATTCAATACCGCTATCTAGGTAGAGCGCGCCCAGGAATGCTTCAAAGCTATTTGCCAGTATTGACTCATTATTTCTTCCGCCTGAGTCCTCCTCACCTTTGGACAGTTTAAGATACGAACCAAATTGAAGTGACTCTGCAATACCGGCAAGACTTTTGGTATTTACAAGTAGAGATCGAAGATTGGTAAGTATTCCTTCATCAAAGGTAGGGTATGTTTTATAAAGATATTCAGAAACAAGAAATGAAAGAATGCTGTCTCCTAAGAATTCCAACCGTTCATTTGATGCAATTTTTTCTTTCGTTTCGTTTAGATACGAACGATGGGTAAAAGCTAAAGTAAAAAGAGTGTTATTTTTGAATTTTGGAAGATTTTTCATATCGAAGGATATTGCCCAGTGCGCCATTTATAAATCCCGGGCTTGTTTCTCCGCCATATTCCTTGGCAAGTTCAACTGCTTCATCAATAATGACATTTGTAGGCTCTTTTTTTTCAAAAAGCAGCTCATAGACTGCCAAGCGCAGTATCGCAAGATCAATTTTATTGATTTTTTCGATAGGAAATTCTTGTGCACTCCGAGAGATATATTGATCAACAAAATCCTTGTGGTTCATCACTTCTTTTGCAAGAGTATTAACTGATTGTTTATGAAAACTCATTTTGAATAGATCCTCGATAATCCGTTGGCGTTTCCTGTGCCGTGGGTCATGTGGTGTTTTCATCGCTTTTCTGTCTCGCGGAGCGAGATCCCGCTTCGCGGGATTTCTTTTCCTTATTGCCTTTTAAGACTTGTCTTCCTTTATAGTAACCGCATGCTGCACAGACCGTATGGAGACGGGTTGTCTCTCCACAATTTGAACACTTGATGGTTTGTGATAAGGTAAGCCGTATATGTGCCCTTCGTTTTCCTTGTCGCTGTCTAGAATGCCGTTTCTTTGGCTCCTGTGGCATATGTTGTTATATTGTACTAAATTTTAGCTATTCAGGCAAGGGCGTTATCTGATAGGCTAATCAGGAGAAACGAGTTCTTCTGTAGTTTGAATAAGTTTTTTTTGAAGAAGGGGAAACTTATCAAGTTTTGGAAATATTGATTCTGCTTCGTTGCGCGCCTTCTCAATTAATGGAAAGTCAGAGAATGACGCGATTTTAAGTTCCGATCTGCCGTGCTGCATTGTGCCGTAGATCTCCCCCGGTCCGCGGAGGTGAAGGTCAAGTTCTGCCAGCTCTGCTCCTGAATGCATTGACTCCATTGCTTTGAGTCGTTTCATTGTTAATTCACTGGTGGATTCTGTGAATAATAGACAGTACGATTGTTTATCACTCCTTCCTACCCTTCCTCGAAGTTGATGAAGTTGTGATAGTCCAAATCTTTCAGATGCTTCAATTAGGATTATGGTTGCATTTTGAATATCGATACCTACTTCAACAACTGGTGTTGCCACGAGAATCTCATATTTTTTATCTTTGAAACCTTGAAGCACTGCATCCTTCTCTTTGCTTTTTAACTTTCCATGGACTAATCCTAAATTTCGATCTGGGAAAATATCTCGCTGCAATCTTTCGAATTCTTTCGTTGCCGCTTTTACTGTCTGCATGCTCTCTGATTCCTCGATAAATGGACAGATGATAAATGCCTGTGTTTTATGTGCCATAATTTCTTTTTCAATCCAACCATATGCTGCATCTCGTTTTTCTTTTGGTACGAGCCAGGTCTTTATAATCTTTCTTCCTATTGGCATCTCATCAAGGTATGACAGGTCTAGATCGCCATAGAGCGTAAGTGCAACTGTTCTTGGGATTGGCGTTGCTGTCATGGTAAGAAGATGAGGATTGTCTCCTTTTTGTCTTATTATCCCTCTTTGCTCAACTCCAAATCGTTGCTGTTCATCTATAACGACAAGACCTAGCTTATCGAATTTGATTTTTTTTGAAAGTACGGCATGAGTTCCAATGAGAATATCAGATTTATGATTTATGATTTTTGATTTATGAATTTTTCCGCCTTTTTCTTTAATCTTAAATCCTAAATCATATTTCTTGTTTGATCCTGTTGCAAGACCAACTCTGACCCCAAATGGAGTTAAAAGCTTCGATATTGTTTGGTAATGCTGATTTGCGAGTATCTCCGTTGGTGCCATAAGGACCGATTGATATCCATTCAGATGGGCAAGATACATTGCAATTGCTGATACGACGGTTTTTCCGCTACCAACATCTCCTTGCAACAACCTATTCATCGGTTTATTTCCTGCTAAGTCCGCAAAGATTTCTTTGACTGCCCGTTTTTGTGCGTTGGTAAGCTCGAAAGGAAGTTTCTCCCAGAATTTTTCTATTTGGGTTTTAAACCTTGAAATTGAAAATGAATGCCCTGTGAGATTTTGCCTCCAAGCTTGCTTTCTTGTTTGTGTTTGTAGTTGTAGCAAAAACAGCTCGTCAAATGCAAGACGTTCTCTTGCTTGTTTTGCAAGTTCGAGACTATCTGGAAAATGAACCTGATAAGTTGCCTTTTGTAAGCTTATAAAACTGTATTTTTTTTGAACTGATTTAGGAAGCGGATCTTCAAAACTTTTGTTGTATTGGGTGAGTAGGTTATATGTTTGTCTTCTTAGCCATTTTGACGTTATTCCCTTTGTCTCCCGATAGATAGGGACAAGCCTTCCTGTATGAATAGTATCTGTAATGTTTCCAGTATTACTGTTAAGCATCTCATAATCCGGTGACTGCATGCTTAAGCCTTT